>CAYRFC010000007.1:0-18287 GCA_964423365.1 uncultured Oscillospiraceae bacterium
CCATGCCCGGCTTCAAAGGCCGCAATTTCCTTTTGAAAAGCGCCGCCCGCCCCGAGAACTGGTTCATTGGCCAGGCGGTGGTGTTTGGCGAGAAAGAGGCGCTGGACGTGCTGAAGCCCGCCTACCGGGGCGGGCCCTCCCCGCTTGCCATGGCACAGCCCTTCTATGAAACGGTGCAAGGCGAGGACGAGGTGAGCAAAAAGCAATATCTGGACATGCACCTCTGGCTGCCCGGCGACATTCTGCTGAAAGCCGACAAGATGTGCATGGCCCACTCTCTGGAGCTGCGGGTGCCCTTTTTGGACAAAGAGGTGATGGCCCTGGCCGGGAAAATTCCGACGCGCTACCGCATCCGTGGCACCCAGAACAAGGTGGTGTTCCGCGAGGCGGCAAACCGCTGCCTGCCGGACGAATGGGCCACCCGGCCCAAGAAGGGCTTCCCGGTGCCCATTCGGAACTGGCTGCGGGAGAAAAAGTACTACGACCTTGTGCGGGGCTATTTCGAGAGCGACTACGCGGCCCAGTTTTTCGAGACCGAGAAAATTATGCATTTGCTGAACGAGCACTACGAGGGCAAGGCCAACCGTGGCCGCCGCATCTGGACAGTGTTCACCTTCCTCGTATGGTACGAGCGGTTTTTTATTTTAGAGAAGTGATTTGAGGTCTATTATGGATAAAACAAAAGATAAATATTACATCACCACGGCCATTGCCTACACCTCGCGTAAGCCGCACATTGGCAACAGCTACGAAATTGTGCTGACAGACGCCATTGCCCGGCTGAAACGGATGCAGGGCAAGGACGTGTATTTCCTCACCGGCACCGACGAACACGGCCAGAAGATAGAAGAAAACGCAAAGGAACGCGGCATTCCCCCGCAGCTGCTGGTGGACGAGGTGGCCGGGCAGGTGCGCGCCATCTGCGACGAGCTGAACACCAGCTACGACGGCTTCATCCGCACCACCGACCCGGCCCACAAGGCCGTGGTGCAAAAGATTTTCAAACAGCTCTACGACCAGGGGGACATCTACAAATCGAAATACGAGGGCTGGTACTGCCTGCCCGACGAGAGCTTTTTTACCGACAGCCAGCTTGTGGACGGCAAATGCCCCGAGTGCGGCCGCGAGGTGAAGAAGGCCAGCGAGGAGGCCTACTTTTTCCGGCTCTCGAAGTACCAAAAGCGTCTGGAGGAGCACCTGGAGCAGAACCCCGGTTTCATCTTCCCCGAGAGCCGCAAGCGCGAAATGGTGAACAACTTCCTAAAACCCGGCCTGCAAGACCTCTGCGTCTCCCGCTCCACCTTCCAATGGGGCATTCCCGTCTCCTTCGACGACGGCCACGTCATCTATGTGTGGATTGACGCCCTTTCGAACTATATCACCGCGCTGGGCTACGACCCCGACGCCCCCGGCGAGCTGTACAAGCGCTACTGGCCCGCCGATGTGCACATCATTGGCAAGGATATTCTGCGCTTCCACACCATTTACTGGCCCATCATCCTGATGGCGCTGGGCCTGCCGCTGCCAAAGTCCGTCTACGGGCACCCCTGGCTTCTCAGCGGGGAGGACAAGATGAGCAAAAGCCGCGGCAACGTGATTTATGCCGACGAGCTGGCCGGGCGCATTGGGGTGGACGGGGTGCGCTGGTACCTGCTGAGCGAGATGCCCTATGCGCAGGACGGCACCATCACCTATTCCCGCATTTTCGACCGCTACAATGCCGATTTAGCCAACACCATCGGCAACCTGGTGCAGCGCAGCCTCTCCATGACGCACAAATACTTTGGCGGCAAGCTGCCCGCCGCCCGCCAGGCGGAGAGCATAGACGATGCGCTGGCCGCCGCCGCCGCCGAGGCACGTAGCGGAATGATAGAGAAGATGGACGCCTTCCACTGTGCCGACGCCACCGAAGCGGTGCTGGCGCTGGCAAAGCGGGCCAACAAATATATCGATGAGACGGAGCCCTGGGTGCTGGGCAAGGACGAAAGCCAAAGCGCCCGGCTGGCCTCGGTGCTGTACACCCTGCTGGAGGCCATCCGGCATCTGGGGGTGCTGCTGGCCCCCTTCCTGCCCGCCACCTCGGCCGAGATTTTCCGCCAGCTGAACTGCCCGGCAGAGCAGCAGAGCCTGGAAAGCCTTGCGCGCTTTGGCCTGTATGACGCCACCCGCGGGGTGGAAAAGCCCTGCGCCCTGTTTGCGCGGCTGGATGCGGAGGCCCTGCTGGCGGCGATAGAGGCCGAGGCAGAGGCAAAAGCCGCGCCTGTAGAAGAAAAAACACCCGAAGTGAGCTATGAAGAATTCCGCAAGACGGTGCTGCTGGTGGGGGAAATACGCGCCTGCCAAAAGGTGGAAAAGGCCGACAAGCTGCTGCAATTGACGGTGTTTGACGGCAGCCGGGAGCGCACCGTGCTCTCGGGCATCGCCCCCTGGTACAGCCCCGAGGCCTTAACAGGCCGGAAGATTGTTCTGGTGTCAAACCTCGCCCCGGCCAAGATACGCGGCATCCAGAGCGAGGGCATGCTGCTGGCCGCCGACGGGCCAAACGGGGAGGCGCAGGTGCTCTTCCTGCCGGACGAGGCCGTGCCCGGCCATCTGGTGCGGTAAGATGGCAGAAATCACAGGCCTGGCCGAACTGAGCACCCAGCCCACCGGCCCCATTTTCGACACCCACGCCCACTATACCTCGGGCTCCTTTAATGCAAACCGGGCCGAGCTGCTGGCCGCCCTGCCCGGCATGGGGGTGGCCCTGGTGCTGGACCAGGCCACCGACCTTGCCAGTGCCGAGGCCAGCCTGGCGCTGGCCGAGCAAATTCCCTGGCTGTACACGGCGGTGGGCATCCACCCCGAGAGCCTGATAGAGGACGATGCCTCCACGGTGGCGCGGTTCCGGGGCGACTGGCGGGCCGAGCTGGCCGAAATAGAGAAGCTGCTGGCCCACCCAAAGGTGGTGGCGGTGGGCGAGGTGGGGCTGGACCACCACTGGCCGGTGCCTCGCGAGGCCCAGCTCGAGCTCTTTGAAGCGCAGATTCTGCTGGCCCAGAAGCACGGCCTGCCCCTCTCCATCCATGACCGCGAGGCCCACGCCGAAGTGTACGCCCTGCTGAAAAAGCACCGCCCCCGCGCCGTGCTGCACGCCTATTCCGGCTCCGCCGAGGACGCGGCCTGGCTCTGTGGGCAGGGCGTCTACCTGGGCTTTGCCGGGCCTGTCACCTTCAAGAACGCCAAGCGCCCACGGGAGGCCGCCGCCGCTGTGCCGCAAGACTACCTGCTGCTGGAGACCGACTGCCCCTACATGGCCCCGGAGCCCTACCGGGGCCGCCAGTGCCACAGCGGGCTGATTGTGAAAACAGCCGAAAAGATAGCCGAGATTCGGGGCAGCAGCACCGGGGAAATGTTACGCCTTGCCACGGCAAATGGAAAAAGGCTCTTTGCAAAAATTGCCCTATATAGCCCCAAGCAATAGGGCTGTAAACACAAAGCAACCATCTATTTTTGCAGGCTTCTGCGCAAAAGTGATGGTTGTTTTGGTTGTTGTCCTCATTGCTGTGGCCGCTATTCCGTCTTTGGCCCTTTTTCCAGATAGACCAGGCTCCAGCCACCGGGCATGGGGCTTTCCTTATAGCAGGTATAGCCATGGCGCCGATAAAAGCCCAGATTCCTTTCGCTTTTGCTGCTGGTGAACAGCGTATAGCGGTGGCCGGGGAAAAGGCTCTCCAGCTCGGCCAACAGGGCCCTGCCCAGGCCGCGGCCCTGCCACTGGGGGTGCACCATCAGCTTGCCAATGTAGACCGTTCCCTCCCGGGTAAAGGCCCGCACCGAGCCGACCAGCCGCCCGTCCTCCTCCACCATTTTCAGCACCAGGCTGTCCCGGCATTCCGCCTGCAGCTCTGCCAGGGTCTGGCGCAAGGGGGGAATGTCCTGCTCGCCCAGCAGCTCCGCCTCGCTTTGGTAGGCAAGCCGCTGCAATGCCAAAATATCGCGGTAATCTACGGGCTCTGCTTGTACAATCTGCATTTTCTTATGCCGCCGCTTCGCCCTTGGCCGCTATCTGCTTACGCAGGGCAAGGAGGTAGAGGACAATGCCAAGGCCCAGCAGAATATGCCCAATGCCCGCCACCCCGGAAATGGCCGCGTCCAGCCCCTTGCTTAGCGGGCTGCCCAGCACCTGGGTGAGGCCGCGCACAAAAAAGCCCAGAGCCGTGATATTCAAACCGATGTTGTAGCAGAGGAAAAAGGGCTTGTGCAGCTTTTGCACCGACGGTGTATAGAGCTTTTCCAGCACCAGCACCAGCAGGAAAAAGAACATTCCCAGCATCAGGTAATGCGCGTGCATCACCGAGAGGTTGGTTTTGGGCCCGGTAAAGCCGGAAAACTTGGTGAACTCCCGGTAAAACACCCCGCACACCATCGCCAGTATCGCATAAATAAAAGCCATATTTGCATATTTTCTTGTCATGATTCCAGAACTCCTATCTCTGTTTATTACAGTTTCTCAAAAGGTTGCGCAGCAAGCTTTTGCTGGAAACTGTTATGCATCGCCCGATTTTTCCCGTATCTATACGCCACAGTTTATTGATTTGCTGTAGATTGTTTATATAGCTTCCATCCCATCAGCACCACCCACACATAGGCCAGCGTTTTGGGAATCATCAGCATGCCCAGCAGGGGCACCGTTTCGGCAAACAGCACCACCGGAATGTAGAAGCCGAACGACAATATCACCGCCAGCGGCATGAAGCGGAAGACCTCGTCCTTCGCCCTGCGCACCTCGCGGGCAAACAGCACAATGATGAGAATGCCCATGATGGCGAAGGGGATGTTCCGCAAAATGCCGTAGAACAGGGGCTGGCGGTAGCTCAGCCAGTCGTTTTGCGGCAGCAGGCACAGCCCCACACGGGCCGCCGTCAGCGCCCACATCACAGCGGTCAGGCCCTTTTGCCCCTCAATTTTGTAGCGCTCCCGCCAGATGTAATACAAAATCAGATAAAACACCGTCATGGTGATGGAGGTGATGAGCTTGCCCACCCCCAGGGGCACGGCGTTGGCCTCCAGGCCGCTGCCCCAAAGCGCCACCATGCGGGGCACCAGATGAAAAGCGTCTCCCGCGCCCAGCAGCACCGCCATCAGGCCAAACTTCTTCACCAGCGGGTCGCGCCCGCCTTTCAGCACCATCACCAGCCCGGCGCTCACCACGCCCACCAGATATACAATGTCAAAAATACTCTCCACCAGCGCTTGCGCCATTGCTTTTCCTCACTTTCTCATTCAGCCGGGGCTTGCCCGCAGTACAAAACCCGGCGAAGCACTTCTTCCAAATACTCCACGTTTTCCGCGCCGCTGCGCAGGGCTGCCACCAGGTTTGTCAGCACAAAATCGGTGGCTTGCACGGCGGTAAAGCCCTTTTTCCATAGGCCCGGCGGCAGGGCTTCATCTGCCAGCAAGCGGCGGTGCAGCTCGTTCCAAAGGCCCGTTTGCATCGCCTGCATCCGCTGCCGCCCGGCCGTTTCCGCCCGGCCCAGGCTCCCCATCAGCATGCCTGCCTGCCCGGCCACGCGGCCACGCAGGAAATGAAAAACCCCGGCCAGCTGCCCGTAAAACGGCCCGGCGGCCGGCAGCCTGCGCAGCTCCTCCAGCGTGTCCTGCCAGTAGGCCTCGGTCAGGGCCATCAGGATATCCTCTTTGCTGGAAAAATAGTTGTACACTGTGCCGGTGGCCACCCCCGCACGCCGGGCTATCTCCCGCATATTCACGGCCTGGGGGCCCTTTTCAGCCAGCAGCCCCCGGGCGCATTCCAGCAGGGTTTCATGCAGGTGCTCGTCCTTCTTCCGCATAGCCGCCCCCTCTTTGCTGAACATGTTCATTTAAAGTATACACCCAATTTTTCCCCTGTCAAGGTTTTAATGAACAGGTTCATTAAAATACCAAAGGGGGCAGCCCTCCGCCAAGGGCCAGCCACAGCTTTTTGCTCAGCCCGCCTGCTCCACCCGGTATTCGCACTGTACATCCGCCCGCGCATAGCCGCCGGCCCTGTCCACCGGCACCTGCCGGAAGCCCAGCTTCTCATAGATATGCAGGGCGGTTTTCAGCGCGCTGTTGCTCACCAGCACCAGCTTTTTTGCGCCACGCTCTATGGCGTAGTCCATGCAGGCCTTAAACACGGCGCTGCCCGCCCCCCGGCCCGCATAGCGCTCGTCGCAGGCCAGCTTGCACAGCTCCCACACGCCATCTTCGGCGGGCAGCACCATGCAGGTGGCCAATACTTGCCCATCTTCCATGGCAAAAAGAATCATCGCACCCCGCTCGATATCCTCATCTATATGTGCAAACTGCTCTCTGTCGGCCTCCTCCATCACAAAATACTTTTCCACCCAGGTGGTGTTCAGGTCCACAAAGGCCTGCCTGTATTGGGGCTGATACTCCACAATTTCCATATATCCTCCCTTGCGGCCCCGCCGCTATTCTTATTTCCCTTAAAGTATATCACAAAAAAGCGCTGCTTCCCACAGCATAGCGTGGAAAGCAGCGCCGCCTTTATTCGAGAAAGGTTTAGAACAGGCCGGTGATTTTGCCGTTTGCATCCACGTCAATTTTCTCGGCGGAGGGTACCTTGGGCAGGCCGGGCATGGTCATGATGTCGCCGGTGAGGGCCACAATGAAGCCCGCGCCCGCGCTCACCTTCAGGTTCCGCACCGTGAGGGAGAAGCCGGTGGGGGCGCCCAGCAGCTTCTGGTTGTCGCTGAAGCTGTATTGGGTTTTCGCCATGCAGATGGGCAGGTTGCCAAAGCCCAGGGCCTCCAGCTGCTTCATCTGCTTGGCCGCGCCGGGGGTGAGGGACACGCTGTCGCCATGGTAGACCCTTTTCACAATCTTGTTCAGTTTTTCCTCAATGCTGTCCTCCAGCTCGTAGCAGTAGCTGAACTTGCTGGGTTCCTCACAGAGGCGCACTACTTCCTCGGCCAGGGCCTTGCCGCCCTCGCCGCCCTTGGCCCACACCTCACTCAGCGCCACGTTGATGCCCAGCTCCTTGCACTTGTTTTGCAGCAGGGTGTGCTCGGCGGCGGTGTCGGTGGGGAAGCTGTTCACGGCCACCACACAGGGCAGGCCGAACACGTCTTTGATGTTGGCGCAGTGCTGCAGCAGGTTCGGCAGGCCCTTCTCCAGCGCCTCCAGGTTTTCCTCATTCAGGTTCTCTTTGGCCACACCACCGTGGTGTTTCAGCGCGCGAATGGTGGCCACAATGACCACAGCCGAGGGCTGAATGCCCGCCGCGCGGCACTTGATGTCGAGGAATTTCTCGGCGCCCAGGTCGGCGCCGAAGCCGGCCTCGGTCACCACATAGTCGCCAAATTTCAGCGCCATGCGGGTGGCCATCACGCTGTTGCAGCCGTGGGCAATGTTGGCGAAGGGGCCGCCGTGGATGAAGGCGGGGGTATGCTCCAGGGTTTGCACCAGGTTCGGCTTGATGGCATCCTTCAAAAGGGCGGTCAGGGCGCCTTCGGCCTTCAGCTGCCCGGCGGTCACGGGCTCCTCGTCGCGGGTGTAGCCCACAATGATGCGGGCCAGGCGGGCCTTGAGGTCCACAATGCTCTCCGACAGGCAGAGAATCGCCATAATCTCACTGGCCACGGTGATGTCGAAGCCGTCCTCGCGGGGCACGCCGTTAATGCGGCCGCCCA
Source organism: uncultured Oscillospiraceae bacterium (assembly GCA_964423365.1). Lineage (GTDB taxonomy): Bacteria > Bacillota > Clostridia > Oscillospirales > Ruminococcaceae > JAAYCI01. The sequence continues at coordinate 7,677 of CAYRFC010000007.1, forward strand.
GGCCGTCGGTGATGAAGCGGAGCTGCCGGTCGTTCATGTCCACCGCGCGCTTCCAGGTGATGCGGCGGTTGTCGATGTTCAGGGCGTTGCCCTGGAAGATGTGGTTGTCCAGCATGGCGGCCAGCAGGTTGTTGGCTGCGCCAATGGCATGGAAGTCGCCGGTGAAATGCAGGTTGATGTCCTCCATGGGCACCACCTGGGCATAGCCGCCGCCCGCAGCGCCGCCCTTCACGCCGAACACGGGGCCCAGGGAGGGCTCACGCAGGGCCACCACGGTTTTTTTGCCAATGGCGCGCAGTCCGTCGGCCAGGCCCACGCTGGTGGTGGTTTTGCCCTCGCCCGCGGGGGTGGGGTTGATGGCCGTCACCAGAATCAGCTTGCCGTCCGGGCTGTCCTTCTTTTCGCGCAGCAGCGCATCGTCCACCTTGGCCTTATAAAAACCATACGGCTCCAGATGTTTTTCGTCCACGCCAAGCTCCTTTGCCACCTGGCTGATGGGGTTCATCTTTGTCTCCTGCGCAATCTCAATATCGCTTTTGAATCCCATGGTACTCCTCCATCCTCTCTGCTAGAAAGTCTTATAGTGTCTTTGCGCGAAATGAATGATGCAAATTCTTGCCCATTCTACGCTTTATGCTTCTTAGTATGCCACACTTTTCCCAAAATGCAAGAAGTTTTTAATTGGTTTTTTATTAACAAAGTCAGTTCGCCTTTTGTCGCCTCTGGAAAGCACTTTGCAAGCCCCCCGTTTGTGTTATAATGAAGAACAGAACCAGCATACAAAGGAGAGCCCTTGCTCCACTGGGAGGATTTATGGAACACCTTCACCAAGGCCAGACGTCCGGCCCCCGCGTCCTCATTTTGGGCGGCGGGGTGGCAGGCTGTGCCGCCGCCGCCTTTTTGGCCGATGCCGGCCTGCCCGTGGTGCTGGCAGAAAAAACAGAGGCGGTGGGCGGAAAAGCCCGCAGCTACGGCTGCAAGGCCACCAGCGAATGCCAAAACTGCGGTGTTTGCCTGCTGGGCGGCCTGTTTGAAAAGGTGGAGCGGCACCCGCTGGTGGAGCTTCTGACAGAGGCCGAGCTGGAGGAAATTTGCGGTGGTGCAGGGGACTATACCGCCACCCTGCGCCACGGCGGCGGCACCGCCACCTTTGCCCATCTAGCCGCCCTGGTGGTGGCCACGGGGTTTGAGGGCATCAACAACGGGCTTTCGGCCCATCTGGACATCGAGAGCACCAGCGGGGCCCCGGGGCTGCTCACCGGCAGCGAGCTGGAGGCCCAGATGGGCTGCCGGGGCCTGCACCATCTGCTGCCCGCCCCGCCCGAAAGCGTGGCCTTCATAGGCTGCTTCAGCGCGCCCGGCCTGCAGGCGGAAAACATGTACTGCTCCCGGGTGTGCTGCGCCTACACCACCCGGGCGGCGGGCCTGCTGCGGCAATATTACCCCGCCTGCCGTCTGGCCTATTTTTATGAGGAAATACAGGCCGCAGCCGGGGGAAGCTGGATGGACGAGCTGGCCGACCTGGATGTGGAGCTGATACAGAGCCGCCCGTCAAAAATACAGGCCGGGCACCCCTCCCTGCTCCGCTATGAGGACCCCACCGAGGGCCTCATCACCCGCCGTTTTGATTTGGTGGTGTTCAGCGAGGGCATCCACCCCCCTGCGCAAAATGCGCACCTGGCCGGGCTTTTCGGCCTTACGCAGGACGGCGACGGCTTTCTGCGTGCCGGGGCGGGTGCGGCGGCCTCGGGCCTGTTTGTGGCGGGCTGTGCACGCATGCCCATGCGCATAGAGGAGAGCTATGCGGACGCACAACGGGTGGCGATGGAAATTTTGGCAGCACAGGCGGAGGGCGGCGAATGACGGGGCTGATTCTGGGCCAAAGCCCTTTCAACGGCGAAATTAAAGCCTTTTTTGCCAGGCTTGGCTGGCCGGTGCTCTGCGTGGAAAACACGCGGGATTTGCAACGTATCACAGGCCACGTGGGCAACTTTAGTGCCAAGCTGCCCGGCGGCATGATGCAGGCCGACTTTGTGGTGGTGACCCAGCCGGCCACGGCCCCGCCCCCCTGCTTTGGCGGGCGGGAGGCACTGGACCTCTACCTGCAAAACAAGCCCGCGCTTTGCAAAGGCCTGCCACCCACCGAGGCGGTGGCCTTTTTGCTGGATGCCGTCGATGAATCGGCCCTGGCCACCACCATCCGCACCATGCTGGACGCCAAGGCCCTCGTCAAAACGGGGCGCCCGGTGCATTGCTACTACCGCACCATCCGCGTGGCGGGCCGGGGCGCAGAGGATTTGTTTCTGCGGGCGCGGGAGCTGGGGGTGGTGTTCACCCGGTATACAGAGCTTGAGGTGCAGCCCTGCAGCTGTGCGGAAAACGGCTTTGTCATCACAGCCCAAAGCGAGGGCCGGCAAAGCCGGGTGGAGGCCCGCCTGCTGTTTGCCGATGGCGCGCGGGAGATGAACGAGGCCTTTCGCCACTGCATCCGCACCCTGCACCTCTGGCCCGATTCACAGGGCCGCCTGCCCGAGGAGCGCTACTTCCTGGCCCCGGTGCGCTCCAGCCGCCGCGGCGTCTTTCTGATAGGGCGGGATTTGGCCCCCGAGCGCCTGGGCGACGGCCTGCGCTACATCGCCTCCTCTGTGGCCACCTGGCGCCGCCCCGCCGACAAAAGCCAAAACACCGCCACCGTGCAGGGTGAAAAATGCGCATTTTGTTACACCTGCTACCGCGCTTGCCCCCATGCCGCCCTAAGCCCCGCCGCAGAGGCCCGCCAGATGCGCTGCCTGCCCGCCGCCTGCGAGGGCTGCGGCAACTGCGTCTCGGTTTGCCCGGCGGGGGCCATAGAGCTTCTGGAAAAGCCATTTCTGGAGGAAAACAAGAGAAACCGGCGGCTTTTGGTGCTGGGCTGCCAGAACTCGGCGGCGCTGGCCCTGCCCAAGGCCCTGGCCTTGCTGAAGGAACAGGAAGATACGGCAGCCCTTGCAAACTGTGTCGACTCCCTTCCCCTGCCCTGCGGGGGCAGCCTGGGGCTGGAGGATGTGACGGACGCCCTGCTGCGGTACGAGAAGGTGCTGGTGGCCACCTGTATGGAGGGGGCCTGCCGCCACTTTGAGGGCGCCCACCGCGCCCGCCTGCAATGCCGGCGCCTGCAAGAGCTTTTGGCCGCTTTGCAGCTGCCGCCGCAGCGCCTGCGCTGTGTGCACACCAGCCACGCTCTGCCCGGCGCGCTGCGGGACGAGCTGCTGGATTTCCTGCAAGCGGACGACACGAGTGCCCAAACCGAGGAGAAACCCGAATGATTGTAGCCGAGCTGAAACCCATAGAGGAGATTGCCGCCTCGGCCCGGCCCTACCAAAAGCTGGTGGTGGCGGGCTGTGGGGGCTGTGTCACCGTCTGCCTTTCGGGCGGGGAAAAGGAGGCCCGGCGGCTGGCCGGGCTGCTGCGGCTGGCCGCCCAGGCCGAGGGGCGGGAGCAGCAATTGCTGGTTTTGGAATCGGTGCGGCAGTGCGACAGTGAGCTGATTGCCGAGGGGGACGAGGCCTTCCGCGGGGCAGACGCCATCCTCTCTTTGGCCTGCGGCGCGGGGGTGCAGTTCCTGGCCGAAAAATACCCCTGCACCCCCATTCTGCCCGCGGTGAACACCAGCTTTCTGGGGGTGAACCGGGAGCTGGGCTACTGGACGGAGATGTGCCAGGGCTGCGGGGACTGCCTGCTGGAAAAAACCGGGGGCATCTGCCCGGTGGCCCGCTGCGCCAAAAGCCATTTCAACGGCCCCTGCGGCGGCTGCCAAAACGGCGTGTGCGAGGTGGGCGGCGGCGGCACCGACTGCGCCTGGCAGCTGATTTACAACCGCCTGGCCCGCCTTGGGCAGCTGGACAGGCTGCTGGAGGTGAACGAGCTGCGGGACTGGAGCCGCTCCCGCGACGGCGGGCTGCGCCAGATGCGCCGGAATGACGTGATTGTGTGAGAGCGGGCCGATAGAGGCACGATGAATTGTAATTTGCAGGATGGGAACCCCATGATAGAACAAAAGACCCAATTTCAGCAGGTGCTGGAGTCCGGCGCGTTTTCCTTCTCCGCCGAGATAGGCCCGCCCATGAGCGGCAGCGCCGAAAACATTCAAAAGAAGGCAAAGCTGTTTTCCGGCATTGTGGATGCTGCCAATATTACCGACAACCAAACCGCCATCGTGCGGATGAGCAGCATGGCGGCGGCCAAGCTGGCGCTGGATGCGGGCATAGAGCCTGTGGTGCAGATTGTATGCCGGGACCGCAACCGCATCGCCCTGCAAAGCGACCTGCTGGGCGCCTACGCGCTGGGGCTGCGGAACGTGCTGGTGCTCTCGGGCGACCACCAGAGCTTTGGCAACCAAAAGGCCGCCAAAAATGTCTTCGATGTGGATTCCATCCAGCTTTTGCAGGTCATCCGCCGGATGTGCGAGGAGGGCGTTTTTGCCGGGGGCGCGCCGCTGAAGGAGCCGGTGAGCTTCTACCTTGGCACCTCGGCCAACCCCTTTGCCGGGCCGGAGGAGCTGCAACTGCTGCGGCTGGAAAAAAAAATAAACGCCGGGGCAAAATTTGTGCAAACCCAGGCCATTTACAACCTGGAGGCTTTCTCCCGCTGGATGGAGAAGGTACGGGCCCGCGGGCTGCACAAGCGCGCCCACATTTTGGCGGGCATTGTGGTGAACAAAACCCAAAAATCCATGGAGATGACCGCCCAGGTGCCCGGCATGGATATCCCCGCCCCGCTGCTTTGCCGCATGCAAAAGGCAGAGGACAAGGCCGCCGAGGGGGCGGACATTGCCCTGGAGCTGATGGCGGGCCTGCGGGAGATAGAGGGTGTGGCCGGGCTGCACGTCATGGCCATCGGCTGGGAATCCATTGTGCCCAGCCTGGCGCAGCGGGGCGGCTTTCTCCCCCGGCCCCCATCTGCCTGTCCCCCATAGCCTTCCTCTGCTCTGTATGGGTCACGGGCCGCCGCTAGGCCAGGCCCGCTTCTGCATAATATTACACAAAAAAAGAGAGAAAAAGGCTCATTTTGCCTTTTTCTCTCTTTTTTATCTGCCATAGAAGGCCAACTAACTCTTAGCCGGGTAAAACGGACAGTCCGTTTGTAGGCATTCATTGTTGTTGAGGAAAAAGCCACACAGGGGGTTTTCCCCCAGCTCCATGTGGGCGTTCAGCTTTTCGTTTGCCAGCAGAACCGCCTGTTGCAGGGCCAGCCAACTGTCCCGCTTGCAGCAGCGCGGCCCCCCGCACCCTGAAATCTCCAGAAGGGCCCGGGCCGTGGCCTCATTGGCCAGCCCCCATTCCTCGCGGCTCATGGGGCTGGCCGCCTGCACCACGCTGAAAAAGATGCCCACGCCCACGGCTGCGCCACAGCTTCCCCACAGGCCGCATATGCCGCCCGGCACCTGGGCCGCCCGTGTTTGCGCCTGGCCCAGCATCGCGGGCAAATCACCATGGCCGCCGGTGTTTTTATAGGCCGCCAGCAGGGCCGCCGGCACCAAAAAATGGTGCTCCGGCCCGTGCATACACACATAGGCATTCTTCATCATCTGCCGGGCTATGTGCACCGGGCAGCCACCCTCCGCCTCCATGGCCATGCGGGTTATCTCGGCCATGGCCCGCTGGCTGTGGCAGCCGTCGCAGATATAATGCCCCCCTTCACAGCTGGCACCTGCCAAAAATTCCCCGCCGCAGTCGTCGCAGGTAAGGGGCCTCGCCTTTTCAAAATACACCAAGGGCTTGCCGCACAGCAGGCAGCCTGAACGAAAATTTCCCAAAACCTGCCCTCCTCTTCACCCGGCAAGGCCGCGCGGCACAAACCGACACAGCTCGCTCTATTTCGTCTATTATCCCACATAGTCCCGCACAGGAAAAGCCCCATTGCCACTTTTTGTGCAATTTCACACAATAAGTGGTATGGAGCTTTGTTTTCCCTCTGCTCACTGTGGCAGAACGCAGCGCTAGCGCCACTCCACCCGCACGCTGCCGCTGCTGCTTTCCGCGTGCACCGCATGGTAGGGGCCGCTGCCCACCTGCCCTTCTGCGCTTTTTCCGCTCTTGTTGTAGCGCAGCACATCGTCAAACGGGGTGTGTACGCTGCCGCTGTTTGTCTTGGCGGAGAAATTCATGCCCGTGCCCTGCGGCAGGGTGAGCCGCACACTGCTGCTGTTGCTCTTGGCGCTCAGGTCGCCGGTCAGCTCGGCCAGGCTGATGTTCACACTGCCGCTGCCCGCCTCTGCGCTGCCCGCACCGCGGCCATTTTCCACATGCACGCTGCCACTACTGCTGGAAAGGGTAAATTCCCCGTTCAGCTCCTCAAATTTCACGCTGCCACTGCTGCTGGTGGCCTGCACGGTTTGCGCCTCCACCAGGCCAAAGCTCACACTGCTGCTATTGCTCTCCGCTATCAGGCGGCCGGCCTTCACCTCTTCGCCCTTCACACTGCCGCTGTTGCTGGTGGCCGTCACCGTGTCTGCCTCCACCCGGCCCAGGCTCACACCGGCGCTGTGGCTGGTGGCGGTCAGGGTTTCGGCCTTCACCTCCTCGCCCTTCACGCCGGCACTGTTGCTGGTGGCCGTCACCGTCTTTGCCTCCACCCGGCCAAAGCTCACGCTGGCACTGAGAGAGGAAAGGCTCACGTCCCCCGGCGTCTCTATGGCCTCGCACTTCACGCTGCCGCTGCTTGAGGAGAGGTTTACCTCCCCCTGCGCCTTGATGGCAGCGCATTTCACGCTGGCGCTGATGCTGGCCAGCCGCACCGTGCTCTGGCTTTCCACATTCTGCACATGCACGCTGCCGCTCTTGCTCTCGGCGTTCAGGGCCGCCAGGCTCAGGTTCATCTCACTTCTCAGGCTGCCGCTCTTGGTGCGGGCGTCCAGGCTGCCGGTGTACTGGCTGGGCAGGTATAGCTTTGCATAGCTGTAGTTGAAAAGAGAGAAAACCTGAATGGGGCGCTCCCCCTCACTGATGGACAAGGTTCCATCGGCCTGGCTCACCCGCGCCATTTTGTCGTCCTCGGGGTGGGTCATGTACTCCTCCAGCACCACCTCGCCGCTGGGCGAGGGCAGGATGGTCACGGAATCAGAACTGTAGTTCACCACGATGTTTTGTATGTCTTTTATAGAATAGCTTGTGCTATTCACCAGCTCCGCTTCAAAATTCAAGAAAAAACCCTCCCCGTCTTTTCGCGCAATGGCCATGCCCATCACCGCCAGCACACCCAGCGCTATCGCCAGCAGAATGCAGGCCATTGCGATCATAATTTTTTTCATTATTTCATCTCCCGCACTTTGAACAGCAGGTTGATAACCCCCTCCAGGCAGCCCGCGGCAACGAAAATCATCCAGCTATAGGCCCAGGCGCCGGTGGTGAAGCTGACCAGCAGGTACACCAGCACCACCAGGCTCCACAAAAGCCCCGAGGCCGCCTTATACACCTGCTTTGCCTTCTTGCTGTCGTCGTTCCATTTTTTGAAGTTCTCCACCACGGTGTCGTCCCGTTTTTTGTATTTCGGGTGGGCGTGGGCGTTGTACACCAGCAGGCAGGTGGGCACAATGCAGATGACCAGGGCCGCAATCAGCCCGATGATTCCGGCCAGGTCATTGCTCATATAGACGGCCAGGCCGCCGCCCACAAATAAGGCCACCCCGGCCAGAATATATAGCCCCACCGAGATGGTGAGTATCATGGCCGAGCGCTCGCGGTTCTCCTGCATCAGCAGGTCCTCCTTCAGCCTGTCCTCGCTCTGGGGCAGGGCGGCAATCAGCTCGTCCACGTCGCCAATGCTCTCTATCACGCTCTGGTAGGCGGCCTCCTCGGCAAGGCCCCCCTTTATCAGGTCGTTGTACCTCTCTATAGAGTTTGCCAGCAGCTCGTCCTGCAGCTCATAGGCCGCGCGGCTGTGGGGCACGTCCCGGAATAAAGTTTCAATATGCTGCTGCAGCTTCTCTCTTGCGTCCATTTCTGTTTCCTCCCAAAACCTCTCGGGCCATGCCCTTTGTTCCCGTCTATCGGATGAGCTTATCCAGAATGGACTTGCTGTATTCCCATTCCCGCTTGTAGGCCGTGTAGGCGTCGCGCCCCGCGTCTGTAATGCTGTAGTAACGCCGCCGCGCGCCCACATCGCCGCTGCCCCAGTAGCTGCGTATCAGCCCGGTTTGCTCCAGCCGGCGGAAGGCCGTGTACAGGGTGGCCTCCTTCATCTCGTACTGGCCGCCGGTGGCGGTGTTGATATCCTTGTTAATCTGGTAGCCATAGCCGTCCTGCGCAGACAGGCTGGCCAGGATGATGGCATCGGTATGCCCGCGTATCAGGTCAAAGGTAATCGACATCCAGCGCCCCGCCTTTCCTCTGTCTTTGCTCATTTGCATTATAGCCCTATATACCTCGGCTGTCAAGGTATTGTTTAAGCTTATGTATCTTGCCCAACAAAGGTATGTAGTGGGCAGGGTAAAAATTCCCTTGGGGGGTTCTGTATACAGGGCTACCGCATTTACATTCTCAGGGTCTAAAGGGCTGCCTTTGACCCAACTTAACATCCCGAGCCGCGGCAAAACGCACATGTCATTCAGAACTGTTGTGCGTTTTGCAGGCGAGGCGACCTCTAGCGCTAGGGGGTCCGGGGGCATCGCAAGCCCCCGGCGCTTTTGGTACTTTTGGCGTTCAAAAGTACAAGAAAAACCTTGCGTAGCGGTTTCCGCGCGAGGCAGATGAAGGGGAATTTCTCTTGTACTTTTGCCCCTTCTTTTGCAAGATAAGAGCATAGGCTCGCTTCGCTCGAAGGTAGCGTTAAAGTCTCCGACGGGTTAGGGGCTTTGCCCCTAAAAACCCCATAAGGTCAAGACCCTTGAGGATGCCCGCAACAGAGTAAATACGGTGACCCTCGATTTGAATAAGGCGACACTTGCCAAAGATGGGCCGCTCTTGGTACAATATAGGCCATGTGGAAAACGAAAGAACTAAAGAGGAACGCCCGTGCGGCCCTGCGCGCCAACTACTGGCGCTGTATCATCGTCTGCCTGCTCATTCTGGCACTGGCCGGGGGGCTGAATTTCCCGCGCCCCGAAGAGACCATGAACAGCCTGGGCAGCCTGACGGAGCTGAGCCAGCTGAACTACAAGGCCACCACCCACACCCAAATTGTGAACGAGGTGGCCCGGGGCATGTTTGGCCAGAGCCTGGATATCTGGACGGAGGTGGGGCAGGTAAGCCGTGCCCAGAACGGCGCGCTGGCCTCCATCTTCAACAACGCCACGGCCTCCGGCTCCTTCATTTTCGGGCTTTTGAACGCGGTGAACCAGCTCTTTTTTAAAGACGGCATCTGGCCCGCCGTCATCATCGGCATCGGGGCCATTTTCACCTTTGCCTACTACCTGTTTGTAAAAAATATCCTGCAGGTGGGGAAATACCGGTTCTACCTGGAAAACCGGCGCTACAGCGAAAGCCATGTGAACCGCCTTTTGTATGTATACCAGATACGCCGCACCCGCAAGGTGGCGCTGGTGATGTTTCTGCGGGCGCTGTATACGGTGCTGTGGTCGCTCACCCTTGTGGGCGGGGTAATAAAATACTATTCCTACCGTATGGTGCCGCTGATTGTGGCCGAAAACCCCGACATCTCCCCCAAAGACGCCCTACGCCTTTCCCGCAGCATGATGGCGGGCAACAAGTGGGCCTGTTTTTTGTTTGACGCCAGCTTTTTCGGCTGGTTCCTGCTCTCCTTTTTAAGCGCCCGCATTCTGGGCATTCTGTACATTACGCCCTATTACACCGCCGCCAATGCCGAGCTGTACATGGAGCTGCGCGCACGGCTGCTGGAGAGCAACCCTGCCCTGGCCGCCCCCTTGTATGACAGCATGCTGGCCACCGGGGCAAGTGTGAAGGCCGAATACCCCTGCGACGCCTGCAGCACCCCCACCGCCTTGGTGCGCCAGTGGATAACGGTGGACTACCACCGCCACTACAGCTTTCGCAACATCATTCTGCTGTTTTTTGCCTTTTGCTTCATCGGCTACGCCTGGGAGGTGCTGTACTACCTGGTGGAAACCGGGCGCTTCATCAACCGCGGCACCCTCTACGGCCCCTGGCTGCCCATCTACGGCTGCGGCGGGATAGCGGTCATTCTGCTGCTGCGCCGTTTTATCGACCGCCCCGTCCTCACCTTTTTTCTGGTCATTGGCCTCTGCGGCACCATCGAATACATCACCTCCTGGATTTTGGAGACGCTGAAGCATGTGAAATGGTGGGACTACACCGGCTATTTCCTCAACATCAACGGGCGGGTGTGCCTGGAGGGGCTGCTGGTCTTCGGCATCGCGGGCACCGTGGGCATCTACCTGATGGCCCCCTCTCTGGACGCACTTTTCTGCCGCATTCCCAAAAAGGTAAGCACCGTTTTGTGCATTGTGCTGCTTGCCGCTTTTGCCTGCGACTTTGTCATCTCGTTCATTCACCCCAATATGGCCGCCGGCGTGGCGGTGTAGCTACAGAGAGGGACAGCCTATGGAAACCAGAACCGCCACGGTGGAACGCAAAACCCATGAGACCGACATCCAGCTTAGCTTGGTGCTGGACGGCAGCGGCCAGTGCCAGTGCG
>CAYRFC010000007.1:18387-35143 GCA_964423365.1 uncultured Oscillospiraceae bacterium
GAGACCGACATCCAGCTTAGCTTGGTGCTGGACGGCAGCGGCCAGTGCCAGTGCGAAACCGGCATCGGCTTTTTCGACCATATGCTGGCCGGGTTTGCCAAGCACGGCCTGTTCGACCTGACCCTGCGCTGCCAGGGCGACTTAGAGGTGGACAGCCACCACAGCATCGAGGACGTGGGCCTTGCCTTGGGCGAGGCCATCCGCACCGCGCTGGGCGGCAAGGAGGGCATCTGCCGCTACGGGCACTTCACCCTGCCTATGGACGACGCGCTGGTACTCTGCGCCATCGACCTCTCCGGCCGGGCCTACTATGCGGGCGATGTGCGCTACACCGTGCCCGCCCTGGGGGGGCTGGCCACCGAGATGCTGGACGAATTCTTCCGCGCGGTGGCCACCGCCGCGGGCATGAACCTGCACCTGCGTCAGCTGGCGGGAGGCAACAACCACCACATTGCCGAGGCCAGCTTCAAGGCCTTTGCCAAGGCTTTGGACATGGCCACCGCCCCCGAGCCACGCATGGCCGGGGTGTGGAGCACCAAGGGCAGCCTGTAGCGCGCCTACAAACAAGCAAAAACAAAAATCCCCCACCCCGAGGCAAAACCCGGGCGGCGGGGGCGCAGTGGACAGTTGAGAGTGGAAAGTGGAAAGTTGAGACACAAAAGCGATGCTATTTTCGCTTTTGGCGGCCTTTACTTTCCACTTTTTTGTTCACTCCTTCACGGCGGCATATTTCTCCGGGTAGCGTTCGAACATTTTTTCCACATAGGGGCAGGCGGGGTGGATTTTCAGCCCCCCGGCCTCTGCCCAGTCGGCCAGCGCGTCCAGCAGGCGGGCGGCGTGGCCCTTGCCCTCGTACGCGGGGTACACCTTGGTGTGGGTGGCGCTCACCACGCCCGGCCCGGCCTCCTCGTAGGTGATGTAGCCCATCCGCTCGCCTTCGTCCGACAACAGCACAAATCTATTTTTTTCGCTTTGATGTTCTATGTTCATTGTTCATCTCCACACTCTTAGTTTCCACTTTCCACTGTTCCCTTGCTCTTGACCTTAACTTTCCACTTTCCACTTTCCACTTTTAACTATCCACTTTTATAAGTACATCGTCTCATCCCAAACCTCCTGCCGCGCTGGAAGGGCAGAGGGCCGGGCGGCGTTTTTCTTTTGCCAGGCGGCGGGGGAAAGCCCGGTTGCCTTCTTGAACACCCGGCAGAGGTAATTCGCCCCCGAAAAGCCGCACAGCCCGGCCACCGTGTCCAGTGCCAGGCCCTGCAAGAGCAGCCGCTTGGCCGCATCCATCCGCACCAGGCTGAGGTAACGCCCCGGGGGCATGCCCAGCGCCGCCGAAAAGCTGCGGATGAGGTGCCCCTTGCTCACCCCCAGCTCCTCGGCCAGCTCCTCCACGCCGTACACCTCGCCATAGTGGCTGTGCATATGCCCCAGCGCCTCGGCCACCAGGGCGGGCAGGGCGGGGCCGTCCTGCGGGGCCTCCGCCAGCAGGCAAAGCAGGGCAAAGGCAGCGGCACTCTCCCGCGCCGCACCCTGCGGCTGTGCCAGCCTCGCCAGCAGCTCCGCCGCCTCGGGGCAGGCCCCCGGCGGCAGGGCCACCGCCTCTGGCAAGGCTTCGGCAAAGGCCGCGGCTGCCTCACCCGCCAGCGCCAGCCCCCGCAGGCTTGCCGCCCCCGCGGGCTCCAGCGAAAGAGGGCCCCAGCCCACCAGCAGGCTGCCCGCGGGCAGAAACAGCGCGGCCCCGGCCAGCGCCACCAGCCCGGCCTCCACCACGGCCAGGTTCAGCGCCTTTGCCTGCCCGGCGCAGAAGGGGGCCTCCTCCTGCCGTTCCCACCGGGCCGTCACCCGGCAGTAGGCCTCTCCCGAAAACATCATTTTTTGGCACTCCATGTTCACATAATGCTATTTCATCTTGGGTTTTTCATGCTATCATTGTATCAACGGATGGCTTCGGCTGTCAAACCCTATCAACAATGTGAAATGGAGGACGCGACATGGCCAGCATTTCCCTGCGCAACATTTACAAAATCTACCCCGGTGACGTGACCGCCGTAAAGGATTTTAACCTCGAGGTGACCGACAAGGAGTTCATCGTGCTGGTAGGCCCCTCGGGCTGCGGCAAATCCACCACCCTGCGCATGATTGCAGGCCTGGAGGAAATCAGCAAGGGCGAGCTCTACATCGGCGACCGGCTGGTGAACGACGTGCCCCCGAAGGACCGCGACATCGCCATGGTGTTCCAGAACTATGCGCTGTACCCGCACATGACGGTTTTCAAGAACATGGCCTTCGGCCTGGAGCTGCGCAAGACCCCGAAGGATGAAATCAAACGGCGTGTGAACGAGGCCGCCAAAATTCTGGACATTGAGCACCTGCTAGACCGCAAGCCCAAGGCTCTTTCGGGCGGCCAGCGGCAGCGCGTGGCCCTGGGCCGCGCCATGGTGCGCAACCCGGCCGTCTTCCTGCTGGATGAGCCCCTCTCGAACCTGGACGCCAAGCTGCGCGCCTCCATGCGCACCGAGCTGATTAAGCTGCACCAGCGGCTGGGCACCACCTTTGTGTACGTTACCCACGACCAGACCGAGGCCATGACCATGGGCGACCGCATTGTGGTGATGAAGGACGGCCTGGTGCAGCAGGTGGACACCCCGCAGAACCTCTACGACTTCCCCTGCAACACCTTTGTGGCGGGCTTCATTGGCACCCCGCAGATGAACTTTGTGGACGGCACCCTGGAGAAAAACGGCGACAGCTACTGCGTGCGGCTGAACAACGCCGACAAACTGACCATCTGCACCGAAAAGGTGAACGACAAGATGGCCGACTATGTGGGCAAAACCGTCAAGCTGGGCATCCGCCCCGAGGATATCAAGGACGACGAGGCCTTCCTGAAGGAGCACCCCGAGAGCGTGCTGCAAACGGTGGTGGATGTGAGCGAGCTGATGGGCAGCGAGGTGTACCTGTACCTGGACTACAAGGGCAACCGCTTCACCGCCCGCGTGGCCCCAGACACCACCTCCAAAACCGGCAGCACCGTCAATGTCGCCATCGACACCCGCAAAATCCACCTCTTTGACACCGAGACCGAAGAGGCCATCATGAATTAGTTTTCGTTCCGGTCTATCAAGGCCCTTTTTGCGTCTGGCAAAAGGGGCCTTTTTCGTTCACAAGCCGCTCGCCTGCTATTTGACCCCCGCCGCCGAATCATGTATAATAAAAGACAGTTTCTTGCTGCACCCCCGTCCGCCGTAACTGCCATGTTGAGGAGTTTTTTGCATGCCAGACGAAAACGAGGCAAATACTTCTGCATTTCCGAATATATCGCATAAAACGCTGGCTATTTTGGGGGAGATGGCCGGTGCGCATCTGTTTATCTACAAGCCGGATGACCAGAGCTATTACGTAACCCCCAGCTTTTTGCAAAAATTCTCTCCACAGGAGCCAGGGCCGTTTGGCAAGAGCTGGAACACCTTGGTATTCCCCGCCGACCGTGCTTTTGTGCAGGCCCGGATGGAAAAGCTGTTCATCAGCAGCGCCGGCTGGGTGGAAACCGACTGCCGGATGCTGGACAAGGACGGAAACCGTATCTGGGTGCGCATCCGGGCCCGGCATTTCGCCGGCCAGGGCGGCGCGGTGGTGGGCTCCATCAGCGAGTTGGATTTGGAGAGCCATGCCGACGCCGGAACCGGGCTTTTGAACCAGCGCCAGTTTGAGGATGATTTTGCCACCAATTTCCCCGAGGGGGAAAACGGCTACCTGGTGCTGATGGGCGTGGACAACCTGCGCATTGTGAACGAGCAGCACGGCCTGCACCTGGGCAACCAGGTGCTGAAAAACCTGGCCGACTGCTTGGAGAAGCACGCCTCTCCCTTCACCCGTGTATACCGCCTGGACGGCGACCGCTTTGCCACCGTGCTGGCCGACAAAAACGAGATGGCCGCAGGCACCCTGTACACCCAGGTGAAGCGGGAATTTGCCAAGCTGTGCTCCGGCCTGCCCGGCGGGCTGTACTGCACCATATCCGCCGGGGCGGCGGGCTACCCGGACGACAGCCCCAACTTCCGGGAGCTTTTCCAGTTTGCCGAGAGCGCCCTGAACAACGCCAAGCGGAACGGCAAGAACAAAATTGTCTTCTTCTCCCGCGAGACATACGAGGAAATGGTGCTGAACGCCGGCCTGCGCGAGGCTTTACAGCAGAGCGTGCAGAACGGCTTTGCGGGCTTTGAGGTGTTTTACCAGCCGCAAATCTCGGCCAAAACCGGGCAGGTGTGCGGCGCAGAGGCCCTGCTGCGCTGGCAGCACAAGCTGTATGGCCGGGTGCCGCCCGATGTGGTGGTGCCCATACTGGAAAGCACCGGGTTCATCGGCGCGGTGGGGCGCTGGGTGCTGGAACAGGCCATGGAGCAGTGCCGGCGCTGGCGCAGCCACACCCCGGACTTCACCATCAGCGTCAACCTCTCCCACCAGCAGCTGGAAAACGAGGATGTGCCCGGCATGGTGCATGCAGAGCTCACCCGGCTGAAGCTGCCGGGCAATGCCCTCACCCTGGAGCTGGTGGAAAACCTGCAGCTGCGAGACTTTTCCCGCTTCAATGAAATCTCCGCCTTTCTCAGCCGCATGGGCGTCTCGCTCTCCATCGACGACTTTGGCACAGGCTATTCCAGCCTCGGCTACATCAAAGAGCTGGATGTGCACCAAATCAAGGTGGACAAAATTTTCGTCTCCCAAATTCGCGAGAGCGCCTACAACTATGAGCTGATTCACTTTTTAATCAAGCTGGCGCGAGATTCCGGCTCCACCGTGTGTGTGGAGGGGGTGGAAACCCGGGAGGAGCTGGAGGCCCTGCTCCCCCTTCGGCCCGATAGCTTCCAGGGCTATTACTTTGGCCGCCCCACCGATGCCGCCGACTTTGAGCGCCGCTTTCTGTTTGGCTGGCGGGACCACGGCAATGAGCTGCGCCGCTACTATGAGGCCCACCCGGACGAGGAGTCTCACCTGGACAAAACCCAGTTTGCGGTGAATGAAGACAGCTTTTTGGAGCTGCTGGACGCGCTGCCCGAGCTGGCGATGCTGAGCGACCGGGAGACCTGTGAGATTCTGTTTCTGAACAGTGCGGGCCGCAGCCTTTTGAACGTGCAGCACTACCAGGGCCTGCGCTGCCACCAGCTTTTGTACGGCCAGGAAAGCCCCTGCCCCTTCTGCGAAGACCCACCCGCAAACCGGGACAGCTTTGTTACACGGGAATATGATAACGAGCAGCTGGGCGGCCGCTTCCTGATGCGCCACAAGCTGATTCCCTGGAAGGGAAAGCTGGCCAACTTTGGCATGTCCTTCACCCCGGCCGAGGCGCTTGCCCCCCACGAGGAGGCCGCCTCCGCCCTCACCGAAGAGCAGGTGCTGGGCGAATGCGTGCGCATTTTGGCCCAGGAGGAGGACGCCGAATTCGCCCTGCATCTGGTGCTGAAAAGCACCGGGGAATACTACCGGGCCAGCCGGGCCTACCTCTTCTCCTTTGAGGAAAACAGCGATATGGCCCGCTGCACCCACGAGTGGCTGGCCCCCGGCGTCCCCTCTGAAAAGGAGAGCTGGAGCCAGGTGCCCTGCTCCCTGAAATGCCCGGCTTTTTACGCCCGTTTGCAAGAGGGCCAGCCCGTGGTGAGCGGCCAGGGCGAGACCTTCCGGCTGAATTACCCGCATGAATACGAGGACCTCTGCCGCGAAAACCAAAGCTGGCTGATGCTGGCGCCCGTGCAGTGGAAGGGGCGTCTGATTGGATGCATCGGCGTAGACAGGCCCGGCGCTTTCAACGAAAACCCGGAGCTGCTGCGCGCGCTGAGCATTTTCCTGGCGCAGGAATATGCCCTTAGGGAGATGCGGGAACTGCTGTTCCGCACCCGTTATTTGGACAGCCACACCGGCCTTTTGAACCGCGACTGCTACCAGAAAGACATGGACGCCCTGCTGGCCCACCGGCCCGAAACCCCGTTTGGGGCTGTGTATCTGGAGGTGGACGGCCTGAAAGAGCTGGTGCAGGCGCAGGGCCACACCGCCGGAGATTTGCTGCTGCAGCGCCTGGCCGCCACCCTGCGGGAGGCCTTCCCCGGCGGGGGCTGCCGCTACTACCACACCGCGGACGACGCGATGGCCGTGCTTTGCCCGGGCGGCACAGCCGAGATATTTGAGGGCCGCTGCACCGGTTTTGAGAGCAGAGCCCCCGGGGAGTGCCAGCCCTGCACCATCCGCACGGGGCACGCCTTTGAGGCCGAGGCGGGCGCCGATGTGCGCCAGCTTTTGGAAACCGCCTACGGGGCCATGCGCCCCCTGTAACACAGCTTCGGATAAAACATGTTCTTGGGAGGGACATTATGTATAAAATCGTCAAGAAGGAAGCGCTAAACCCCACCGTAAGCCGCATGGTGATTGAAGCGCCGCTCATCGCAAAAAAAGCCCAGCCCGGCCAGTTCATCATCATCCGCCCCATGGAGGATTCCGAGCGCATCCCCCTCACCATTGCCGACTATGACGCCGCCGCGGGCACCGTCACCATCATCTACCAGATAGTGGGCGGCGGCACCCTGCAGCTGGACAGCCTGCCAGAGGGCGGCTTTGTGCAGGATTTTGTGGGCCCGCTGGGCAAGCCCAGCGAGCTGGAGGGCATCAAGAAGGTGGCCGTGGTGGGCGGCGGCGTGGGCTGTGCCATCGCCTACCCCGTGGCCAAAAAGCTGCACGAGCTGGGGGCCGAGGTGCACAGCATTGTGGGCTTCCGCAACAAGGATTTGGTCATTCTGGAAAGCGAGTTCCAGGCCGCCAGCCAAAAGCTGGTGATGATGACCGACGACGGCAGCTACGGCGAAAAGGGCCTGGTGACCAACGCCCTGGAAAAGCTGATAGAAGAGGGCAACCAGTACGACGAGGTGATTGCCATTGGGCCGCTGGTTATGATGAAGTTTGTGGTGGCCGTAACCAAAAAGCACAACGTGAAAACCGTGGTTTCCATGAACCCCGTGATGGTGGACGGCACCGGCATGTGCGGCGGCTGCCGCCTCACCGTGGGCGGCGAGGTGAAATTTGCCTGCGTGGACGGCCCGGAGTTTGACGGGTTCCAGATTGACTTTGATGAGGCCATGCGCCGCAGCGGCAACTACAAGGACTTTGAGCAGCAGGCCCGGGACGAAAACTGCCGCCTGCTGAACCGCAGCCTGTAAACCACCACAAAACAACACATCAGCATAGAAAAGGGGACATGAGGAAATGCCGAATATGGAACCCAAGAAAACACCCATGCCGGCGCAGGACGCCGAAGCCCGCAGCCACAACTTCACCGAGGTGGCCCTGGGCTACACCCACGAGATGGCCGTGCAGGAGGCCGCCCGCTGCCTGCAATGCAAGCACAAGCCCTGCGTGGGCGGCTGCCCCGTGGCGGTGGATATTCCCGGTTTTGTGGCCAAGGTGGCCGAGGATGACCTGCCCGCCGCCTATGAGGTGCTGAGCCGCCACACCAGCCTGCCCGCGGTGTGCGGCCGGGTTTGCCCGCAGGAAACCCAGTGCGAGGCCGTCTGCGTGCGGGGCATCAAGCACGAGCCGGTGGGCATTGGCCGCCTGGAGCGCTATGTGGCCGACTGGGCCATGGCCAATGGCGGCGGCGAGCCGCAAAAGGCCCCGGACAAGGGCAAAAAGGTGGCCGTGGTGGGGGCCGGCCCCGCCGGGCTTACCGTGGCGGGCGAGCTGGCCAAAAAAGGCTACGCCGTCACCATTTACGAGGCCCTGCACAAAACCGGCGGCGTGCTGATTTACGGCATCCCGGAGTTCCGCCTGCCCAAGGCCATTGTGCAGCGCGAGATTGACGGCCTGGCCAAGCTGGGCGTGGAAATCAAAACCAACATGGTCATCGGCAAGGTGCTTACAGTGGACGATTTGTTCGAGGAGGGCTTCGAGGCCGTCTTCATCGGCTCGGGCGCGGGGCTGCCGGTCTTCATGGGCATCCCGGGCGAAAACCTGAACGGCGTGGTCTCGGCCAACGAGTTCCTCACCCGCATCAACCTGATGGGCGCCTGGAAGGACGACAGCCCCACCCCCGTGATGCGCCCCCGCCGGGTGGCCATTGTGGGCGGCGGCAACGTGGCCATGGACGCGGCCCGCTGCGCCCGCCGCCTGGGCGCGGAGGAGGTGCACGTGTTCTACCGCCGCACCCGCGACGAAATGCCCGCCCGGGTGGAGGAGATTGAGCACGCCGAGGAGGAGGGCATTCAGTTCCAGTTCCTCATCAGCCCGCTGGAAATTCTGGGGGACGAGCAGGGCCGGGTAACCCAGATGCATTGCCTGCGCAACGAGCTGGGCGAGCCGGACGCCTCGGGCCGCCGCCGCCCGGTGCCCATCGAGGGCAGCAACTTCTACACCGATCTCGACGGCGTCATCATCGCCATCGGCAACAGCCCAAACCCCCTCATCCGCATGACCACCCCCGGCCTGGAGGCCAACAAGTGGGGCTGCCTCGTCACCCGGGACGACAAGGGCATGACCACCCGCCAGAACGTCTGGGCCGGCGGCGACGTGGTAACCGGCGCCGCCACGGTGATTCTGGCCATGGGCGCGGGCAAGCAGGCCGCCGAGGAAATAGACGAATTTTTGTCTAAATAAGCCTTTCTCTGCCTTTCCAAAACCACAGCTTTGGGAACTCTCTGCCGCAAAGAGGGTTCTCAAGGCTTTTTCATAAGAAGTAGGTATCCCATGTCAAAACTTTTGGTTCGCCTGTTTGTAAAAAACCCCGAGGATTTGCAAAACCCCGCCGTGCGTGCCGCCTATGGCCGGATGTGCGGCCTGGTGGGCATCTTCTGCAACCTGCTTTTGGTGGCGGGCAAGCTGCTGGCGGGCTTTTTTTCCGGCAGCATCGCCATCATGGCCGACGCCATCAACAACCTCTCCGACGCCGCCAGCTCGGTCATCACCCTGGCGGGCTTTAAGCTGGCTGCAAAGCCTGCCGACAGCGGCCACCCCTTCGGCCACGCGCGCTTTGAGTATATCTCCGGGCTGGCCGTGGCCCTGCTGGTGATGGTGATTGGCATTGAGCTTGCCAAAAGCAGTGTGGAGAAAATTCTGAACCCCACGCCTGTCACCTTTTCCTTCCTCAGCTTTGCGGTGCTGGCCGGGGCCATTCTGCTGAAAATCTGGATGGCCTTTTTCAACCGGCGCATCGGGCGAAAGATTGGCTCCGGCACCTTGGAGGCCACCTACGCCGACAGCCGCAACGACGTGCTGACCACCGGCGCGGTGCTGGTGGCCGCCCTGGTGGCCCGCTTCACCGGGCTGAACCTGGACGGCTACATGGGCCTGGCCGTGGCGGCGTTCATTCTCATCAGCGGCTTTTTGCTGGTGCGAGACACCCTGAACCCCCTGCTGGGCCCCGCCCCGGACGCAGACTTTGTGCGCTATGTGAAGGAAAAAATAGAGAGCTACCCCGGCGTTTTGGGCACCCACGACCTGCTGGTGCACGACTATGGCCCCACCCGGCGCTTTGCCAGCGCCCATGTGGAGATGAGCGCCGAGACCGACGTGCTGGAGAGCCACGATGTCATCGACAACATGGAGCGGGACTTTTTGAAAGAGGACAATCTCCATCTTATCATTCATTACGACCCCATTGTGACCGACCCCCAGCACCAGGCCCCCGCCCGCAGCCGGGCGCTGGCCGCCGTGGAGAGCCTGGGCCCCGGCCTCAGCCTGCACGATTTCCGCATGGTGGCGGGCCAGAAGCACGACAATTATATTTTTGACGTGGCGGCCCCGGAGGACTACCCCCTGCCGCCCGAGGAGCTGAAACAGAAGATCGACGAGGCCCTGCAAAACGGCCCCCGCCCTGTGCACACCCACATCACGGTGGACAGGGGCTATGCGCACATCCCCCAGTGACAAATTCCCACCCATAACCTGTAGAAAAGAGGCATGCCACATGACCTTCCACCAGAGCAAAAAAGCCGCCGCCATGCGCCCCTCCATCATCCGCGGGCTGCTGAAGCAGATGGCCGACCCCACCCTCATCAGCTTTGCCGGGGGCAACCCGGACGCCAGCTCCTTCCCGGCGGAGGAGATTCGCGCCATCTCAGACGAGCTGCTGCGCGACGAGCCCGCCGCCACCCTGCAATATTCCATCACCGAGGGCTACCCCCCGCTGATAGAGGCGGGCAAGGCCTACCTGAACCGCCAGTGGCGGGTGGTGGGTGAAAACGACAGCGTCGTCATCACGGCGGGCAGCCAGCAGGCCATGGACCTTTTTGCCCGGCTGGTGTGCGACGAGGGCGACCTGGTGGCGGTGGACGACCCCGCCTTTCTGGGCGCGCTGAACAGCTTCCGCGCCTATGGGGTGCGGCTGGCCGGGGTGCCGGTACAGCCCGACGGCCCCGACCTCGCCGCGCTGGAGGCCATGCTCACGGGGGACGAAAAGCCCCGCTTCTTCTACACCATCCCAAATTTCCAAAACCCCACCGGCGCGGTGACCAGCCTTGCGAAACGCAAAGCCATCTACGAGCTTTGCACCCGCCATGGCGTGCCCATTTTGGAGGACAACCCCTACGGCGAGCTGCTCATTGAGGGCGAGGCCCTGCCGCCCATCAAGAGCTTTGACACCCAGAACGCCGTGGTCTACGCCGCCTCCATGAGCAAAATTCTCTCCCCCGGCATGCGGGTGGCCTTCTGCGTGGGGGAAAGCGAGCTGATGGGCAAAATGGTGCTGGCAAAGCAGGGCAACGACGTGCACACCAACCTCTGGGGCCAGCGGGTGTGCGAGCGCTTCCTCACCCGCTGCGACATGGATGCCCACCTTGCCCGGCTGCGGGGCATCTACCGCGAAAAGGCCGAGCTGATGGCGAGCGAGCTGGAAAAGCAGCTGGGCGGGCGGCTGAGCTTCTGGGCCCCCAAGGGCGGCATGTTCATCTGGGCCACCCTGCCAGCCGGGGTAAACACCGCCGCCTTTGTGCAGCAGTGCCTGGCCAAAAAGCTGGCCATCGTGCCGGGCAGCGCCTTTTTTGTGGATGAGGCGGCCCCCTGCCAGAGCATCCGCCTGAATTTTTCCACACCCACCAAGGAGCAGATTGTGCAGGGCGTCTCCATCATGGCCGAGGTGCTGGGCAGCCTGATGTGAAAACCGAGGTTGAAATCAAGAGCAAAGGCCGTCCCTTTTCGCGAAAAGGGACACGAAAAGCTTCCCTGGCCGCAAACATCCGTTTGCGGCCAAAAAAGCAAAAGTTTTCGGAGGTTTGGAACCCTTTTTCAAAAGGGTTCCAGTGTCTTGACACAAAAACCCGGCGGAACTTGCATTTCCCGCCGGGTACCGTCTATATAAACCGCCCTGCCGCAGCTTTCTGCTATAAACCACGTGCAGGGGCGGAGGGTTTGTTGTCTGCCGCGCCGATTGTTGCCGGGACGGCAGTATAGTCCGGGGCATTTCCCGTATCTTCGTTCTAAAGCCAGGCTTTTCGCCTGTGCTTGCCGCTTCCTGCCTCCGCCCTGGGCTCTTGCCCCGGCGGGGCCGTCCATCATAGCTGCCACCTCCCTGTTTCGCGGGGCCGCGCCCTTCGCCGCCACAACCATCTGCGAAGCGCGCCGCCGTCCGTTTCAGTGAGTTCAGTATACCCCCCGAATGTGAACAAACCTTGAGCCATTTTTAAAGCTTTTCGAAAGAAACTGTGTGAATTGTTTGAAAAACCATTTTTTCTGCTATTCATCGCTTTATTTTTTCTTTCCTTCCGCCAGGGCATTCTGCTGCGAGGCATAAATATGAACAAAATAGAGTATAACCGTGAGATGGAGAGTGAGATGCTGCGCTACCCCGCAGGCACCCCGCTGCTCTTGCACGCCTGCTGCGCCCCCTGCGCCAGCCAGGCTGTGCAGCGCCTGGGGGGGCATTTCGCCCTCACGCTCTACTACTATAACCCCAATATCTGGCCGCCGGCCGAGTATGAAGCCCGGCGGGACGCCTTTGCCCCCCTGCTGCGGCAGGCCCCCGCCGCCTGGCCCCTGCAATTTTTGGAGGGCCCCTATGAGCCGGATCGCTTTGAGGCCCTGGCCGGGGAGCTGGCCGCCCAGCCTGAGGGCGGCGCGCGCTGTGCCCGCTGCATCGCCCTGCGGCTGGATAGGACCGCCCAAAAGGCCGCCGAGCTGGACATGCCGGTCTTTGCCACCGCGCTCACGGTGGGGCCGCGCAAAAACGCCGCCCCCATCTGCGAGACGGGCGCGGCGCTGGCCCAAAAACAGGGGCTGGCCTTTCTCCCGGCAGATTTCAAGAAAAAAGGCGGCTACCAAAACAGCATCCTGCTCAGCCGGGAATATGGGCTGTACCGCCAGCACTACTGCGGCTGCCGCTACAGTGTTTCGCCCTCCGCCGGGGAAATATAGGCGCACAGGGGGGCCCAGGCCGCCTGCAGCCGCGGCAGGCCAAAGGCGGCGTTGGCCGGGCTGGTGCTGGGCAGGCAGAGGGCCGGGATGCCGGTTTTTTCCTCACAGTAGCGGCGGTATATCCGGTGGGAGGCCGCCCCGTTGCAGAACACCGCTTCAATTTGGCTGTTTGCCATCAGGGCGGGGATATCGTTCGGCACCGGGTCCTCTATGCTGCTGTCGGAGGCGCCCAGAATGGTGCAGCTCTCAAGAGAATCCCACAGGGCCAGGCCATGCTCCAGCACCAGGCGGGTTTTTTCCTCCAGGCTGCCCGGCCTTGGCGCACCGCAGAGCGCCGCCAGCAGGGGCCAAAAGCGGTTCTGCGGGTGGCCGTAGTAAAAGCCCTCGTCAAAGCTCCTCGGTGAGGGGTAGCTCCCCAGTATCAGCGCGCGGGACTGAGGCCCCCACACCGGGCCAAAGCCCTTCACTCCACTGCGTTTTTCGGCACCGGCCATGCCTGCCTCCCCCTTTGCAGCAAAATGTACAAAACGCCGCGCCTATTTTGCGCTGGGCAGCGGGCCCTTTTGCTGGTATGATACTACTATAATAGCACACGGGAGCAAGGGGACACAGCCTTTCCCCTCTCCCCGGCAAGGAGGCACCACGATGCTGATTTACAATGGCCTTGTTTTCACCGACGAATGCCGCTTCGCGCGGCTGGATTTGGAGTTTCAGGAGGGCAAAATTACCCGCCTGGCCCCGGCGGGCAGCCTGCCCATGGGGGACGGCATAGACGCCTGCGGCGGCTTTGTACTGCCCGGGCTTGTGGATATCCACAGCCATGGCTGCATGGGGCACGACTTCTGCGACGCGAACGCCGAGGGCATAGAGACCATGCTGGACTATTACGGCGGCAAAGGGATAACCAGCGTGGTGCCCGCCACCATGAGCCTCAGCCAGCCCATGCTGCAGGATATTGTGGGCACCATGAAGCCCTATTTTGACCAGGACGGCCATGGGGCGGTGCTGCGCGGCATCAACATGGAGGGCCCCTTCTTGAACAACGAAAAGCGCGGCGCCCAGAACCCCGACTATCTGGCCGGGCCCTCGGTGGAGCGCTTTGACGAGCTGTTCGCCCTCTCGGGCGAGAAAATCCGCCTGGTGGACATTGCCCCCGAGCTGCCCGGCAGCGCCGAATTTATCGCCGCCGTCTGCCGCCGCTGCACTGTGTCTCTGGCCCACACCTCGGCCAGCTATGCCCAGGCAGAGGCTGCCTTCCAGGCCGGGGCCAGCCACGTCACCCACCTGTTCAACGCCATGCCCCCCTTCCTGCACCGCGAGCCGGGGGTCATCGGCGCGGCCAGCGACTATGCCGCCTATGTGGAGGCCATCTCCGACGGCATCCACCTGCACCCGGCGGTGGTGCGCTCGGTCTTCAAGTGGTTTGGCGAAGCCCGCGTCTGCCTCATATCCGATTCTATGCGTGCCACCGGCATGCCCGAGGGCGAATACAGCCTGGGCGGGCAGGCCGTGTTTATGAAAAACGGCAAGGCCACCCTGGCCGACGGCACCATTGCGGGCAGCGCCACCAACCTGGCCGAATGCCTGCGCCGCGCCGTGGGCTTTGGCGTGCCGCTGGAGCAGGCCGTGCGCGCCGCCAGCCTAAACCCCGCCATGGCCACCGGCCTGGCCCAGCAGGTGGGCAGCCTCACCCCCGGCAAACGCGCCGACATCCTTATCTGGAACCAGGAGCTGCTGCCCCTGCGGGTAATTTCCGGCGGCAAAACCATTTTTGATTGATTGGCCGCGGTTTCCATGCTGTGTGCTTTCCCCACTGTATACGCCAGGGCGCCACACTATACCCTTCGTAAATAGTTACAAAGTTTTTCCGGGTGCGGGTGCAAGAAAAGCCGCACCCTTTTTCACCCCTTTCCCTGCCGCTTGCGGGGCGGCCCATTTTATCCGCTTCCCATCACATATTTTTCTTTCTGCCCGCCCTGCCCTGCCGCCCAACACATAGTTTTCACAACTTTATTACAAAAAGTACACAAATGGGTATTGACAACTAGTATCAAAAGGGTTACAATTTAGTTGCAAGAAAGTTACAGCCAGGGCTTTCTTGTAACAAGTGCAAGTGCAAGCTTTTTTCATGATGCGGTACCCCCCTCCTCCGGTTACGGCTTGCCGTAATTGTCGGGGCCGCAAAACTCCTTGTAACAAAAAGCCTCACCACTCCTGTGGGGCTTTTTGTTTTTTGTTTTTCCATGGCCGGGGAAGCCTTAGCAAGTTCTCCCTCGAAAATGATTTGCCTTTCAATCATGCCATGTGCTATAATATTCACAGAGAGGCACCACCGACAGGCGGTCGCCCCCATTGAAAGATGAACGGTAACCGTTACCTTGCTAGGGGACAGCGGTTACCGTTTTCTATT
The DNA here is from genome assembly GCA_964423365.1 of uncultured Oscillospiraceae bacterium. GTDB lineage: Bacteria > Bacillota > Clostridia > Oscillospirales > Ruminococcaceae > JAAYCI01. The sequence continues at coordinate 33,188 of CAYRFC010000007.1, forward strand.
GCGATGGTTGCCGTTTCCTTTCACAGAAACGAGCAATAACAGAATCAGAGTCAAAATAACCACATATGCCGTTATATCCATCGGCAACACCCCCTTCCGGGGGCCGGATTGACCGCCTGCCGCTTGCCGTGGTGCCTCGGTGGAAGTATAGCACGCTCAGTGGCGCTATGCAATCCATTCTGATTTGCCAAAATTTACCCGTTTATGGAATACAATACAATTACTGCTATTCTATACAACAAGCCAAAAGCCGCTTTTTACTGTTTAATCGGTATTGACTTTTTGCTTGAGCCGGTGGAGAATAGCAGGCCCCCACAGCAGCCACACAAGGCGGCAGCAGTTTCGCCAAAAGCCCGCCTGTTTTTTCCTGTCTTTTTGGCCCTCTCCGGGGCGCCCGCGCCTTCCTTTTTGCCCTTTGGTATGGTAGGATAAAGAGAAAACACCCTTTAGGAGGCGACCATGGCAACCATTTACAACGAACCCTGCCATACCTTTGGCGAATATCTCCTCATCCCGGGCTATTCCTCGGCCGAATGCACCCCCGACGCCGTGAGCCTGCGCACCCCGGTGGTGCGCCACAAGCGTGGGGAGAACGCCTCCCTGTACATGAACATTCCCATGACCAGCGCCATTATGCAAAGCGTCTCGGGCGAGAAAATGGCCATTGCGCTGGCCATTGAGGGCGGCATCAGCTTTTTGTATTGCAGCCAGTCTATCGAGAGCGAGGCCGACATGGTGCGCAAGGTGAAAAGCTACAAAAAGGGCTTTGTCACCTCGAACAGCAACATCCGCCCCGACGCCACCCTGGCCGACATTCTGGCCCTGAAAAAGAAAACCGGGCATTCCACCGTGGCCGTCACCGATGACGGCAGCGCCCACGGCAGGCTGCTGGGCATTGTGGCCTCGCGGGATTACCGCATCTCCCGCATGGACCCCGCCACCCCTGTTTCCTCCTTCATGACCCCGCTGGAGCAGCTTGTGGTGGCCGATGACGGCACCAGCCTCAAGGAGGCAAACGACATCATTTGGGCCAACAAGGTGAACACCCTGCCCCTGCTGGACAAGGACGGCCACCTGGTGCACCTGGTCTTCCGCAAGGACTATGACTCCCACAAGGAGAACAAGAACGAGCTGCTGGACAAAAACAAGAGCTATGTGGTGGGCGCGGGCATCAACACCCGCGACTATGCCGAGCGGGTGCCCGCCCTGGTGGAGGCCGGGGCCGACGTGCTGTGCATCGATTCCTCCGAGGGCTTTAGCGAGTGGCAGAAGCGCACCCTGGCTTGGATTAAGGAGCGCTATGGCGACGAGGTGAAGGTGGGCGCGGGCAATGTGGTGGACGCCGAGGGCTTCCGCTTTTTGGCCGACAGTGGCGCCGATTTTGTGAAGGTGGGCATTGGCGGCGGCTCCATCTGCATCACCCGGGAGCAAAAGGGCATTGGCCGTGGGCAGGCCACGGCGGTGATTGAGGTGGCCAAGGCCCGGGACGAATACTACGAGGAGACCGGCGTCTATGTGCCCATCTGCTCCGACGGCGGCATTGTGCACGATTACCACATCACCCTGGCGCTGGCCATGGGGGCCGATTTTGTGATGCTGGGCCGCTATTTCTCCCGCTTTGACGAAAGCCCCACCAACCGCCTGCGCATGGGCGGCAGCTACGTGAAGGAGTATTGGGGCGAGGGCAGCAACCGCGCGCGGAACTGGCAGCGCTATGACATGGGCGGCGACGAGGCCTTGGGCTTTGAGGAGGGGGTGGACAGCTACGTGCCCTACGCCGGTAGCCTGAAGGACAACGTGGGGGTCACCCTGCACAAGCTGCGCAGCACCATGTGCAACTGCGGGGCCCTCTCCATCCCCGAGCTGAAGGACAAGGCCCGCCTCACCCTGGTCTCCTCCACCAGCATCATTGAGGGCGGCAGCCACGACATTATTTTGAAGGACAAGGCGGAATAG
>CAYRFC010000008.1:0-5704 GCA_964423365.1 uncultured Oscillospiraceae bacterium
AAGGGCTGATATGTAGCTGTATTATACAGGAGTGCCGCGCAAAATACAAGATATGACGGCCCCAGGGCCCGGGCTGCTTGCTGCCATGTGGAAGAATTGTGATACACACATAATTCCCACAAAAACAGTATAGTATGAATATAACGACATAGCAGACCGGAATGTTATGCCGTAAAGCATATGCGAAAAAACAAAATCCCGCCGCAGGCATGCGGCGGGAAAAGGAGACAAAACGCTTATTTCACACTGTCCATATGCTCAATGAGGTTGAGCACCTTGTTCGAGTAGCCCCATTCGTTGTCATACCAGCTCACCAGTTTTACAAAGGTGTCGGACAAAGCGATGCCGGCCTTCTCGTCAAAGATGGAGGTCAGGGCGCAGCCAATGAAGTCGCTGGAGACCACCTCGTCGCTGGTGTAGCCCAAAATCCCCTTCAGCTCGCCTTCGCTGGCTTTCTTAATCACGGCGCAAATCTCAGCATAGCTGGCAGGCTTTTTCAGGTTCACGGTCAGGTCCACCACGCTCACATCCAGGGTGGGCACCCGGAAGGCCATGCCGGTCAGCTTGCCGTTCAGCTCGGGGATAACCTTGCCCACGGCCTTGGCGGCGCCGGTGGAGGAGGGGATGATGTTCCCGGCCGCCGCACGGCCGCCGCGCCAGTCCTTGTTCGAGGGGGAGTCCACGGTTTTCTGGGTGCCGGTGGTGGCGTGCACGGTGGTCATCAGGCCCTCGGCAATGCCGAAGTTATCGTGGATGACCTTGGCCAGGGGGGCCAGGCAGTTGGTGGTGCAGGAGGCGTTGGACACAAAGTTCATGTCGGGTGTGTAGGTGTCCAGGTTCACGCCGCACACAAACATGGGGGTGTCGTCCTTGGAGGGGCCGGTGTACACCACTTTTTTGGCGCCCGCGTCAATGTGGGCCTGGGCTTTTTCCTTGGTGTAGAAGATGCCGGTGGCGTCCACCACATAGTCCACGCCAATTTTGCCCCAGGGGATATCGGCAGGGTTTTTCTCGGCAAAGAACTTCACTTCCTTGCCATCCACCAAAATGGCGCTGTCGGTGTGGCCCACCTCGCCGGCGTAGCGCCCGTGCACGGTGTCATACCGCAGCATGTAGGCGCAGTAGTCGGCGGTCATGAAAGGGTCGTTGATGCCCACAAATTCGATGTTGGGGTTGCTGAGTCCCGCACGGAACACCAGACGCCCAATCCGCCCGAACCCGTTAATACCAACTTTAATGCCCATGTTAAGCCCTCCGTTTCTTTATCAGAAAGAAGCCGGGCGCCCTGTGCGCCACCGCCGTCTCCCCGTTTGTCTGGTTACAATTTTAGTACAACGCCCCCGAAACTGCAAGCGCCCGCCTCTTTATTCTGAAATGTTACCAGTTTTTTTAACAACAAACACGCTTTTTCCGCCATCTGGTATACAGGCAAAAGCCGTAGAAGGGCCGGGGGCGCGGGGATGGGAAACCAGGGAAACACCGTGCCACAAAATCTTGCCACAACAAGAGAATAATATGATATAATCATCTAAATCGACATGATTCGACAAGTTGCGCACACGCGGAGAACCAGGACTGCTTGCCCCCTGGGCACACGGCTGGTTTTGCGGTGCAAGCCAGAGAGTGTAAAGCTTATGATCAATGATTTTTATAAAACATTCGAAACAGTTGACTACCCCTGCTATTGGCTGGGGACGGATGAGGTGTTCTGGGCGAATCAATTTGCCCGCCAGGGCGGTGTGCCCGCCCGCGAAACAGAGGACATCCACAAGCTGATGACGGCACTGCTGGGAGAGCAGGCTTTGGACAGAGCCGAGCCCCATGCAGAGCTGCTGAAAACCGCCCTGTGGATGCGGGGCATCAACGTGCTGCCCCACCCCGAGGGCCTGCTGGCGGTGGGCAAGGTGCTGGACAATTTGGCCGTTGAGGCCTTCAGCAGTGGCCTGCGGGAGACGGTGAGTGACATTTTCTCTGCGGTGCAGGCACTTTCCCGGCGGCTGGAGCACTGTAACCTGCGGGAGGGGGACGAGCTGTTTTGCAACGAATGTCTGGAATCCATGCAGAAAAGCGAGTACCAGCTGCTGCGCCTTACCTACAATCTGGAATTTTTCAACCGCACCCAGCACCGGCCCCCCAGTGGGAAGCTGCTGGAGATGGGCTCCTTTTTGGACGGCTTGTGCAAAAAGGCCCAAAATGCCTTTGTGAAGCAGGGGATAGGCTTTTCCTGGGAGATAGACCCCCTGCCCCTGCCCCTGCGGGCCGACAGCCGGGCCCTGGGCCACGCGGTGGTGAACCTGCTGCGAAACAGCCTTCTGTTTACCCGCGAGGGCAACCAGGTGAAGGTGAGCCTGAAACGGGTGGGAAACCGTGCGGTGCTTACGGTGAAGGACAGGGGGCAGGGCATCCGCCCCGAGGTGGCCGCCCATGTGTTTGAGCCCTTCTATTCCGTTTTTCCCCACCTGGACAGCGCCGAGCGCCCCGGCCTTGGCCTGGGGCTGGCCCTGGTGCGCAGCATGGCGCGCGCGCTGGGGGGCACGGTGGCGGTGGAAAGCGTGTTTGGGGAAGGGGCCTCGCTCACCCTGGCGCTGCCTCTGGCCCAGCGGGAGGAATGCCTGCTGAAAAGTGAGCCGGACGACTACAATGACTATTTTAGCGACAGCCAGTCTCCGGTCTACATCCAGCTCTGTGGCTTTGGGCCCCTGCCCGTGATGTGACGGGGGGCGGGCGCCGGGTGCGGATGTATTATGGACAACAAGACGAAATTATTTTGCATGCTTCGGTTTTTTGAGGTTTACAAACAGGCGCTAATATTATAGAATGTACACTTAAGGTTATGTGAGGCGAACGCATGCGTGCGCGCTGCCCCGATGAAAACAGAAAACCAGGGAGAACATTTCTTATGATGAAAAAAGTGCTTAGCTTAGCCCTTGCGGCTCTTATGACAATCGCTGTGGCGGCCTGCTCGGGCGGGGCGTCCTCGGAATCCGAAACACCGCTGCCCGTGCCGGGCGGGCAGGCCTCCTCGGCCTCTGCCAGCGCCCCGGAAGCCCCGGCGCTGGAGGCGGCCTACCTGACGGGCCTGGAGAAAGGCGCCGACTACCCCGAGGGACGGCGTGTGGTGGGCGTGATGGTGAACAACATTGCCGACTCTCGCCCCACCCGCGGCCTCTCTGAGGCGGGCGTGGTGTATGAGATGCGTGTGGAGGGCGGCATCACCCGCTTTATGGCCGTGTTCCAGGACTACCAGAAGATGCCCATGGTGGGCTCGGTGCGTTCGGCGCGCGACCAGTTTTTCCAAATGCTGGTGCCCTCGTATGGCTTCTACGTGCATGATGGCCCCAACCAGAACCAGCCCGTTTTGCAGATGATTAAGGACATGGAGTACACCGATTTCGATATGACCCCGAACCTGGGCGTCACCTGGCGCGACCCGGGCCGCGCGGGCATGAAGACCGAGTACACCGAGTACACCGACGGCGAGCATCTGGCCGCGGCTGTGGAGGAGTACAACCTGGACGACCAGCGGCCCTACAACAGCACCATGTTCAACTTCACCCCCTACAACGAGGCCCCCCGCCAGCTGGAAGGCGGCGCGGCCCCCAGCGTGGCGGTGGTGCACAGCGAGGGCTACCGCAGCCTGTTTGAGTATGACGCGGCGTCGAACCGCTATATGATGAGCCAGTACAACTCCAGCAACGGCCAGGTGCAGCCCGCCATAGACGAGAACAACGGCGAGCAGCTGGGCTTTAACAACATGCTGGTGCTCTTTACCCAGATGCACAACTACACCAACAGCGAGCTGGTGTTTGTGGCCTACGATACCGGCATTGGCTACTACTTTAACGGCGGCAACTACGAGCTGGTGCGCTGGAAGAAGGGCGGCCCGCAGCAGCCCCTGCAAATTTTTGTGAACGACACCAACGAGACGCCGAACTTCCTGAACCCCGGCAACTCCTACATAGCCATGGTGGACGACAAGCTGCTGGAGGCCTTTGACGCCAGCGTGAAGGCGGGCACCGCAGCCCAGGAGGCAGCCGCCGGAACGGTGAACACAAACGAACAAGAAACGGAAGACTAGAAAAACCCCGGTTTTCGGCCTTGCCGAAAACCGGTTTTTCCTTTTACCATGGCAAGCCGCCCGGGCAAAAACAGGCGGGGAGGAGGGCGCAACATGAAAAAAATACTGGCACTGCTGCTGGCGCTGGTGCTGGCGGGCGCAATGGCCGCCTGCCAAAAGCCGGCCGCTGCGCCCACCGGCTCTGCCATTCCCCTGCCGGGGGAAGAGCCGGAGAGCGCCCCGGCGCCCGTGGCCTCGCTGGCCCCGCTTCCGGCAGCCGGGGCGCTGAACCCCTTCACCGGCCTGCCCCTGGCCGAGGGGGCCGCCCCCGGCCAGCGCCCGCTGGCCATCATGATAGCCAATGACTACCAGAGCCTGCCCCAGCGGGGCCTGGCGGTGTGTGATGTGATGCTGGAGGCGCTGGACGAGCGCGGCGGCACCAGCCTGATGGCCATGTATGGCGACCCGCGCACCGTGAGCACGGTGGGCCCGGTGCGCTACACGCGCGACCAGTTTGTGCAGTTTGCGGTGCCTGCCAATGCGGTGCTGGCGCACATCGGCGGCTCTGTGTATGCCAAAAACCTGCTGAATGTGCTGGCCTACCAGGATGTGGACGGCATCTACGTGGGCACCACCACCTTTGTGTATGACCCGGTGCGCGGCACCTCGGCGGGTGGGAACAAACGCAACGAGGACAACTGGTTTACCGACGGTGCGCTGGTGGCCGCCGGGGGCGCGGCAGTGGGCCTGAGCCAAACCGGAGAGGTGAACACCCTGTTCCGCTTTTCAAACGCCCCGGCCCCCCAGGGAAGCACGGCGCTGGATATTGATTTTTACTACAATGAGGCCAACAGGGTGAGCTTCCACTACAGCCCGGAGAACAACCACTATGTAAAAACTGCCTTTGGCGCCCCGCATGCCGACGAAAACGGCAGCCAGTACCTTTTCCAAAACGTGCTGCTGCTGTACTGCGGCGTCGGCCTGAAAGACGATGGAATTACCTTAGAATACAACCTGGCCGGGGGCACGGGCAGCCTGTTTGCCGGGGGGCTGGTCTACCCCATCCAGTGGAAAAAGGGCGCGCCGGGCGAGCCCTTGCATATTTTGGGGCAGGATGGGCAGGAGCTGACGCTGCAAACGGGGAAGAGCTATATTGGCCTGCTGCCCGAGGCGCAGGTGCCCAGCCTGACCTACCTGGACCAGGCCGGGCGTGACAAGGCCCGCGCCGAGGCGGAAGCCGCAGCCGCCCAGGCGGCCGCGGAAGCGGCGGCAGCAGAATCGGCCGCAGCCCAGGCGGCCGCAGAGGCCGCGGCAGCTGCAGCCGCTTCTGCCAGCCCGGCCCCACCGCCCGGCTAGAGCAAATGAACATAACATAAGCTAGGCTGCACTTGGCGAAAACGGCGAATGGCTGCGTTGGTCTCGGGCTAAAAGTCGCCTTGGGCGGCCCGGCTCGAAACAGCGCTGCGGCGCTAGTCAATCGTCCGCCTTGGGCTGCGAAAATTTTCCTCTTTCCTGCTTCACCCTCGTGCCCGCCAACTTTTTTTGCGACACTTTGGCGACGGTTTGGCGACTTCCCGAAATTGGGTGCCGCGTACTGCCTGCTGCACAAAATTCTTTACCCCGTGGGGCAAAGCTTGCTTTGTTTGC
>CAYRFC010000008.1:5804-13886 GCA_964423365.1 uncultured Oscillospiraceae bacterium
TACTGCCTGCTGCACAAAATTCTTTACCCCGTGGGGCAAAGCTTGCTTTGTTTGCGGGGTGTTTGTTTGCGATATTGGAATATACCGGCAGAGAGCGGCCTATACCGCGATGCTGCCAGATTTCCCCGCTGGAAGTGGCCGCTGTGCGGGCCACACTCTCCGGTGTTTTTTCAGGCATGGATAGAATATTTAAATCCACTGCCGCCTCACATGGAAAGCTTCTATACATATTGCAATGTTACGCAAAATATACTATCGTAGAAGGGTCTGTAGCCTATATAAATCGATGCCGATAAGGAAAGTGACGGCCTATGAAAGGTACACAAAGCCCGGTAGAAATGGTTCTTCTCAGTTCGCTTGAAAAGGTCTTTCCCGATGAACGGCCGGTATACCGCCCCGAATGCCTGCGGTTTACCGCCCTGCAGGGCGAAACCCTCTCTTTCCAGCTGGCCCTTTCCACCACGGGCTTTTTTAAGCAGCGCCTTTCGGTGCAGGTGGTTTCGCCCATAAAGGAGCACCTGCGGCTGCGCCGGGTGGAGTGTGTGCCGGTGCGCCGCGCGGCCAACCCAGAGGTGGACGACAACTACCTGCGTACCGGCGCGGGCTTGTATCCAGACCTTTTGCAGGATTTACAAAATGACGCCGTGGATGTATATCCCGGCCAGTGGCGCAGCCTTTGGGTGGATGCAGCAATAGACGACCCGGCGCTGCATGGCACCTTCCCGGTGGAAATACAGCTTTTGAAGGAGGGCGAGGTGCAGGCTTCTGCCTCAACAGAGCTCACCTTCTATCCGGTGGCCCTGCCCGCCCAGCGCATCATACACACCGAGTGGTTCCACGCCGACTGCCTGGCCGATTACTACGGTGTTCCCGTATTTTCCGAGGAACACTGGCGCATCATGGAAAGCTTTATCCGCCTTTTGGGCAAGCGTAGCGGCAACATGATATTAACCCCCCTGTTCACCCCGCCCTTAGATATTGCCTATGGCGGAGACCGCACCACTGTGCAGCTTGTGGAGGTGGAGGTGGATGAGAAGGGCGGCTACCATTTCGATTTTTCTCTCCTCACCCGCTGGGTGCAGATGTGCCAGGGCTGCGGGATGGAATATTTTGAGATGAGCCACCTGTTTTCCCAGTGGGGGGCCCAGCACCCGCCCAAGGTGATGGCACGGGTGAAGGGCCAAGAGGAGCAAATTTTCGGCTTCCACACCCCGGCTGTAGGGGAATACACCCGCTTTTTGCAAAGCTTTTTGCCCGCTCTCATTCAGCAGCTAAAAGCGCTGGGAATCGCCGATAAAACCTGGTTTCACCTCTCGGACGAGCCGCAGGAATCTCAGCTGGACACCTACCGCGCCGCCAAGGAATCCATAGGCGGCCTGCTGGACGGTTTTTGCACCTTCGACGCGCTATCCAGCTATGCGTTCTACCGCCATGGGCTGGTAGATAAACCCATTCCCGGCAACAATGAAATTGAAGAATTTTTGGCACACGGGCTCACCGATATGTGGACCTACTACTGCGTGGGGCAATACTGGCAGGTGAGCAACCGTTTCATGTCCATGCCCTCTCTGCGCAACCGCATCTATGGCCTGCAGCTCTTTAAATATGATATAGCGGGCGTTCTGCACTGGGGCTACAATTTCTACAACAGCCAATACTCGCTAGAGCACATCAATCCCTATCAGTCCACCGATGCGGGTGGCGGCTTTCCCGCTGGCGACCCCTTTTTGGTCTATCCCGGCCCAGACGGCCAGCCCGAAGAATCCATCCGCATGATGGTGCACGCCCAGGCCTTCTATGACCTGCGCGCCTGCCGGCTTCTGCAAAGCCTGACCAGCAAGGAGTATGTGCTGAAGCTGATGGAGGAGGAGCTGGCCCAGCCCCTCAGCTTCACAGTATTTCCCAAATCAGACAGCTATCTGCTCTGCCTGCGAAACCGCATCAACCGGGAAATTGCCGAGCGTATGACTTAGCAAGCCTGCCTCAGCCAAAAGGAGAACCCATTTTGGATACAGCAACACGGCAAAAACTGCTGCGCGCCCACATTCCCTGCGCCGAGACAGGCATCACCCAAAAACCCGCCGTCTGCGGGCTGTGCGGTGGGCAGTGCCTGCTGAACGTAACGTTGCGGGAAGGGCGTGTGCTGCGCACAGAGGGCAACCGAAGCCTGCCCTATCAAAACGGAAAAATCTGTGCCAAGGGGGCCGCTCTTTGCCAGTGGCTTTACCACAAGGACCGCCTGCTCTACCCCATGCGGCGCAGCGGAAAACGGGGCAGCGGACAATTTGAGCGCATCAGCTGGGAGGAGGCCATTGATTTTCTCTGTGGCCGGCTGCAGGCCTGCAAGGCAGCGCCAGAGCAAACCCTTTTCTACACCGGCCACCCCAAGTGGTTCCGCACCGAGCTGACTGCCCTGGCCAGCGCCTACGGCAGCCCCAATTTTGGCACCGAATCCAGCACCTGTTTCCGTGCCATGGCCATGGGCTGGCAGGCCAGCTACGGCACAGGGCCCGCCCCCGCAGACATGGCCCATTGCCAGACCCTGCTGGTGTGGGGGGTGAACGCTGCGTATTCCAGCACCCCCAAGGCCGGTGTGTATACCCAGCTTCTCGCGCGGGGGGCAAGGCTTGTGGTGATAGACCCCCGCATCACCCCGCTTTGCCGCAAGGCCCATATACACCTGCGCCCCCGCCCCGGCACCGACGGCGCCCTCGCCCTGGGTATGGCCCATGTGATTGTGAAGGAAAACCTGGCCAACCGGGCCTTTATAGAAACATATACCGCCGGGTTTTTGGAATACCGCCGTTATCTGGAAGCCTTCACCCCAGAGCGCTGCGAGGAGCTGACCGGGGTGCCCCGGGAAGACATAGCGGCCGCCGCGCGCCTGTATGCGCAGAATAGCCCCTCGGCCATTCAGCTTTCCGCCTCGCCGCTGGTTCACCACAAAAATGGCGTGCAAAACGTACGCGCCATCTCACTGCTCTGCGCCCTCACCGGGCAGTATGGCATAAAAGGCGGCAACGGCCCGCCTCCTGCCCCCGCCGTGCAGCTGGCCGGGCATTTTTTGGCGGGCGGCCCCCGGCGAAGCACCCGCCCGGACTTGAGCCATGGCCGCTACCCCGTATGGAGCGCCCTGGTGCCGGGGGAGATACAGGTGACGGCACTGGCGGACTATTTGGAAGGGCGTGGCGCCTACCCGGTGCAAAACCTTCTGGCCTTTGGTATGAACCACCGCATGTGGCCGAATCCGGCCCGCTTGGAGCGGGCGCTGGGAAAAGTGGGCTTTTTCGCCAACACCGACCTATTTATGACCGAGACGGCCCGCTATGCCGACCTGCTGCTTCCCGCCGCCAGCAGCCTGGAGCGGGAACAGCTGCTGGTGCTGGGGGGAGACACCCTCTATTACCAGCCCCGGGTCATCCAGCCGCTGGGCGAGGTGAAAAGCGACATGGAAATCATCCAGATGCTGGCCGCCAAAATGGGCTACCGGGAAGGTGTTCTGGGCCTTGCAAGCCACGAGGAGTATCTGCGTTACCAGCTGGCCCCCACCAAGGTAAGCCTGGAACAGCTGCGGGCCGCACCAGAGGGCCTCAAGGTGCCAAGCCCAGCCCCTTTGCCCGATGCACCCGCGCCGCCGGTCATGCCCACCGCCAGCGGAAAAATTGAATTTGTCTCGGCTGTGCTGGCCGGCTGTGGGGCCGATGGCCTGCCGGTGTACCAGCCCCCAGCTAAAATGCCGCGGTATCCCCTTACGCTGAGCACCGGCTGCCGCAAGCCCCAGCTCTTTCATTCCCGCACCTACCGCCTGCCCTGGCTGGCCGGGCTGGAGCCCGTGGACTTGGCCGAGATGCACCCTTCCGACGCCGCCGCTTTACAGCTCTTGGAGGGAGAGGCGGTTTGGGTGGAAAGCCCAGTGGGGCGGCTGCCGCTGCACCTGCGGCTGGACACGCGCTGCCTGCCCGGGGTGGTGAACCTCTACCACGGCAACGGCGAAAGGGATGCAAATTTGCTGATAGACACCGAATACCTGGACCCTATTTCGGGTTTTCCGGGCTATAAGTCCTATTGCTGCCGGGTGGAAAAACGGGAGGAGGAACCCCATGTACATAGCCTGTAAAGAGGAGGAGTGCCTGGGCTGCCTCACCTGTGTGGTGGCCTGCCTGGCCCAGCACGCGGCCCCCGAAGCGGCCGATACCCCTTCCCCCCGGCTGCACTTCCCGCGCGCCCCGCAGGATGGGCAGTACCTTACGGCCAGCTGCCGCCACTGCGCCGATGCCCCCTGCCTGGCCGCCTGCCCTGGCGGTGCCTTGCAGCGCGATACCCGGGGCTTCGTCTGCCTGGCAGACGAAGCCTGCACCGGCTGCCAAAGCTGCCTGGCCGCCTGCCCGCATCAGGTGCCCCGCTTTGCGCCAAACGGCAAGCTGGTGAAGTGCGACGGCTGCACCACCCGCCTGGCCTGCGGGCTGCCGCCGGTGTGTGTGAACGCCTGCCCCGCGAATGCCCTATACCTGTCGGATTCAGAGAGATTACCCACCCCCTGAAGGCAGGCGCAGGCGCGATTGGCTGAAAAAACAGGCGCTCCCCCGAACGAATGGGAAAGCGCCTGTATTTTTGTTTGTCCTATTTCATCCCGCTAAGGGCCATGCCCCGTATGAACTGCTTTTGCAGCAGCAGAAAAATCACAATCATGGGCACCATAATCAAAGCGGCCACGGCCATGGTGGCGGCCAGGTTCACGCCGCGCTGGTCACCAAAGAACACAAGCCCCAGCGGAAGGGTCATCTTTTCCACTGTATTCAGCATAAGCAGGGGGTTGAGGTAGTCGTTCCAGTGGGCCATGGCGGTGAAGATGCCAATCGACCCGATGGCTGGCCTGATATTGGGCAGAACCACATGCCAGTAGATGCGCAGCGGCCCCGCGCCATCCATTTTGGCCGCCTCGCAAACACTGTCTGGGATATCCGCAATGAACTGCCGGGCCAGATAGATGGAAAACGCACTGACCAGCCCCGGGACAATCACCGCGGCCAGCGTATCAAACAGGCGCAGGTTTTGAATGAGCAGGTAGCGCGGAATCATGGTGACCTGCTGGGGCACCATCATGGTGGCCAGCAGCAGGCCAAACAGCCATTTTTTGCCCGGAAAGGTGAATTTGGCAAACACAAACCCGATGATGGTGCTGGTGAGGATGACCACAAAGGTGACCGTGAGGGTGACGACCACGCTGTTCAAAAACCAGCGCCCTATGGGGGCCTTTTCCAGCGCGGTGACATATCCCTCCAGCGTCCAGACCTCTGGGAGAAGCCGGGTGCGGTTTGTGCGGATGTCGGCGTTGGTTTTGAAAGAGGTGAACAGCATCCACACAATGGGGTACAGCATGGCTGCCGAAAACAGGGTGAGAAACCCTGCTATGAGGACATGACGAGGCTTATACAGGCTCTTTTTCATCTTATTCATAGCTCCAGTCTGCGCGCATGATGGCGTTTTGCACCAGCGCCACGCCAAACACCAAAACAAATAGCGCGGCGGCCACCGCCGAGGCATATCCCATGTCAAAGCTGGTGAAGCTCTTGCTGTAGACATAGTTTGTGAGAACCATGAGGTTGCTGTTTCGTCCCCCGCCCGGCACCAATATGCGGAATTGTGCAAACATCTGGCAGCTGCTGGCCATGGTCATCACACATACAAAGGCAAAAATGCGGCGCATCAGCGGCAGCTCCACCTGCACAAACTGGCGGAAGGGCCCGGCCCCGTCAATGGCGGCCGCCTCCCTCAGCTCCTTGGGCACGGCCTCCACGCCAGCGGTAAACAGCACCACGTTATATCCTATATCGGCCCATAGGGTGAACAGAACAATGAGGAAAAACAGAGGTACCGTCGTCAGGAACCAATCGGTGGGTGGAATGCCGAACAGGCCCAGAAGATTGTTCAGCAGGCCGCCCTCGGTGCCAAAGATGCCGTGTTTCCATATGAGAGAGGTGCCCACCAGGGGGGCAATGCAGGGAATGAAGAGGATGGCCCGAAATAGCGTGCGCAAACGCTTTGAAGGGAGAACAGAGATGATTTTGGCAAGAAAAAGTGTGATGATGAGATTGCACACCACCACGATGAGGCTGAATAGCAAGGTGGTGCGCAGCGCTTTCCAAAACACCTCGTCCTGCAAAAGGCGGGTGTACTGTGCCAGGCCCAAAAAGGCCTGGCTGCTGTTGGCGGGGTTATAGTCAAACAGCGATATGCCAAGCCCATACACCAGTGGGAAAACGGTAAACAGAAGCAAGAACAAAAAGCTGGGCAGCAAAACCGCCGCCACAAAACGATTGCCTTTCATGCGCCCTCTCTTTTCGCAAAACCAGCCAAAAGGCAGAAAGCCCGGGGGCTGCTGCCTTTTGGCCATTGCTGCAGTGTTGCTGTGCGCTAGTACTTAATCTGGCACTCGGCGGTAATTTTCTCCGAGGCTGCGGCGAGAGCGGCCTCCACATCCGGGTTTTCCGCCTGGCAGAGGTCGATAAACATCTGGTTGAAAATGGTGCGCATATCCGAGGTGTTGTAGGGGCCCATCCACTGGCCGCTGGGCAGAATGTCCAGCAGGAAGGCAACATTCGGCAGGGCGTCCTTATACGCCTGGCTGTCCAGCATGGATTTGCGCGGCGGCAACTGGTTGCAGGCGATGTTGTGCTGCACCAGGTTTTCCGGCTGGCTAAAGAATTCTACAAATTTCCAGGCGGCCTCTTTGTTGGGGCTGTTTTCCGGCACAATGATGCCCCAGCCCGTCTCGGAGGCAAAGCCCATGCTGTCGCCATATTGGGGCACGGGGATGTAGTCGAAATCGGTGCCCAGGGTCAGGCCGTAGGTATCGGTTCCCTCTCCAATGCCCCAGGAGCCCACCGAGGCCATAAAACCCTTGTCCTGGTATACATCGTGAAAGCTGTATTCCCCTTCAGAGAGGTTTCGCAGGTCGGCCTCTCCATTTTTCACCATGCTCAAAATCTCCTCCATGGCGGCAATGCCCTCGGGGGTGGCAAAGTTGATGGAATTGTCCTCTTGCAGGTACTGCCCGCCGGTTTGCAGAATCATGGCCAGGTAGTTGCAGATGAGCGAGTCGCTGTCCAGCATCTCAAAGCCCTTCATCTCCACGATGTCGCCATTCTGCACCGACACCTCCTGCGAGACGCTCCGCAGCTCCTCCCAGGTAGTGGGGTATTCCAGGCCGGCATCGGCAAACAGCTTTTTGTTCACCACCATGCCGCCGTATTCCAGGTTGTATTCCATCGGCACGCCGTAGAACTTGCCGTCTTTTTGGTAAATGCCAAGGGTGGGCGCCATATAGTCCTCCCGCATTTGGGCGCTCAGGCTCTCCGGCACCTCCGAAAGGGAATCGGTTTGAATGAAATTGGGGGCTTTGCCGCCCCACACGGCAATCACATCCGGGCCCCCGGTGCTGGAGGTCAGGGCTGTTTGAATCTTGTCGTTGTACACATCGAAGGGATAATCCTGCACCTCCACCTTATACCCCGGGTTGGCGGCTGCGAACATCTCGCCCATGGCCTTGTAGGCTTTCACCCAGGGCTCGTTTTTGTGGCACCAAAAGGTAATGGTGGTAACGTCGCCTTTGGCAGCTACCGCACTGCCAGCGGCCGCCGTAGAACCGCTGGACGCGGCGACGGAGCCCGCCGCACTGGAACTGGCTGCGGCGCTGCACCCGGCCAGCATGGCCCCACATAAAAAAACAGACACTATAGACGCAAGTACTCTTCTCATTCGTTCCTCCTAAAATTACAAAAACTGAACCACCGATTGCACAATAACCCATAGCTCGATATTTAGTATAGGAGACCCGCAGGAAGAATACAAATTGTAGTTTTCAATCATTTTACGGTTACTATTTGCTTTTTCTATATCGTATTCCATACCCGATGCCCGGCTCTTGGTTTTTCTGTAAATACACTTTTAGCGCACGCTGAAGCGAGGTGGTTTCCGGGTATTGGGTTTTGTCATCTAACACTTTACCGAACACCCGTTCTTCCGCCTGCGGAAAGGGATGTACCACCCGAATCACCTCGAACATGCCCTGAAACAGAAGGA
>CAYRFC010000008.1:13986-33779 GCA_964423365.1 uncultured Oscillospiraceae bacterium
TCAAATTGCAGCCGCCCCAAACGGAAAAGCCTTTGCCGTATGGGCAGGCTGAGCCACCTTTCCTCGCAGAGGCCGAGTTTGCCCCGGTCTTTCCTGCAGCGGCGAAACCAAATGGTAAAATCCGAAAAGGTATCCAGGTATATTTTTTCCGAAATTCCCTTGCTTCGGCAGGCCCCGTAGACGTCTACCGCCAGCCGTACATAGAGGCAGAGGAAAAAGGCCTCCGGCGAAGGCAGGGCCGCCGCTTTTTCGTAAAACAGGTCGCCGCCGTTCCAAAACAGCTCTTTCCACATGGCCATTTCCTGTTCGGAAAGAGAACAGCGCCGCACGGCCTCCTGCCCTTCCCCTGGCAGGGCGATGCCGTCCATAAAGCGCTGGATTGTCATTTCTTGTTCCATATTCCCACCCTCGTTTCACAGAAAAAGGCAGCCCGCCTGGTTCTCCCGTGGGCTGTGTTTACCTGTATTATAGCAGATTACCAAGCCTAAAATCGGCGCATTTCCGCAAAGGCGGCCATGCCCTATCAAAAAAGGCCATCCATGGTATCTGCCGCGGCCAATACATTTACATTTTTCTTGCCTTTCTGCTTCCTGGCCGATATACTGGGGACAATCATTTTAGGCGAGAGCGGAGGGGCAAAAAATGCTGACAGAGGAAAAAACACAAGCTTTTGTTGAAATATTGAAGGAGGAGCTGGTTCTTGCCACGGGCTGCACAGAGCCCATTTCCATTGCCTATGCAGCTGCTTTACTGGCAGAGCTTCTGGGCGGCCCGCCCGAAAGAATGGCAGCTTCTGTCTCGGGAAATATCTTGAAAAATGTAAAGAGTGTGGTGGTTCCCGGCACAGGCGGCTTAAAAGGAATAGGAGCGGCTGTTGCCGCAGGGGTAATTGCCGGAAAACCCGGCATGAAATTACAGGTGATTGCCCAGGTAAAGCCCGAACAGCGCGCTTTCATTGAGGCGTATGAAAAAAATACGCCTTTGGATGTTGTTTGCGCCGAAACCCCGTATCTTTTAGACATTACACTCAGCGGTTTTTTGGGGGAACACAGCGCTAAGGTGCGTATTGTAAACCACCATAGCAATGTTGTGCTGATGGAAAAAGACGGCGATGTTCTGCATGAGCTTCCCCTGGTGCTATCCTCAGAGGACAACCGGCAAGACAAGAGCATTTTAAATGTGCAGGATATTGTGGCATTTGCAGACTGTGTGCAGACGAACCAAGTGGCAGAATTGCTGGATAGACAGATTCAATACAACATGGCCATTGCGGAGGAAGGGCTGGCAGGCAACTGGGGCGCCAACATTGGCTCTGTGCTATTGCAGGAATATGGCGAGGACATTAGCAATAAGGCCAAGGCGTATGCAGCGGCCGGCTCCGACGCGCGTATGAGCGGGTGTGAAAAGCCGGTGGTCATCCTGTCCGGCTCTGGCAACCAGGGCATAACGGCCTCTCTGCCCGTGATATGCTTCGCCCGCCATATGGATGCCAGCCAGGAACAGCTGTACCGCGCGCTCTTGGTGTCCAACCTTGTCACCATTCACCAAAAAACCGGGATTGGAAGACTTTCTGCCTACTGCGGCGCTGTGAGTGCCGGCGTGGGTGCCGGTGCGGGTGTGGCCTATTTGCTGGGGGGAGACTGTGAAGCCATTTCGCACACCATTGTAAACGCAGTGGCCATTCTGTCCGGTACGGTGTGTGATGGCGCAAAGCCCTCCTGTGCGGCCAAAATTGCCGCCGCCGTGGACGCAGGGTTACTCGGGTACCGCATGTATCGTCACAACCAAGAGTTTAAAAGCGGAGACGGCATTGTAACCAAGGGCGTGGATAACACCATTCGTAATGTGGGGGTGCTGGCCAGGGAGGGCATGCGGGAAACAGACCGTACCATCTTGCAGATTATGACCAATCCCCCGCAGTGTTCTGGCGGCTGCCCAGAAAAACAATGAGCCCTTGAAAAAAGCCTATGCGTTCTTAACGGGTGGAGGCACCCTCTAAGGCAAATGAACATAGCATGAGATACGCTACACTTGGCGAAAACGGCGCATGGCTGCGTTGGCCCCGGGCTAAGAGCCGCCTTGCCCTGCACCGTTTCATCAGCCCGCCCGGGCGCATTTCGCCCGCATGGCGGGCATATAGGGGTATAGCCTCTGCCCGGCAAACAACCATACGCGCAAAAAAGCCCCCGTGCCAAACAGTTTCCCTCACTGTTTTTCACGGGGGTTTTATTTTCATCAGGAATGCATTCCGCTTTACCGGGCGCGGCGGTTTTTCCGGCCCCGCCAAACGGCCAGGGGGGCTGCGGCGGCCGCGGCCAGCCCTGCCAAAGCCAGGCACCACACCCACACCCCGGCACCGCTGCTATCGCCTGTTTGGGGAGAGCGCTGCACCTGCACGCCTGCGTTTCCGCCGCCGGTGGGCCCGGTGTTGTAGGCCTCCGCTTCGCCCCGGCCTTGGGCCGTTTCCACCCGCAGAGGCAGGCTTTGCACCGCAGAGGCGTTCCCCGCCTCGTCTTTGGTGTACACCTGCAGGGTGTAGCTGCCTTCCGGCAGGGTCAATTTCACCCACTCCCCGCTGGCCAGCTCCTGCTGCGTCAGCACACCGGCGGCGCCGGCCTGTGTGTTCAGCATCGGCTGGGTTTCGCCCTGCACGCTTACATAGGTGGTAACCGGGCTGTGCACGCCGCTCTCCTCGGCAGGCGCGGTTATGGTCACATCCAGCGCGGTGCGGTATATCCCGCCCTCGTCCGGCTGGCCCGCCAGTTCCACCTGCGCCGTGGGCGGCGCCACCGTGTCTATCCTCACCCGCATGGGCGCAGAGGCCTCGCTCACCGCCTCCACATTGCTTACCACCCGGAAGCGGTACTCTGTGTTTTGGTCGCCCTGCGCCTCGTGTGTTTTGGCCGCCAGCCTGGATATCACCTCCCATGCGCTCCAGCTAGCCCCCTCGTCCAGGGAGGCACTATACTCGTAGCGGGCATAGCCCGAGGGTATGGCCTCGTCCCCCCCAAGCTCCAGGTAAACGGGCCGATTGGTCCATTCGCTGCCGTAGGCCTTTTTCCCGTCCACAAAGCCGTTTTCATCCGGTATGGGCGGCGGCATATCCGGGCGGGTGATGACAGGGGGAATGTACAGGGGGTCATAGAGCAAGGGGCTTACCCTAGGCGGGGCGGGCACCGTGTTGTCAATGTTGACCGCTTTCTGCACCACAAAGGTGTTTCCGTAGCTGTCGTAGGCAGTCAGCTCCACCAGGTTTTCCTGCCGGGATTCTGAAACCACCTGGGTAAAGACCTGCTCCTCCTTCACAGGGCTTGGGTAGTTCACCTCCTGGGTGACGGTATTGTTCAGCTTGATGACCACGCGGGACAGGCCCTCCTCCTCATCCTGCACCCTCAGCTCCAGGTTCACATTGCCCCTGTACCAGCTAAGGCGGCGGGGCTGCTGCGGGGTGGTGATTTCCCCGGTGGCGGCGCCCTGGTTCTTCAGCACCACCCGCGGCGAGACGGCCAGCCCTTCGCGGGTTTCGTTCCCGGCAAGGTCGGTTCCCTTCGCCTTCACCCGGCCCGTAAAGCCAATGGGCAGCTCAAAACGCACGCAGCCATCGGCGTCTACCGTTTCCGGCCCCACGGTTTTTTCGGGCTTGCCCTCCTCCAGCAGGGTATAGGTGATGCTGCCCATGCCGGAGAGAGCGTCTGTGCCCTTCAGCGTGGCATACAGCGCCTGATTCGCCAGAATTTCTCCGCCGGGGCCGGCCGCCACCGGGCTGCCGTCGGCCCGGGTGAAGGAGAACAGAATTTCCGACGGCGGGGTATTGTCCACCCCAAAAGCCACACTGTCCATGCCGCTTTGGTTCCCCGCCTCGTCCTTGGCGCGCACGGCGTAGTGGTACTGGCCGTCCCACGCCGGGAAAGCGGGCACAGGGGAGTAGTCGTTCCAGGTCAGGCCGCCATCCCGGGAAATTTCGGTGCGCACCGGGCTGCCGCTGTCCTGCGCGGCCTCGGTCACAAAAAAGCCAGTGGGGGTGGTGTACCAGCCGTTGTCTCCCGTGGCGGGGGCGGCCAGCTCTATGCCGGGGGCAGCGGGCGGGGTCTTGTCTATTTTAGCGGTAAAATCCTGCCAGTCAGAGTAATACGGCAGGATGGTTCCGCTTTTTGCCCGGAAGGTGTGCTTGTCCCCGGCCTGCGCCGTGTCCATAAACAGCTCCACCGTACCGGTCACCTGGCGATCGACCCCGTCAAAGTAATCGTAGAACAAAATACCCGAGGGGTTTGCCGTGGTGTTGTGCAAAATATAGCGCACCGTCTGGTTGGTCCAGCCTCCGCCGTAGGGCGTGCCATCCGCCAGCTTGGCTTCCACCTGCAGGTCCGGCTTCTGGTCGTCCCGCCACACTTCAAAGGCAGCGGCGGGCCCCACAATGCCCGCGCCCGAAACCGCCCGCACCTGCACCACCGTTTTTCCATTTTCCCAGATTTCTATGTAATTCACGCCCGGCGGCAGCGTTTCCCAGCCGCCGCCCCGGTTCACCTCGTAGTGGTCAATGCCCGAAAGCGGGCTGCCCTGGGGTGTGAAGTGAAGGACAACCAGGTCGTGCATCCAGAGTTTTTCCTTGCAGGGCAGGCCTCCCGCACTGGCACTAAGGCTGGGCGCGCGGGGTGGGTCAATATCCACAGTGATATCCACCTTTTTCACCGTGGCCGCCGTGTCTCCGCTCACATTGCCCGCCCTGTCCACCGCGCGGGCATACAGGGTGCCCCGAAAGCCCGGCGGCACATACAGCAGCCCGTAGGTCTGCCAGGCGGCCGCATCAAAGCTATCCCCCTTCGGCACCAGCTGGTACTCATAGCGCAAAATACCGCTGGTGGCGTCACGGCCCGTGAGCAGCACCTTGGCGCTGCCTGCGAACAGATAACCCAGCGCGCCCGGCAGCCCGGCTTGCTCGAAGGCGATGGCGTCCATCTCCGGGGGGGTCGAATCCAGCTTGATTGTCTGGGAATCTGCCGTATTCAGGTTTCCCGCCTCATCCTGCGTCTGCACGTCTAAAATATAGCTGCCATCGCCGGAGAGGGCAGGGCTTCCCGTGGTGTAGGCGGGCGGGGTATCCCCGGGATGGTAGAGAGCATATTGAACCGTGATACCACTTCTCTGTACCCCGTCCTCATCCAGGAGCACCGACGGCAAGGCAATGTCCCTCACCGCCGTATACCAGCCGTTCTGGCCCATGGTCCCGTTCACCACAGCCGTGGCCTGCCCGGGCCGCGCCTTGTCTATTTTCACCATGTAATCGCCAGATTCTATCTCTTTTGTCTCCGTCATCAGGCGGAATACGTACTTCGCCGCCTCACTTTCCCCAACATGCAGGGTATTGCCGGGCAGGGCCGTCCAGCCGCTGTCGCCCGCTTTTTGGTATTCATAGTGGAAGGGGGAGGCATAGCTTTGGGTGGTGCCTAGGGTGAAGAACACATCCCCACCCGTCCAGCCGATGCCGTCATAGCCTGCGCCGCTTGCATCCTTCTCCTGCACGGTGATATCGGGAGACGTGTCGTCGCGCAGCACGGTAAATACGGCAAAATCGCCGGGAATGCCCGCATTCGACACCGCACGCACCCGCAGGTTGACGCGGCCATTGGTGTTCACAGTAATGCTGTTCCCCGGCGTAACCCCGGTCCAGCTCACACCGCCGTCACGGCTGTATTCATAGTAGGCAATGCCGCTAAAGCCGACAGGCTCCGGGGCGGGAACACCGTCGCTGGGCGTGACAACGACATCCTCCGCCGTCCAGGTGCTGCCGTAATAGTCGGCGCCCCCTGCCGTGGCCGAAAGCGCCGGGGCAGCCGGGGCGGCCCTGTCTACCTTGAATGTGGGGCTGAGGGTTTCGCTGGTGTTGCCCGCCCTGTCCTGGGCTATCACTTTGAGGTAGCCCTCAAACTGGGGGCTGATGTTGAAGGGGCCGTTGTAGCTTTTCCAGCTTGTGCCATCGTCCAGCGAATAGCGCAGGCTCTGCACCCCGCTCACCGCATCGGTTCCGGCCAGGGTTACCGTAATGTAGCCGTTGTACACGCCGCTGCCGAGGGTATATTCCGGCTGGGCAATGCTGACGGTGGGTGGGTCCGGGGGGGTGGTGTCGATGCGGGTGGTAAACAGGGGGGTGGGCACACCCTCATTTGGCACGACATTCACACCGTCGTTATATTCGGTTCTTGCTCGGAAGTAAAAGGGCTTCTCCCCTTCGTCCGCCACAGTATAGCGGGCGGTCTGGCTGGATGCATCGAAAGTAATGCCCGCGTCAGTCCAGCCTGTTCCATTGGTATTCACCTGGTAGTCGGTCACAGTGGTGTCATCCGGCAGGGGCTTTGCCACATCCAGCACAAATTCCACACTGCCGTTCACCCAGCGGCCATAGTAGGCCTCTGTGCCTCCTCCCGTGGTGGCCGTGGCTTCGGCTGTGGTCACTGCCATTCCCTTTGTTATGGTAAAGGTGCTGCTGCTTTGGGCCACGCGGTTCCCGGCCCGGTCATACAGGTCGGCCTCCACCCAGCCCGTGAAGGGGGCGGCCACCTGCACCTGGGCCTGCCCGCCCACAAAGCCGCGGTAGCCGCTGGCCCGCAGGCTTCCGTCGTCGTTTAGCACGCGGTAGGCCACATACCAGGGGCCGGAGGCCGCCGGGCCGCTGTCGCTGGCGGTGAACTGAATGCTGGCACTGTTGGTGAAAGGAGAAATGCCCCCCAGCGTAATATCCAGCGTGGGGGCCGTCAGGTCCAGCACCAGCTGGCGCTGCTGCCGGCCCGAGAGGTTCCCCGCCTCATCCTGCGCCCACAGCTCAAAGGTGTAGTCACCGTCGGCCGTCACCGGAAGGGGGCCGGTGTAGGGGCTGCCGCCGGCCGGGGGGGTGGTTCCGGTTTGGTAGAGCTGGTAGTAAACGCTGATGGCACTGCCGCCATCGGCGGGCGGCGGGGTGACGGTGATGGTTTGCGCCTCTGTGCGCCAGGGGTTGTTGCCCTGGGGGTTTGGCAGGTCCGGCGCCACGGTGTAGGCGGGCTCTGCCGGGGCCTCCTTGTCAATATTGTCAAGCTTCAGCGTGGTGGTGCTGCGCACCCCTGCGCCATTCACCACCGTAAAGAGGTAGCTTCCGTTGTTTGGCAGCCGCACAAGGCCGGTGCCGCCCGTAAACCGCGGCAGAATGTTGACGGGTGTGCCGCCATCCAGCGAGACGGTGATTTCCGTGATACCCGAGACCCCCGCGCTGGCCGTCATGTCCACCTGCAGCTCCTGGTTTGTGGGGGCAGTGCTGGCGGGCACCGCCGTAAGGGCGGGCGCTTCGGTGTCGCAGCGCACGGTCATTTCCGCCGGGGCGCTTAGCATACCCAGCTTGCTTTTGGCAAAAAACTGGTAGCTGGTCTCGGCATTGGTGGCGGCGGGCAGGCCGCCGCTTGGCATGGCCAAAAGCTCGGCCGTGCCCTTCACCTTGTAGTAATAGCCCTCTATGCCCGAGAGCGCGGTGGAGCCAGCCGCCTGCACCGTCACCGGGTCTTTCGCCCAGCTGCCCGGCACATAGCCTCCCGCGTCCAGGGTGGGGGCGGTGGGGGGCGCTGTGTCGGCCACCAGCATGCCGGAGGCCCGGTAGCTGCCGTTGCCCGCATTGTCTTTGGTGGCAAAGTAGAGGCTGCCGCGGAACTGCGGGGTAACCGTAAGGCTGTAGCTGCCGTCTGCGCCCTTGGCGCACTGGGTGAAGGGGCCTGCGGGGTTGAAGGAGCTGCCCTCTGCAACCGCCTGGTAATAGACATTGTATATTCCGCTGAGGTCGTCTGTTACGGTGGCGGAGGCCACCACGTTGCCGTTAAAAAGCTGGAACAGCCCCGAGATACCCGTCACATCGGAAAGGTTCATGGCGCGCAGGCTTATGCCACCTATGAAGGGCGCGTCCCTGTCCACATTGATATAGCGCGTCTGGTGGGCACTCTGGTTCCCGGCGGCGTCCTGGGTATACACTTCTATGGCATATTTTCCCGGCGCGGGAATCACCGGGCTTTGCCCCGTATACTCGGTGGGGGTGGCCGTGGCAAAATTGGCCTCGTCGGCAAAGCGGTACAGGGTTTTCACCGGGCTTTCGCTGGGGCTGGTTTCCGCCGGGGGCGGCGTGATGGAGAGGAGAGGAATGGTTTTGTACCATCCGTTTTCCCCGTCCGGCGTGTCCTGCGGGGTGCCGGGGGTGCCAGCCTGGGTGTGCAGCGCCGCGGCGGCGGGCAGGGTTTTGTCTATGCGGATGGTGCGCTCTACCATGGCAGAGGTTTTTCCCGTGGCCGTAACGGCTCTAAACACATACACATCATTCATGCTGGCGCTCAGCGTAAGCACCACCGAGGCGCCCGGCTCGGCCGTGCCTATGGTCTGCCAGCTTGTGTCGCCCTTTTTCTGGTAAGAGTAGGTAACCGGGGAATAAACCGGGCTGCTTGCATTGGCCGGGCTGTTGGAAATGCCCAGGTTCAGCACCACATTGGCGTTTGTCCAGCCCGTGGGTGGCTCTGGCGACAACACCAAAACAGGCGTTTGGTTGCATATTTTCACCTGCTGCGGCACACTCAGGCCCGTGTTGCCGCTCTTGTCTGTGGCGCGGGTGCTCACGTTGTAAATGCCCGGCGCCGTGGCCGTGTAGTCAAAGAGCGCCGTACTGCCCCCAAGGCCATTCGCCTGCGCCGCGGGGGTGTATGTGTAATTTGTGGTGCCGCCGTTCAGCACTTCCACCCGCTGCAAGCCCGAATTTGGGTCTGTTGCCACCACCCGAAAGAGAACGGAATCGTACCATTTCGCGGGGTCGAAGCCGGAGGTTTGCACCGTGATGCCCGTGGCAGGCGCCTGGTTTTCACTCACATATCTTCCGTTTTGGTCCACGGTGGTGGTGCTCACGTTGCCCACGGCATCGGTTAGCTGCACGGCAATGCAGCCCACAAACGGCGTGGCCGGCGAGGAGGCATAGTTGGGCAGGGCGGAAATCACCACATCGCGGGTTTGCAGGGGGCTGGCGAAGGTGGGCTGTGTGGTCCAGTTCGCATTGTTTATGGCGCCGCCTTTTTGCACAAACTGGTAGGCCAGGGTTTTCACCCCGCTGGCGCTGTCGTTCAGCGTCAGGGTAATCTCGCTGGCGGCGTTGGTAAAATAGCTGTATACGGGTGTGGAGAGAATGCTGGTGTAGGCCGTGGTGCCCTTTGGCGCAATGCGGATATCCCCCACTGTGGGCGGGCTGTTGTCCACATTGATTTGCCTGGTGTAGACGGTGGTGGCCGAGTTGCCGGCGCTGTCCTTTGCATCGATGGTGTAAATGCCGCTTACGGTGGCCTGAAAGCTGTAGCTGTCGCCCGTGCCCTTGGTCACGCTTACACTGGCGCCCGCCGGGTTTTTCACACGCACAAAGCCCTGGTCCACCGCCACGTTGTCGGTCACCGTAAAGCTCACCGTTTCGCTGCCTTTTACCCAGGTGGTGTTGGCTGCATATTGCAGGCTGCCAATGACGGGCGGGGTGGTATCCGGCGGGGTAACCATGGTGGTGATGGCATAGGCCACGCCCTTGCTGCCGGTACTGCTGTTGGTGCCCGTAAAGGTGATTTTGTCATCCCCCAAAGGCGCCCCTGCGGGAATGGTGACCGTGACGTCCACCTGCTTTTGCCCATTGGCATCCACCGAGATGCTGCCGGGCGAAACGCTGACCGGGTAGCCCCGGGACGAGCTGGCCGTAAAATCGTATGGGGCCGCCTGCACGTCGGTGTTCACAACCAGGAAGGAGTAGGTTACCTGCGTAGCTGCCGCCGGCTGCACCAGCACCTGGTTTTGCGGGCTGATGATTTGCAGCGCCCCACCCACGGAATAACGCTCTGTGGCCGTCTGGGTATAGGTTTCACCGGAATTCACGTACTGGCGGTTCCATTGCAGGTAATAGCTCTGGTCTGTGTTGGCCAAGGTGACGCTGTTTGGCAGGGCCGCTTTGTCTGCATTCACGGCGCCGCTGTTGTACGCCCCGCCAAAATAGGCACTGGCGCCGGCGCTGGAAAGCCCCATAAAATTGGTGGAGCCAGACGAGGAGCGGATGTACACCATGCTTAGGCTCGGGTTCCAGTAGGAGTAGCCATAGTCGTTGCCGCCAAAATAGGTGTCGCCGCCATACACCAGCTTCACGTCGGTCATCTGGGCGCCACTGGTGTTGGTGAGGTAGTATTCCCGCTGGAAGGAGAGGGAGCCGGAGCGGTAGATATAGCGCATCTCAAAGGTGAATTCCGGCTGTATCCACCGCACGCTGATGGTGTTTGCGTCCGGCTTTGTCACCACGGCGTCGCTGTCCTTTAGCTTGGTGCCCGCACTGGCCGCCCAGGTGCTGAAGTAGGGGGTGACATAGTGCCGGGGCACCCCGCCAATGGAGTAATAGAGGGACACACCCGAGGAATTGTTGGCATAGTATTGGGTTTGCCAGCTTCCCGCGCCCGCGCTGTCGTCCTTAAACACCTCCAGGGTAGCCTGGTTTTGAAACTGTGCGCCCGTGTCGCCCCGGTCATAGATTAAATAGAGATAATCCCCGGGCTGGCCCCCCAAAAAATACTGGGGGGAGGCGGGCACCGCCTGGGGGGCCAGCATGCCCGCTTCCTCCTTCTGCCGCGGGGGCCCCAGGGGGCTGAAATCCGGCATGGCCGCATCTTCCGGCTGCGCGGCGCCCTCCTCCCCGGGGGCGGCCACCGCCTGCGCCGAGGAGGGCAAGGCCGCCCCTTCCCGCAAAGGCGGGGGCGGCGGGGCTTCCGCACCGGGCTGGCCCCCCGGCAGGGGGGCCGTGCTTTGCGGTGGAGGCGCCACGCTTTGCGGCGGGGAAACACTCTCCGCCGGGGCCTCCGCCGGCTGGGACGAGCTGCCCGCAGAAGCCTCCGGCTGCCCTGTGGCCGGCGGCGCGGCCACCCCATCCCCCTGCTGGGAGGCGGGCGGGCTCTCTGGCAGGGCGCTGCCGTCTGCCGGCTCCCCGGCCAAAAGCGCCGCCGGGGCAAAAGCCTGTAGCATGGCAAACGCCAGCAGCAAGGCCAGTAGTCGTTTTTTCATCTTCGCTCCCCCTTTGTAAACACCCCAATACCCCGTGGTACCGCGCAGTACCTTTCTCCCCCAGCGGGAAGACGGGCTGGCTAAAACATACCACGCGGGCCCGCCGCGAATCCCGCAAAAAATGTAGACAATAGTTCTCTCGGGCCTTTTGCACGGCAGGGCGCAGGCGGCTTCCCTGCACCGGCAAGCGGGCGTTCTTTCGCTATCTTTCCAGCCCGTGCAGCATCTCCTGCACTTTTTTTCGCAAAAACAGCACCAGCTGCTTTTCTCTTGGGTTCATCTGGTAGCCCTTTTGATGCAGCAAATACAATTCCAGCCGCTCGTCGAAGCCCTCTATAGGCAGGTCCAGCACATCACGGGGGGTGGCGCCCGCCATCACCACCGCCAGGTAAGGGCTGTTTTTCACCGTGTCCATCAGGCCGCCCCTGTCGAATACATACAGCACATTGTTTGTGCCGGTGATACCCAGCGGCCCCAGCCAGTCCTCATAGTCAAAGTTTTGGAAGGTGGCGATGGAATACTGGCTCAAGTCCTGGTAGCGGATGGATTTTTTCCCCGCCAAGGGGCCGCTGCGCCCCACCATAGCCACCACGGGGATGCCGCGCGCCAGTAGCTTCATCTCCAGGTTGTACTTCTCGGCGCGGGCTTTTTGTTTGGGTGTGGTGGAGCTGAAACAATAGATAATAGCCATGCGGTATTGCTGCTCCACCACGTCCAGCAGCGAGCGTATCACCCCGGTTTCCTTGAAGCTGTCCTGCAAAATGCCGCGTGGGTTTTGCATCTTAAAATCAATAAAGCTCTGCATCAAAAGTGCCGAATAGGTGCTTACGATAGAGAGATTGCGGTTTTCGGCAAAGGCGTCCGGTATATGGCGCACCTTCTCCATTTCGCGCAGAATTACCGCTGCACTTTCCAGCAGCAGCTTTCCCTCCGGCGTCAGCTCAATGCCGGAGTTTTTGCGCCGGAACACGCGGAAGCCCAAATCCTCCTCCAGCTTTTTGATGCTGGTGCTGAGGTTGGGCTGGGACAGGCTTAAATTCTGCGCGGCCTTGTTGATAGAGCCGCAACGGCTGATTTCCATCACATATTCCAGGTGCTGTAAAACCATCGGCATCCCCCTATATCATTATATGCCTCATTGTATAACATATCAAGCATTGGTATGACCGCAGCCCAAGGCCTATGCTATAATTGCCTCAGCGCATAGCACAAAAAATCTGTTTATTCTGCCGTTGTTTTTAGAGAAAACAACGGTAACGCTAGTGCGCGAATTTTCTGGAAAGATGGAGGAATGCATCATGTCTGTGAACTCTCAGCCCGCCAGCGCACTGTCGTCTCCCCGGTTTTGCAATACGGGCACCTTCATGCGCATGCCCCGGCTGGACAGCGCCGAGGGCCTGGATTTTGCCATTGCCGGGGCCCCCTTCGACACCGCCAGCAGCTACCGCACCGGTGCACGCTTCGGCCCCCAGGGCATCCGCGCCATCTCCGCCATGATGAAGCCCAACAACGTGATTTTGCAGGTGAACATCATGGACAGCCTAAAAGGCGGCGACCTGGGGGATTTCCCTGTGACACCGGGCTACATCCACCCCAGCTACCAGGCCATTGAGGAGGGCACACAAAAGATTCTGGACAAAAATGCCGTTCCGGTGGTGCTGGGGGGCGACCATTCCATCACCCTGGCCGAGCTGCGCGCCGTGGCCAAAAAGCACGGCCCGGTGGCCCTGGTTCACTTCGACTCCCACTCTGATTTGTGCGACGAGGTGTTTGGTGAAAAATACAACCACGGCACCCCCTTTCGCCGGGCGCTGGAGGAGGGCCTGCTGGACGCGGCCCACTCCATCCAGATAGGCATGCGCGGCTCGCTGTATGACCCCGACGAGCACAAAATGGCCGCCGAGCTGGGTATGAAGCTGATTCCGGCCCACAAAATACGCGAGATGGGCATAGAAGAACTGCTGCGGCAGGCCGTGGAACGCGTGGGCAACAAGCCCGCCTTCCTCACCTTCGACATCGACTTTGTAGACCCGGCCTACGCCCCCGGCACCGGCACACCCGAGGTGGGCGGCTTTACCTCCTGGGAAACCCTGACCATGCTGCGCGCCCTGAAAGACCTGCACTTTGTGGGCATGGATTTGGTGGAGGTGGCCCCCTGCTACGACACCTGCGAGCTGACAACCTACATGGGCGCCAACCTCGTGTATGAGTTCCTCTCTATTTTGGCCTACCAAAAAGCGAAGAAATAGCGCAGCGCGGCACAATCCCCAATAGCAGCAGGTGGCTTTGCCCGTATGGCGGGCCGCCGGCATCACTTGAAGAGGGAAGGATTCGGTGTGGTATGGAAAAAGAAGTAAGCCTAGTGGAATATGACAGCGACATGATGTCTCAGGAGCTGGACACCCTCACCCTGAGCAAAAAACAAAAAATAACCGGCATTCTCCGTCTGGTTATCTGCTCGGCCATCGGCATTTTCGTCTTTTTTGGCTCCTTGCCGGTGGGCGGAGAATCCAAAACCGTGTTCAGCATCCTCTACAACGCTTTGGTAGATTTGTTCGGCCCCTTCATCTACTGGATTTTAACCATCATCATCGCAGGCAATTTCGTCCTGCATATCTACTATAAATATGTGAAAAAGGGCACGGCCAGCTCGGCCCTGGCCGGGGCCTACAGCAATGACAAAATTTTGCACACCATCCTCTATGCCGTCAGCTTTGTGTATATTCTGCTATACACCCTGCATGTTACGGTACCGGGCTTTGTGGGGCCGGAAATTATCGTGGGCGACGCCACCGGCGGCAGCGTGATTCCCCCCGTGGTGAAGGGCGTGCTGGGCATCATTTTGGCAGGGGCGGTCTTCATGCCCTTTTTGCTGAACTATGGGATTCTGGAAATTGTGGGGGCGGTGCTGGAGCCCTTGATGCGTCCGGTGTTCCGGGTGCCGGGCAAGTCGGCGCTGGACGCCACGGCCTCCTTCGTCAGCTCCTCCTCCCTCGGGGTGCTCATCACCAACCGCCTGTGGAAAAAGAACGTGTATACCGACAGAGAGATGGTTGCCATCATGACCTGCTTCTCCGCCGTAAGCATAGGCTTTGCCAACCTGGTGTGCAACACGGCGGGCGTGGGTGAGCATTTTATGAAAATTTATGCCATCGCCTTTGTGATGGTTTTCCTGATGGAGGCCATTTTGGTGCGCATTCCGCCCATCTCCCGCAAAAAGGACGTCTTTTTCGACGGCACCGAGCAAAAACCCGAAGACCGCAAGGGCGAGGTGCGCTTCAGCGCCCAAACCCTGCCCCGCGGCATTGCCCGCAGTGTAAAGCGTGCCGCCATTGCCCGCGGCATTTTGAAGGACACCGGCTTCAGCCTGAAAGACAGCGCGCTGGTGCTGCCGCAGGTGCTCACCATGCTCTCTGCCATTGGCGTTACCGCCATGATTCTGGCCGAGTACACCCCCATTTTCCACTGGCTGGGCTACATCTTCCAGCCGCTGCTGCTGCTCTGCCAGGTGCCGCAGGCGGCCACCATTGCGCCCTCCATGCCGGTGGGCATTGCCGAGATGATGCTGCCTGTTCTGGTGATGAACAGCAGCGCCAGCCTGGCCGGCGTCACCCTCACCCTGCAAGCCAAGGTGTTTGTGGTGCTGGTGTCCATGGTGCAAATCATCTTCTTTTCTGAAACCGCCACCGTGATGATGGCCACCAAATCCCCCATCAAGTTCTGGGAGATTGTGGTGTGCTTTGTAGAGCGCACCCTCCTCGCCATCCCCCTGGCGGCGCTGGTGATTCACCTTTTGTTTTAGAGCAAATTAACGTAACATGAGATAAGCTGCACTTGGCGAAAACGGCGCATGGCTGCGTTGGCCCCAGGCTAAGAGCCGCCTTGCCCTGCACCGTTTCTGCCTGCGTTCGCGTTACCTATATTCTGTCAATCTGCTCTAAGCAAGACCCCAATGCAAAAAAACCTGCCGCAAGGCAGGCTTTTTTGGCGCAGGCAAACATCCGCTAGAGCAGCATAGCGCATGTTATGTTCATTCGCTCTATCCCTCCGGGGCAATGAGCAAAAGGCGGACGCTGAACACGCTGTCCTCACAGCGTATGATGCAGCTCCCCTCATTTTTTTGCGCTATATGGCGGATGGTGGACACCCCCACCCCCAGCCCGCTGCGTTTGCTGGACTGGAACAAATCGCCCCGGGGCTGGATGCGGCCGGAATAGCTATTGCGCACGTGTACAGTTAGCATATACGAGCTGATGATGTCGGTTTCCAGCGTGATAAACCGCTCGCCCTCCCGCTGCCGCTGGCAGCTTTCCAGGGCGTTTTCCAGCAGGTTCCCAAACAGCACGCAAAGCTCGTGCTCCGGTATGGCAAAGCCCGCCGGGAACTGTGCTGCCGCTTTAATGGAAATGCCCTCGGCTCTTGCCCGGGCTATATAGTGGCGCATCACCAGGTCTACCAGGTGCAGGTTGCACACCGGGGCGCTGTCTTCGGGCAGGCTGGCGCGGGCAAACTCCGCCAGATACCGGTTCAGGCCCGCAAGGTCGTTCTGGTCTGCCAAATCCTGCATCACTATCAGGTGGTGGCGGAAGTCGTGCTCAGCCCTGGCCGAGCGGTCCATCCCCTCCACCATCTGCTGGTATTGCTCTTTTTGTATGGTTACCATCTGCTCGGCCAGCTGCATATGGGTCTGTGCCATCATGCTCTCATGCATCTTCAAAAACATCTGCATCACCGCCACATAGGAGAGGTACACCGCAAGACCGGAAAGCAGCAGCGCCGCCAGGCCAAGCCAGCCCCGGCTGATATAGAAACCACTCCCTATCAGAGCGTCCACAAACAGATAGGCAAGCGGCAGCACAAACAGCCACTGAAACGGGGTGGCGGTCACGTTCAGCTCCACCACCTTTTTAAACAGCCGGTTGATGAGAAACCACATGAAGGGCGCCGCGGCCGCCAGCACAAGAATGGACAACAGGATATAGGCAATTTCACCCTTGGGAAAGCCCGGCAGGGAGGCGATTGTTTTGCATAAAAAGGATAGCTTCAACACTGTGCCCATAAAAAAAGAAACCACAAAAAAGACGAGGAAGAGGCTGACACGGATGGCTAGGGCCACCACCCCCACCGCCAGGGCCAGCCACAGCATCTCCACCCTAAACTTGTATTCTGTGAAGGGAGCCGTCCTTTCCACAAACAGCTCTATCACCAGCACAGAGACGGCCACAAAGCCCACCGCCAGCCATACGGTTGCTTTCACGCCAAAGCGCAGCTTGCTCTCGAAGCACAGGAAGCCCAGCAGGATGCAAAACCCCACATGCAGCACCGCTTGCACGGAATATAGCGCCACAATGCCCATTTGCGTGCCCATGCCTGTGCACCGCCCCTTCTTTGACGGAAATAGCTGCCCACTTTCGCCCATTATACTACCTATCAAGTTAATATCATACTGTTTCGCTATAAAAAAGCAAGACGTCCGCCCGCCTTGCCTGCTGTTGTTTTTGCTCATTTTTGTGCAATTTTTACACTCCTCACCCTTCCCCTGCCCTCTGGTTTGCGGGTTTTGGCATTTTGTTGTATGATAAAGGGTAGCCCACAAAGCTGGGCAGTAGCCCCCGTGCAGGCCATGGGACACCCCGGCCCGCGAATAGCATGTGAGGAGAAGACCATGGCTGTAAAATACACACGGCCCCGCGGCACCGAGGACGTGCTGCCCGCCGAGAGCTGGAAATGGCACTATTTAGAAAACGCGATGCGCGAAACCGCCCGCCGCTTTGGCTACCGGGAGATGCGCATGCCCACCTTTGAGGCCACCGAGCTGTTTGCCCGTGGCGTGGGCGAGGGCACCGATATTGTCTCGAAGGAGATGTATACCTTTGAAGACAAGGGCGGCCGCAGCATCTCACTGCGGCCCGAGGGCACCGCCGGCGTGGTGCGCGCCACCCTGGAAAACGGGCTGCTGGCCAGCAGCCCCCTGCCGCTGAAAAGCTATTACCTGCAAAGCTGCTTTCGCTACGAGCGCGCCCAAAAGGGCCGCCTGCGGGAGTTTCACCAGTTTGGGGTGGAGTGCTTTGGCACAAGCAGCCCCGCCGCCGACACCGAGGTTATGGCGGTGGCGCAGGGCCTGTTTTGCCAGCTTGGGGTGGAGCGGTTCATCAGCCTGGAAATCAACTCCATTGGCTGCCCGGCCTGCCGCCCGGCCTACCACGCGGCCCTGAAAGCCTATTTTGAGGGCCACCTGGATGCGCTGTGCCCCACCTGCCACGAGCGCCTGGAAAAGAACCCCCTGCGCGTTTTAGACTGCAAGGAGGCGCGCTGCCAGGCCATTGCCAAGGACGCGCCCCTGGGCCTTGACTACCTGTGCGGAGACTGCCAGAACCATTTTGAGGAGACCAAAGCCCGGCTGGACGAGCTGGGCCTTGCCTACACGGTAAACCCCCGCATTGTGCGCGGGCTGGACTACTACACCAACACGGTGTTTGAGTTTATCGCCGCGGGGGTGGGCACCCAGGGCACGGTGTGCGGCGGCGGCCGCTACGATATTTTGATAGAGCAGATGGGCGGCGCAGCCACCCCCGCCGTGGGCTTTGGCATGGGGGTGGAGCGCATGCTGATGCTGCTGGCCGAAAACGGGGCCCTGCCCCAGCCGCCCGCCGGGCCGGACGTGTTTTTGGTGGGCGCGGGCGAGGCCGGGGCCAGTGCGGCCCGCCGGCTCACCGGGGCGCTGCGGCAGGCGGGCTTTGCCGCCGAGTGCGACCTGGCCGAGCGGAGCGTAAAAGCCCAGATGAAGGCCGCCGGGCGGCTGGGCGCACGGTTTACCGCGGTTTTGGGGGAGGACGAGGTGGCCGCCGGGGCGGCCAAGCTGAAGGACATGTTCGGCGGCGGGGAGTGCGCTTTCCCGCTGGAGGACGCCGCTGCGGCCCTGGCCGGGGCGCTGGCCGCACCGCCCGCCGGGCCGAGAGAAGGGGAGGAAACGAAACATGGATAAGATGGGAACACTGCGCCGCAGCCACTACAGTGAGGAAATCACCGAGGCGCTGGCCGGGCAGACGCTGGTGCTGGCAGGCTCCATTGCCAAAAGCCGGGATTTGGGCTCGATGATTTTTGCCGACCTGCGGGACGGCACCGGCATTACCCAGCTCGCCTTTGGCGATGGCACCGACAAGGCTGTATTTGAAAAGGCCCGCCGCCTGAAGGCGGAGTATGTGGTGATGGCCGCGGGCAGCCTGCGCCGCCGGGAAAGCCCGAACCCCGAGCTGCCCACCGGGTACCTGGAGCTGTTTGTAACGGACCTGCGCATTTTAAGCGAGGCCGAAACCCCGCCCTTCGAGGCGCGGGATGAGGTGAAGGTGGGGGACGAGCTGCGCCTGCGCTACCGCTACCTGGACCTGCGCCGCGAGAGCCTGCACAGCACCATGCGGCTGCGCAGCGCCGTCACCCGCGAGGTGCGGGAGTACTACTACAGCCAGCATTTCGACGAGGTGGAGACCCCCATCCTCATCAAAAGCACCCCCGAGGGCGCGCGGGACTATCTGGTGCCCAGCCGGGTGCAGCCGGGCTGCTTCTACGCCCTGCCCCAAAGCCCCCAGCTGTACAAGCAAATTTTGATGCTGAGCGGCTTCGACCGCTATTTCCAAATAGCCCGCTGCTTCCGCGACGAGGATTTGCGGGCCGACCGCCAGCCCGAGTTCACCCAGATTGACATGGAGATGGCCTTTGCCGAGGAAGGCGACGTGCAGCGGGTGAACGAGGGGCTGGTGAAAGCCGTCTTCCAGAAGTTTATGGGGGTGGATATCCCCGCTCCCTTCCCCCAGATGACCTACAGCGAGGCCATGGAGCGCTTTGGCAGCGACAAGCCCGACACCCGCTTTGGCCTGGAGCTTTGCGACGTGAGCGAAGTGCTGCGGGGCTGCGGCTTCGGGGTGTTCTCCGGCGCCATAGAGGCGGGGGGCAGCGTGCGTCTCCTCAACGCCAAGGGCCTGGCCGCCCAGCTTAGCCGCAAGGCGATAGACAAGCTGGGCGAGGTGGCCAAGACCTATGGCGCGGGGGGCCTGGCTTGGCTACGCCTCACCGAGGAGGGGGAGAGCAGCAGCTATGAGAAATTCCTCTCGCCCGAGGAGGCTGCCGCCCTGCGTAAGGCGGCCGGGGCCGAATGCGGCGACGTGCTGCTTTTGGTGGCGGACAAAGACAAGGTTTGTTATGCCGCCCTGGGCGCACTGCGGCTGGCCGTGGCAGAGAAATGCGGCCTTATCCCCGAGGGGCAGTTCAACTTCCTGTGGGTGACCGATTTCCCGCTGTTCGAGTATGACGAGGAGGCGGGCCGCTACGTGGCCATGCACCACCCCTTCACCATGCCCAAGGAGGAGGACATCCCCCTGCTGGACAGCGACACAGGCGCCTGCCGTGCCCAGGCCTACGACATGGTGGTGAACGGCGTGGAGCTGGGCGGCGGCTCCATCCGCATCAGCAACCCGGCCTTGCAGGCCCGGATGTTTGGCCTTTTGGGCATTGGCGAGGAGGAGGCCCGGGCCAAGTTTGGCTTCCTGATGGACGCCTACCACTATGGCGCGCCGCCCCACGGCGGCATGGCCTTTGGGCTGGACAGGTTCATCGCCCTGCTGGCCGGGAAGGACTCCATCCGCGACGTCATCCCCTTCCCCAAGGTGCAAAACGCGGGCGAGCCCATGAGCGGCTGCCCCGACGTGGTGGACCCGGTGCAGCTGGAGGAG
>CAYRFC010000009.1:0-30576 GCA_964423365.1 uncultured Oscillospiraceae bacterium
TTCTCTTTGTTACAGTATAGCATTTTTGCCGCTTGGTGGCAAAAAGAGCACCGCCGGCCCCACTGCCGCCTGTACCCCTGTTTTTCCTGTGCCATGCACTGCACAAAAGGGCTGGGGCCGCCAACTTCTGTTAGGCGGCCCCAGCCCTCATATTTTTACGGTTCTTTTGTTCGGTCCCGTTCTTTCTGCATCAGCTTTTCAAACTCCGTTTGGGGCATCGGCTTTGCAAAATAGTAGCCCTGCACCATATCGCAGCCCAGCTCTCTCAAAAGGTTGATATGCTCCTTGGTCTCCACGCCCTCGGCCACGGTGTGTATATGCAGCTCACTGGCCATGCGCAGCACGTTGGAAATGACCGTATAGGCCCGCTTGGTGCTCTTGGCCGTGGTAAAGAAGCTGCGGTCAATTTTGATGGAATCCACCGGAATATTTTTCAACAGGCCCAGAGAGCTGTAGCCCGTCCCAAAGTCGTCCATCGAAAGGGTGAAGCCCCGCTCGTGCAAGCGGTCAATCATATCCACCAGGATGTCCTCGTTGTCGAAGATGGTCGTCTCGGTCAGTTCCAGCTCCAGATATTCCCGCGGCACATAGTAACGGTCGCTGTATTCGCAAAGTATCTCCACAAAATCCGGGTTCGAGAGGTGCAGGCGGGAAAAATTCACCGACACCGGCACCACCGGCAGCCCCTCGTCCAGCCAGCCGCGAATGGCCCGGCAGGTCTGTTCAAACATATACATGTCCAGCTTCGTCACAAAGCCATTGGCCTCAAAAATGGGGATGAAGCTGCCCGGGAATTCCAGCGTCTTGTCTCCCTCCTGCCAGCGCACCAGGGCCTCGGCCCCGGCCACCGTCTCGTCTGCCAGGCGGTATTTGGGCTGGATGTACAGCTTGAATTCCCCGTCCTGCAAGGCCTTTTCCATGCGGTTTTCAATGCTCTTTTTCCGCAGCGCCTCTTTGATGAAGGTCTCGTCATACACACAGCTCTCTGCCCCTATATTTTTGGCCGTGCGGTGCGCCACATTCACCTTTTCAAATGCGGTGGCAATGTCGTGGCAGTTTTCAAACTGCATGTAGTACAGGCCCGAGACAAACTTCACATCATATTTGAAATCCTCTCCCATGTCCAGCATAAAGATATCCTTAAAATGCTGCATGGTGGCGTGCAGATGCTCCTCAGAGCGATAGTCGTGCAAAATCACAAACTCATCAATGTTGGCCTTGCCGTACAGCTCTCGCCTGCCAGAGGCACTATCCTCCGCCGCTTTGGCCATGCTTCTCAGTGCCATATCCCCCACTTCAAAGCCAAGGGTTTGGTTGATCAGTTTGAAGTTGTCGATATCCAGCTTAATCAGAACATATTTTACCTCCGGGTTTTCGTTCAGCATGGTCTGGGCATCCAGCTTGAACTTCACCAGGGTGGGCGAGCCTGTCAGCTCATCCTCAAAGGCCATGCGTTCCAGGCGCACCATGCTTCTGCGCTGCAGGAAGACAATGGCGGCCAGCAGCAGCAGGAACACCACCACAAAGCCCATCGATAATACCGCTGTGGAGAAGGTGATGGAATCGGCCGTGCTGAACACCACCGCCTCCGGCACAATCACAAAGATGTTCCACCCATTCACACCCAGCGGGCCATAGTGCAGCACCCGCTCCTGCCCCGCCACCAGGTACTTGGCGTGGCCGCTCTCATTGTTGGCCACCTTTTGCTGGATGGTTTCAAAATCATCGTAGGCGTAAAACTGGGCGGTGGCATAGGTTTCAAACAGGTTGTCCGTCTGGGTGATGGAGTAGGCACTGGTGGAGCGCGCCACAATATCCCCCTCATTTGTCGTCACATAGGCATAGGCCACACCATCGAAGGAGGGCAGCAGGAATTTATCCAAATCCCTGGACAGGTAGGTGACCGACAGCACCCCGATAACCTTGTTTTCATAGCGTATGGGCGCGGCAATGGCCACAATCTCCTCGGCATTGATTTTCGATTCCAGGGGCTCGCTCAGCAAGGTTTCACCGGCCAAGGCCCGCTGGAAATATTCCCTGTCGGCCAAATCAAACTCCCGCCCCGTGCTGGAGATGGCACGCCCCTGCCGGTTGGCCACCAGTGCATAGTCAAACGCCGATTCCTCTGCGATATTCAGTAGGGTGGTGGGCTTTATATCCTCAATGTTGGGAGAGGTGGCCAGCGCCGCCCCCAGGGCCCGCACCGAGGCCTCCTCCATTTCCAGCTTGGAGGTGAAGTTGTGCACCTGCTGCTGCAGAGATTCCTCCAGCGTCTCGTGGGTGGCGCTCTCTACATTTGCCCGAATATGCTGGTTGTACAGAAGCAGCCCTGCCGCCACCAGCAGCACCGCCGCCAGCGCCGTGGCCAAGGCGGCCAGCAAACCCTTTCGCTTTCTCATTCTATCCCACCTTACCCTGCGTTTTTGCCTCCTCAAATCATACCATAACAAAACGCCGCTTACCAGCTATTTATTGTCATATTTATGCTCTCTATTGACGATTTACCCCTTTTTTCAGCACCGTTCTCCACTTTACCACCCACACTGTGGTATACTGATTTTACAAGCATACACCCCTGCCATAAAAACGGCCGCAAAGGGAGTTCTCCATGAAAAAACAAGCCAAAACCACGCTCATTGTTTCCCTCTCTCTCAATCTTCTTCTGGCCGCCTCTCTGGTGGTGGCCATCGTATACCTGGCGCTGGGCGGCCAAAGGGCGGAAGCGCCGCAAAACGGCCCCGCCCTGCCCGGCGGCGAGGACACGGCCGAGGTGATGGGCGGCGCGGGCGGCGACAACACCGACCTGCAAGCCTGGATAGACAACATGAAGGCTCTGGCGCAGAAGCATGGGGTGGACGCCTACTTCCTGCAGGAGCTCTTCCCAGAAAACATCGTCTATTCCTTCCGCGGGCAGCATATCTATGCCGAGCTGGACAGCACCCTGCCCCAGCACGACTACAACTGGGCCAACCTCAGCAAAAGCGACACCGGCGTTTTGCAGTACGCCGAGGCCGGGGGCCGGCAGGGGCTGGTGGGCATTGACGTGAGCAAATACCAGGGCGCCATAGACTGGCAGAAGGTGAAGGACGCGGGGGTGCAGTTTGCCTTTTTGCGGGCGGGCTACCGCGGCTACGAGAGCGGGACCCTGATGACCGACGAGTTTTTCCAGAGCTATCTCGACGGCGCCACGGCGGTGGGCCTGCCGCTGGGGGTATATTTCTTCTCCCAGGCGGTGAATGCGGACGAGGCGCGGGAGGAGGCCGACTATATCGTCGACATGCTGGCGGGCTACAACATCCAGTACCCCATCGCCTTCGACATGGAGGAGCTGACCAGCTCCCCCTACCGCACCGAGGCCCTCACCGCCGCCGAGGTGACCGACATTGCACTGGCCTTCTGCGGGCGGGTGCAGGAGCGCGGCTACAAGCCCATGGTGTATGGCAACGTGAGCTGGTTTCTGGCCCGTATGGAGCTGCACCGGCTGGACGGCATCGACAAATGGTTTGCCCAGTACCGCCCCCAGCCCTACTATCCCTATGATTTCACCATCTGGCAATACACCCACAAGGGCAGCATAGACGGCATTGAGGGCGAGGTGGATTTAAACATCAGCTTCCGGGACTATACGGCGGCCTAGAGGCCTGTCTTTTGAGGGAGAGAGGCGTCCTGTGAGGTGCATAGAAAACAGCCCGGGAACAGGCGGCTTCTGCCACAGGTTCCCGGGCTGTTTTTCATTTGTTTTACTGGGCTTTTTTGCGGATGCAGAGCAGGTGCACGCTGACGGCCAGCCCCACCACAGCCAGCACGGCGGCCATGGCCAGGCTGCGCGTAAGCAGGGCGGAAAGCCCCAGCGCCAGCCAGAGCGACACCAGCCCCAGCACCCGTGCTTTGGTGGAGATGCCCGCCTTGTGCCGGTAGTTCTGCACATACTCCCCAAAATAGCGCATGTTCAGCAGCCTTTGGTACATGCGGGGGCTGGCCGTGGCAAAGCAGGCGGCGGCACACAGCACAAAGGGGGTGGTGGGCAGCACCGGCAGCAGAAGGCCCAGCCCACCCAGCAGCAGGGCGCCAAAGCCCGCCGCCAGCAAGAAATACTGCCGCATGTCCGCCCCCCTTCCGTCGATGGTTATTTTTTCTTTACTGCGGCATGGTGGCCTTCAGCAGCTCAGCGTGGCTAAGCTTGCCCAGCTCCCGGGCCTTGGCCTCATCCAGCTGGCAGGCCTTGCAGAAGCGCCGGCCATAGTCCTCGTCGGCCATAAAGCAGTGGGCCGCGTGGCGGTAGCGGATGTTCTCGGTGCAGTCTCCCATGGCGCGCACGGTGTTGTCGCACAGCAGCTGCTTTTGGGCTTCGCTCATAATGTTGTACAGCTTGCCCGCCTGGTAGTAGCAGTCGTCGCTCTGGTCGTCCTTCGGCTCATAGTGGAAGATAGAACCCTCCACCTCCAGCGGCGGCTCCATAAACTCCGGCTGCTCGGCCCATTCGCCATAGCTGTTGGGCTGGTAGCCCTTGGCGGCCCCATAGTTGCCGTCCACCCGCATGGCGCCGTCGCGGTGGAAGGCGTGCACCGGAACCTTGGGCTGGTTCACCGGAATCAAATCGTTGTTCACGCCCAGGCGGTAGCGGTGGGCGTCGCCATAGGCAAAGAGGCGGCTTTGCAGCAGCTTGTCGGGCGAGAGGCCGATGCCCGGCACCACATGGGCGGGGTTAAAGGCCGCCTGCTCCACCTCGGCAAAATAGTTCTCGGGGTTGCGGTTCAGCTCCAGCACCCCCACCTCAATCAAGGGGAAGTCCTTTTTAAACCACACCTTTGTGATGTCGAAGGGGTTTTCGCCGTGGTTTTTGGCCTGCTCCTCGGTCATGATTTGCACAAACATCTTCCAGCGGGGGAAGTCCTTTTTCTCAATCGCCTCGAACAGGTCGCGCTGGTGGCTCTCCCGGTCCATGCCCACCAGCTTGGCGGCCTCCTCGTCGCTCAGGTTTTCTATGGGCTGCTGGCACACCAGGTGGAACTTCACCCAGTAGCGCTCGTTCTTGGCATTGTAGAAGCTAAAGGTATGGCTGCCAAAGCCATGCATGTGGCGGTAGCTTTTGGGAAGGCCGCGGTCGCTCATGGTGATGGTGACCTGGTGGAAGGCCTCGGGCAGGCTGGTCCAGAAATCCCAGTTGTTCTGGGCGCTACGCATATTGGTCTTGGGGTCGCGCTTCACGGCATGGTTCAGGTCTGGGAAGCGCAGGCCATCGCGCAAAAAGAACACGGGGGTGTTGTTTCCCACCAAGTCCCAGTTGCCCTCCTCGGTGTAGAACTTCATGGCAAAACCCCGGATATCCCGCTCGGCATCGGCCGCGCCGCGCTCGCCCGCCACGGTGGAAAACCGCACAAACACCTCGGTTTCCTTGCCAATTTCGCTGAACACTTTGGCCTTTGAGTATTTTGAAATATCCTGTGTCACCTTAAAGGTGCCAAACGCGCCCGAGCCCTTGGCATGCATCCGGCGCTCGGGAATCACCTCTCTGTCAAAATGGGCCAGCTTTTCCAGGTGCCACACGTCCTGCAGCATCATGGGCCCGCGCGCCCCCGCTGTAAGGCTGTTTGTGTTATCGGCCACCGGGGCCCCGTTTGCTTGCGTCAATCTTTTATTCTGTTCACTCATTTTCTGTCTCCTTTCGTAAGTGGAATGCCTGCCTTTGCCCATGGGGCCAGAAGGCTTTCGAGTTGCTCATAGCTTACTCCTTTTTGGGTACTAAGTCAATAAGCATACTAAAAAAGTGTAGTTTGCCCCTCCTTCCCCGCCTTTTCCGCCCCCCACAAAGCGGCTGGCCCCGGGTGCAAAATGAAGAAAAAATAGCGAAAATGCGTCACTGAACCGGGCTTTATTGTTACAAAACCGTAACAAACACTTTTTGTGTGCCTGCGCACAAAATCGGTGCGTTTTTTTCTGACTCGACGTATTTCGCTAGGCATTATGCCCAATTTTGTAACCTTTAATCTGTTGATTCTCACAATTCGCTGTGCTATACTCACCATCGTTCCCAGGCAAAACGCGGTGCTCTGTCGCCGGTGTGGCTGCCACAACAGGAGAACACAGAATCATCCAAACTTTTATATGAAAAAGGAGAACTACACGATGAAAAAGGTACTTTCTGCTCTGGCTTTGTGCGCCGTTATGGTGATGGCTTTCGCCGCTTGCTCTTCCACTTCTTCTTCTGCCGCTGCTTCCAGCGCTGCTCCCGCTTCCAGCGTGGCTGCTCCCGCTGTTTCCAGCACCGTTCCTGCTTCCAGCGCTGCTCCCTCTTCCAGCGCCGCTCCTGCTTCCAGCGCCGCTCCCAGCAGCATGGCCTCCGAGGCTCCTGCTTCCAGCATGGCTTCCAGCAGCACCGCTGCCTAAGCAATAGGAATAAGCTCTTTCACCGCCACTGCTTTGCATTTTCAAAGCAGTGGCGGTTTTGTGTTTTTTCCCCTCCCTTTTTGCGCAGGTGCCGGGGTTTATTTGCAAGAAACCGCAGGCTGTGCTAGTATTATATGTTAGAAACTTAATAATACTTTGTGGTTTTCTCTCCGCTTGCAGCTCTGGGCGAAGGGCTGGCCGCAAAAGGAGCCCCCGTCTATGCCAGATAGTTACACGCACGCCAGCATCGCCTTGCAGGCCCTGCTGCGCGGCGGGCAGGCCGTAGCCAGCCTGCCCTGTTATTTTGCCGGTGCCAGCGGCCCCGACCCCTTTTACTATTTCCAGTTCTGGAAAAAGCACCCCCAGCCAGACCTGCCCGCCCTGGCCGGCCGCCTGCACAAGGAGAATACCGGCCTGTTTTTGTGCGCCCTTTTGGAGGGGGCCGTCACCCCCGAGCAGCAGAGCTACGCCATGGGCTTTCTCACCCATTACGCCACAGACTGCACCCTGAACCCCTATATTTCCGCCATGGGGGATGCCGGCTTTTTCACCGGCAGGGCCGCCCGGGCCGCCTTCGAGGCCTCTGTGGACTCCGCCCTGTTTTACAAGCATTACCGCAGCCGTGCCGTGCCTTTGTATGCCGCCACCCCCATGCTGCTCACCGATGACCTGGGCCAGGTGGCCGAGCTGCTGCACGGGGCCATTTTCACCACCTATCAGCTGGATATTCCGGTGGTGAATTTGTGCGACGCTTTCCACGAATACGCCGCCATACGCAAAAAGATGCTCTCCCCGCGCGGTGGCAGGCGGTTTTGCGCAGGCCTCACGGCCCCGGCCAGGCTGGGCCGCAAACGCGCCCTGCCCTGGCTGGCCCGTTTCCAGCCCGGCAA
This sequence comes from uncultured Oscillospiraceae bacterium, assembly GCA_964423365.1. GTDB lineage: Bacteria > Bacillota > Clostridia > Oscillospirales > Ruminococcaceae > JAAYCI01. The sequence goes on from CAYRFC010000009.1 coordinate 7,278, forward strand.
GCCCCTGCCGCACCTGCCGGAAAAGTGGAAAAATCCCTACTCTGGCGACGAGATGCACCTCACTTTTGACGAGGTGGTGGTGCTGGCCGAGGAGACCAGTGCGGCCTGTGTGGTGGCTGCCATGGGCTACTGGCTGGGAGAGCTGGACGAGGCGCAGCTGGCCCATATACTGGGGGACAACAGCTACCACACCGGCCTGCCGCACCCACCGCCCAGCCAGGAGGAGCCCCCGCCCGGCCAAGAGGAGCCCCAGGGAGCTACGCCGCCCGGGGAAGATGCAGACGAGGAGCCGGAGACCGTGGTGGTGCCGCTTGCCGCCCCAGCCCCGGCAGCAGATTGACCGTTTTCACGCATCAGACATTTTCTGCCGGTGACAGGGCCTCGCCCCGCCGGCTTGCTTATTGCAACAAAACGTTCTGTAGAAGGAGGAAAACCGGCATGACCACGGCACTACAACAGGGGCCAAACCCCCTTGGCACCGAGAAAGTGGAAAAATTGCTCGTAAAATATGCCATTCCCAGCATCATTGGCGGCGTGGTGGGCGCGGCCTACAATATTGTAGATCAGATTTTCATCGGCCAGGGCGTGGGGGTGCTGGGCAACGCCGCCACCAATGTCAGCTTCCCGCTCAGCACCATCTGCATTGCCACCGCCCTGCTGCTGGGTGTGGGCAGCGCCTCGGGCTTTAACCTGGCACAGGGCGCAGGCAAAAAACGCGAGGCCGGGCGCATTGTGGCCGGCGGGGCTGTGCTGATGCTGCTGTTTGGGCTGGTTCTGGCCCTGCTGGTGCTGGTGTTTTTAAACCCCATGCTCTTCCTGTTTGGGGCGCGGGGCGAGGTGATACCCTACGCCCACACCTACACCGCCATCATTGCCATTGGGCTGCCCGCCCTCATTTTCTCCACCGGCTTTTCCAACGCCATCCGCTCCGACGGCAGCCCCAAATATTCCATGATTTGCGTGCTGTGCGGGGCTGTTTTAAACACCATTCTCGACCCCATCTTCATCTTTGGGCTGAACATGGGAATGGCCGGGGCCGCTCTTGCCACCATCATTGGGCAGTTCCTCTCGGCCATTTTGTGCTTCATTTACCTGTTCCGTTTCCGCACGGTACGCTTCATGCGGCAGGATTTTTTCCCCCGTCTTAAAACGGTGGGGCGCATCTGCTCTTTGGGGGCGGCGGCCTGCTTCAACCAGCTCGCCATGACCCTGGTGCAAATTGTGATGAACAACTCTCTCACCCATTACGGGGAGGCCTCGCGCTATGGCGCGGCCATTCCCATGGCGGTGGTGGGCATCATCTCCAAGGTGAATTTTGTGTTCCTGGCCATCATCATCGGCATTGCCACCGGCAACCAGCCCATCGCGGGCTTTAACTATGGGGCCGGGCAGTATGGCCGGGTGCGCGCCACCTACCGCAACGCCGTTTTTGCCGGAAGCTGCGTGGCCGTGCTGGGCTTTCTGTGCTTCCAGCTTTTCCCCCGCCAGATTATCGGCCTGTTTGGCAGCGGCAGTGAGGAATATTTCCAGTTTGCCGTGCGCTATTTCCGTGTTTTTATGATGATGTTCTTCCTCATCGGCATCCAGCCTGTCACCTCAAACTTTTTCACCTCCATAGGCCGGGCCCGGCTGGGCATCTTTCTGGCCCTCACCCGGCAGATTATTTTTCTTCTTCCCCTCATCGTCATTTTCCCCATGTTTCTTGGCATCGACGGCCTGATGTACGCCGGCCCCATTTCCGACCTGGCCGCCACCGTCACTGCCATTCTGCTGGTGCGGCGGGAATTCCGCCGTATGCGGATGCTGGAGCAGAACGAGGCCTCGTTGGCCCTCTAGCTGCCCTCTTGTCTCTGCCAGCGGCAGATGGTATACTGAAAACAACAGACAAGGGAAGAAAACACCGTTTGCCGGAAAGGCAGGCGGCAGGCCGCACCTCTGCACCTGCCACCCCGGGAATACCCCGGCCGTTTTTCTCCCCTTTTTTCTGGCAAAAGATGGTTCTTGTACCCCGCGAAGGAGGCCCCTATGAATTGTAAGCAATGCGGCAAGGAATTTCAGCCCACCGTCTGTGACGCCTGCGGCGTTACACTGAACCCGGATACCTGCGCCGCGTGCGGCGGCGTACCCGCCGCCTGCCCGGTATGCGGCCGCGCCATGCAGCCCCAGCAGCCGCCCATGCAGCAGGCTGCCCCTGCACCGCCCGCACCTCAGGCCGCCGCCCCCACAGCGCCCGCCTACCCCGCGCCGGAGGCCGCTCCCTACCCGCCGCAGGGAGGCCCCGGTGCCATGCCCCCGCCCCCGCAGCCCTACCAGACGGCGCCGGGCGCCATGCCTCCTCCGCCCTATGGCATGCCCCCCCAGATGCCCGGCGGCTTTAGCCCCTATGGCGGCCCGCTGCCCACCCGCAAGGTGGCCCTGGGCGGCTGGCTGATGGTGTTTCTGGTACTCAACTGCATTGGCCTTGCCTACAGTGCCTACGGCCTGGTTGGCACCCTGACCTCCTCCTCGTTCAGCTTTTTGTATCTTGGCATAATGCTGGTGTTCTCGGTGTTGCCGGGTGCTATGATACTCTTTTACATCATCCAGCGAGATATCAAATTCAAGTATTGGTTCTATTTCTCGGCCATTTCCACCTTTTTGGGCAGCGCCATCATCATTTTGGGGGTTGTGGGCCTAAGAAGCCTGATGAGCTCCAATGCGGACCTTCTGGAGCAGGCTTTTGCCTCAGCCGGCATTTTTATGCCACTCAGCTCCGGCTTTCTGGATGCTCTGTCTGCGATACTTGTGGTGGCGGTGGTGCTGGCCAGCGCGGTGCAGGTGGCGTGGTGGGTCTATTTCAACAAGTCCCGCCGGGTGGCCTACACCTTCGACCCCCGCAACAACCCTCCGAAATAGGGCTTCCTCCGCAACACGCAAACAGGGGATTGCCGAGCAGACCCGAAATCATTCCGTCTTTCCACTCAAGTTCCGCCCGCCTCTGCCGATATATATATAGGACAGGAAAGGAGGCGATGCCGGCATGGATATAGCTGCAATGTCGATGGCGATGAGCCAGACACAGGTGATGCAACAGGCCAGCCTGGCCGTTACCAAAAAGGCCATGGATATGACCGAAGTGCAGATGCAGGGCATTGTCGATATGATGCAGTCTGCATCTCCCGCGGCTTCCTTTGGGCAGCGGCTGGATATCCGGGTGTAGAACGCTCTGTCGCAGGCCGCCGTGCAAACGGCGGCTTTTTTGTGCCTATTGCAGCAAAAAGGCCCGCCGCCACCCTCCTTGCGGGAAAGCAGCGGCAAGCCCTGTGTGCTGTCATTTTCTATTGCCCTGCCAGCCCTGCAGCCAGCTTGCTCTGGGCGGCCCTGGCAAACCAGGTGGTGCCGCCATATTGGGCCACCTCGGCCAAATGGTTCTGGGCCTCGCCAAAGCGCCCCTCCCGCTCGCACAGCAGGCCAAGGTAATAGCGGCAGGAAATTCGTTCGCAGGCCAGGCTGGCCAGTTGATAGCGCTCCTTGAAATACGCCTCCGCGCCCGCCGTCTCACCCTGCCATATATGAATGATATACCGAACCTTCAGCAGGGCATTTTCCAGCGCGGCCTGCTGGTTTGCCACCTGCCCCGCCTGCGCGTATACCGGGTTTTGCATAGCCATCTGGGTTTGTGTGCAGGCATATTGTGCCCTTTCCATGTCACCCATGGCCAGGAAGGCCGCGCAGCGGTAGTTCCATAGAATGGGCATGAACTGCGCGGGCTTTTTTTTGCGCTGGGCCAGCGCCTCCATCTTATCGGTCATTTGCAGGGCCTCTATGCCCTGTCCATTCAGTATGTACGCCATACACAGGCAGCCGAGAAACGAGTAATTCTTCGATGCCCGCCGGGCATTTTTCTCCATCAGTGGCAGGTAGAAGGCCAGGGCAACATCCGGGCGGCAGCTTTGCTGGGCCGCCGTCAGCTGCCCTTGTATCTCTTTGGTGTCCCGCAGGATGAAAAACGCCCCGCAAACAAGCACCCACACAAACACCAGCAAAATGGGCGCTGGCGAAGCGGTAAACACGCCCCACAAGGCGAAGCCTACCCCGCCCAGAATGCCGAACAGATAATACAATGTCGTGTTTTTGGTGAGAAGCATGGGCTACCTCTTTTCTCTGCGCTGGGCAGGGTAAAATAGATGCGGGGGCCGCAAAGCCGGAACCTGCTTGCGTCCCGTCCTTGTGCCCGTTTGATAAAACCAAGAGCCTGCCTAGTGAAAACACCGCTAAAACGGTGTATAAAACGGCTCGCTAAGCTGCGGGGTGAGGCCGCCGCGGCTCAGCTCCCGCAGCTTTTCCAAAAGGGCCAGCTCCTCGCCGGCGGGCAGGGTGGCGGCCAGCTCCACCTCGCCGGCAAACACCGGTTCCTCCACCCGCGCCCCGGCGGCCTGCAAAAGCCGCTGGGCCTGCTCGTAGAGGGGGTAGGGCAGGCAGAAGGCCAGCCGCACGCAGAGCCGCATCTGCAAAATGTCGGCGGCAGCCAGCGCGGCCTGGGCGGCCGCCGTATAGGCCCGCACCAGCCCCCCGGTGCCCAGCAGGGTGCCGCCAAAATAGCGTGTCACCACCACCATCACGTCCTGCAGGCCCGCCCCCGTGATGACCGAAAGCACCGGCAGCCCCGCGGTTTTGGCGGGCTCTCCGTCATCGCTGTAGCGCTGGCGGGCCCCCTGCCGCAGCTGGTAGGCATACACATGATGGCTGGCGGTGCGGTGGGCCTTTTTCACAGCCTCCAGCACGGCCAGGGCCTCGTCTTCGCTTCGGGCCGGGGCTGCCAGGGCAATAAACTCGCTCTTTTTTTCGGTGATGCTGGCGCCGGCTGCCGCCCCCAGCGTTTTGTAATCCTCCATCCGGCCCCCCTTCCCCGCCACAGAAGAATCGTAACAAAAAACCGGCGGCCCTATGCAGGCTGCCGGTGCGTTTTCTCTCTGCCCGGTCTATTTCTCCGAGAGGTTGAAGCGCTTTTTGAAGCGGTCTACACGGCCGCCGGTGTCCACCAATTTCTGTTTGCCTGTGTAGAAGGGGTGGCATTTGTTGCACACCTCCACATGGATTTTATCCATGGTGGAACGCGTTTCAAACGTGTTGCCACAGGCGCAGACCACAGTGGAAGCCTCGTATTTAGGATGGATGCCTTCTTTCATTCTGGTTCACCTCTCTATGCGCCGTTCCCTCCGCCATTTATCCAGCGTGAGAGGAAACGGAAATGCGGGCGGGCGCACTCGCCACCCATACCGTACCTTGCTATGATACCATGCAGCTGTGAAAATTGCAAGAGCCATGTCGCACAAAATGCCAAATGCCGCTCTTGTCTACACCATCAGCGGAGACATCGCCCCGGCCAGCTTTTGCTGAATGGCACGGGCCTCCTCCTCGCTGGGGGCCTTGGTGGTGTAATATACCTTCACCTTCGGCTCTGTACCCGAGGGGCGCACAATCACCGTCAGCCCCGCTTCCAGCTGGTATTCCAGCACATTGGAGCTGGGCAGCTCAATGCGGCTCTCTCCGCCATTCACAAAATCATGCCGCAGGCCGGTCTCCAAATCCAGCAGCACCTGCACGGCATAGCCCGCAATCTCCCGCAGGTGGCTCTCCCGCAGCCGGGCCATGATGCCCGCCATCTTCTCCATGCCCGAAAGACCTTCGAACACATAGTTGTCTGTGACAGAGAGGTAGCGCCCGTGCTCGGTATACAGGGCCTGCATGGCCTCGTAGAGGCTGCTGCCCCGGCTCTTGTGCCAGGCCGCCATCTCGCATATCAGCATGGAGGCCACCACGGCGTCCTTGTCGCGCACATAGCTGCCGGCCATGTAGCCATAGCTCTCCTCAAAGCCGAAGATGAAGCGGTTTTTCTCCCCGCGCTTCTCCAGCTTGGCAATCTCCTCGCCAATGTACTTAAATCCGGTCAGCACCGTCAGCATTTCAATGTTGTACTTGGCCGCCACCGCGTCGGCCATGGGGGTGGAAACCAGGCTGCGCACCGCCAGGGGCCGCCCCGGCATGGTACCCGCGTCCAGCCGCCCCTCGCCAATGTAGTCCAGCAGCAGCACCCCCACCTCGTTGCCGCTAAGCAGCTGGTAGGCGCCCTGGCTGTCCCGCACGGCAATGCCCACACGGTCACTGTCCGGGTCGGTGGCAAGCAGCAGGTCGGCCCCCGTCTTTTCCGCCAACGCCAGCCCCAGCGCCAAAGATTCCCGCACCTCGGGGTTTGGGTAGGGCGCAGTGGGGAAGTTGCCGTCCGGCATCTCCTGCTCGGGCACCACGGTGATATCCTTAAAGCCCATATCGCTGAGAACCCGGCGCACCGGCAGGTTGCCCGCGCCGTTCAGGGGGGAATACACCAGCTTCAGCCCCGCCTCCCGGGCGATACCCGGGCGGATGGACTGCGCCTTCACATTGGCATAGAAGGCCTCGGGCACCTCGTCCTCCACAAAGGCAATCCGGCCTTTTTTCAGCATTTCGTCAAAATCGGCACAGCGCACCCCGCCAAAGATATCGGTCTGCTCTATCTGCTGCAGCACGGCGTCGGCCACGTCGGTGCCAATCTGGCAGCCGTCGGCCCCATATACCTTGTAGCCGTTGTACTTGGCCGGGTTGTGGCTGGCCGTCACCATGATGCCCGCGTCACATTTCAGCTGCCGCACCGTGAAGCTGAGCAGGGGCACAGGCTCCAGCTGCCGGTAGATAGCCACCTGGATGCCGTTTGCGGCCAGCACCGAGGCAGCCTGCCTGGCAAACAGGTCGCTTTTGATGCGGCTGTCGTAGGCAATGGCCACCATGGGCGCCTTTTTCTGGGCCAGCAGCCAGGCCGCCAGGCCCTGGGTGGCCCGGCGCACCGTGTAGATGTTCATGCGGTTGGTGCCCGCGCCCAGAATGCCCCGCAGGCCCGCCGTACCAAACGACAGGTCTATGGCGAAGCGGTCCCGTATCTCCTCGTCCTGTCCCTCCATGGCGGCCAGCTCCTCGGCCAGGTCGGGGTCTTCCATTTTTTGTGCTTTCCAGCGCTTATATTCGTCCAAATACATGGGCTTTGCCTCCTCTATATGGTGGCCCGCGCGGGCAACAGTCTACTTTTTCTCTTCGGTTTTTTCCTGTGAGGGCTTGTTCTTCCGCTGCAGCAGGAAGGCCGCCAGCAGCACCAAGGCAATGGCCAGGAACAAAATGCCCGCAAAAATCCACAGGCCCCGCTCTCCCCGGGCGGCGGGCTTTGCGGTGGGCTGGGCAGGGGCCGGGGCGCTCTCGCCCTCCTCCACAATGCGCAGCGCCAGCCGCCCTTCTATGCCGTCACTTCCCCGGTACACTATCTCGGTCTCCCCGGCCTTCTGTGCGGTGAAGCTGGCCCCGCCGGCAAACTCAGCCGCCAGCATGGTGTCGTCCCATTCCCAGTTGCTGCGCCCCAGGCCGCCGTTTTTGCCGGGGGCCAAGGTGAAGCTATCCCCCACCGTGAGGGCGGTTTCAGGCGCACCCTCCAGCTCAATTTGCAGCCCGGCCAGCGCCTTGTCCAGGTCCACCCGGGCAGCGTCCAGGGCCGACTGCTGCACCCCATTCCCCTCCATCAGGCGCTCGGCCTCTGCCAAGGCGCTTTCCAGGGTGGCCCAGCTCTCTGCTGTGAAGCCCTTTTCCTGCAGGGCCTTCGCATCCCGAATGAGCGGCCCCAGGTTTTGGTGGCTGGGCTGGATGGTCAGGGTGTAGCTTTGGGTGCGGGTGTCTGCGTAGGTGGCGTAGGGCAGGGCATAGGTAATCTCATACTTGCCTGTCTCTGCGGTGTCCAGCTCCCGTATCACCTCGCCGTCGCGGGTGATGGTGCGGCTCACCTCCAGCTCGCTTTCCCTCGTCAGCAGCCATTTCGGCTTTTGGGCCAGCAGGCGGGTGAAGGACTCTCCGCTGCGGGTCTGCAGCTCATAGGGGTCTTCAAAACTCTCGCCCGCGCCAATGCTGCCGCTACGGCCCCTAGGCAGGGCGAAATACACTTTGGGGCGCTGGTTTGCAGCATAGGTCAGCACGTTTTCATCGTTCAAGAGGTTTGGGTAGCCCTCGGAAAAGTCCAGCGCGCAGTAGGCAAAGCAGTCCTTGGTAAGCTGGTAGCGCACCGGCCACACCACCTCTTCCAGGGCGGTGCAGCCATAGAACATCTCCCGGCTGATGACAAACCGCTCTGGCAGCATAACGGTGCGCAGGGAGATGCAGCCCTGAAAGGCCGCATTGCCGCTGGTGCCGGTGAAGCCACGCAGGTTCAGGGTGTCCAGGTTTGTGAGGCGTTCGCGGATAAACAGGCCGTCGGCCTCGGTAAGCTGGCCGTTCCCGGTGATGACAAGACGTTCAATCTCTTCATAGGGCGTCTCGCCCTGCTGGGCAAACGTGGCCGCCAAGGCGCTTTCCAGCGAGGCCCCGGTATCTATTTTTACCGTAAGCTGGGCTGCCTGCACCCCAAGAGGCGGCAGCAGCAGCAGGCATAACACAAGGGTGCATAGGGCAGAAAGGACACGGGCCGTCCCGTGCCGGAACCGGTTTTCCAATGGGCTTCCTCCAAAGGCGAGTATACAGAATGCTGGGCTTTTCCGCCAGCGGGCAAAATTCCCTGCGGCCTGTCTTTTATCATACCAAAAACAGCCCTGCTTCGCAACGGCAGAAACCGCATTTGCCAGAAAGAATGACGGTTTGCGCACAGGCGGACCATTTTCGCACTTAGGGCAGTGCCCCTACACCCCCATTTTGGTGTTGGGGCCCAGGTCGGCTACGGCCCAGTGGCGGGCCATCATCTGCTCAAACAGGGCGGGAATGGCCGTAAACTGGGCCAAATCCTCCGCCGTAGCAGCGCTTTTGTCGGTGAGGATGGCCAGCAGGTAGGGGTGGGGGGCATACACCACGGCCATATCGTGGTAGGCAAATTCGTCCCAGCCATATTTGCGGGCCACCGGCCAGGGGGTGCGAATCATGGTGTTCCGGGTGTTCATCAGGTGCTCTTGCAGCTGCGGGCCATACTGGCCGCTGGCCATATAGTCCCGCAGGGCCGCCAGATACACCCCGGCGTCCGGGGCCGTTATCACGCCGCTGGTCACCCCGCGCACATCGCCGGGGTAGTGCAGGCCCAGCTGGGCCGCAAAGGCGGCATAGCCCTCGGCGGGGTAGCGTTTCAGCAGCACCCGCTGGGCCACCGTGTCGCTGTAGCGCAGCAGATACTCAATCATCTCGGCCAGGCTGAGCTCCCGTGGCAGGTTCGGGTCGTCCTTCAGCTTGCCGCTGTTTTCCTCAGAGCCCTTAATGCTTTCCGCATCGATGAGAAAGGTCTCGTCCAGGCTGGCCTGGCCCTGCTCCACAAGCTGGTAGAGGTACATGGCATAGGGGGCCTTGGAAAGGCTGGCCACGTCAAACTTTTCCTCGCCATTGTACACATACTCCGCGCCGGAGTCGAGGTCACGGAAATACACCGCCACACGGTGGCCGGTCTCCTCGTCCTCCTCCTCCGGGGCCCCGGCAGCCGCCTCGTCTCCCTCGGGTGCTCCGGTTTCCGGCTGGGCCGCGGCGGCCCATTCGTCCAGCAGGGCATTCAGCCGCTGCACCTCTTCCTCGCTGAAGGTATACTCCTCCCAGCCGCCCTCGGGGGCCTCCAGCGCCGAAACCGGGGCCGGGGCGGGCGCCTGCTCCCCCGCCGGGGGCAGCGCCACCAAGCTGGCGGCGGGGGGGCTTATCCACGGTGTTACCACCGGGGGCAGCACCGCCCCGGCCTTCTGCTCGCTAAAAAACAGGGCCGCCGCCATGCCCAGCAGCACCAGGGCGGCCAAAACAGCGGCCAGAGCCGTGGTGGCCCGCCGGCGCCTATGGGTGGCCGGGCGCTTTTCTTTTCGGGGCACCGCCGCGCCCGCACCGGCCTTATACCGCTGTTTTTCGCTGTGCTTTCCCTGCTGCATCTGGCTATTTTGTCCTCTCTGCTCCGCTTGCCGTTCCCATGGCTATCTCTGGCAGTATACCACGGTTTTTGTGTAAAATAAACTGTTTTGGGGGTTTTGCTCAGTTCTCGTCTTCCAGCCCAAACTGGCTGCTGTACAGCCGGGTGTAAAAGCCGTTTTGGCGCAGCAGCTCCTCATGCCGCCCCCGCTCCACCACCCGCCCCGCGTCCATCACCAAAATCTCGTCGGCGTTCTGGATGGTGGACAGCCGGTGGGCCACCACAAAGCTGGTGTGGCCCCGCATCAGCCGCTCCATGGCGTTTTGCACCAGCAGCTCTGTGCGGGTGTCAATAGAGCTGGTGGCCTCGTCCAAAATCAGCATGTCTGGCTTTGCCAGCACAATGCGCGCAATGCACAAGAGCTGCCTCTCCCCGGCGGATAGCCCCTCGCCCCCGCTTTTCAGCACGGTGCTGTAGCCCTTTGGCAGGCGCATGATGAAGCTGTGGGCCAGGGCCTGCCGGGCGGCCTGCTCCACCTCCTCCTGCGGGGCGCCGGGGCGGCTGTAGGCGATGTTCTCCCGCACCGTGGCGGCCTTCAGCCAGGTGTCTTGCAGCACCATGCCAAACAGCCCCCGCAGGGCGCCCCGCTGCAGGCCCCCTATCTCCTGCCCGTCCACCGTAATGTGTCCGCCGTCCAGCTCGTAAAAGCGCATCAGCAGGTTGATAAGTGTGGTTTTGCCGCAGCCGGTGGGCCCCACCAGTGCAATGCGCTTGCCCGGCGCGGCCGAAAAAGCCACGTCCTGCAAAATGGGCCGCTCCGGCTGGTAGGCAAAGCGCACCCCCTCGGCCCGCACATAGCCCTCCGCATTCGCCGGGGCCAGTGCGCCGGGCGGGTCGGGGCTCTCGGGCTCCCAGTCAATCACCTCCAGCAGGCGCTCGGCCCCCGCAAAGGCGGTTTGCACCTGGGTCAGCACGGCGGTCACTTCATTGAAGGGCTTGGTGTACTGGTTTGCATAGCTCAAAAAAACCGTCAGCCCCCCCACCGTGATGCCCCCGGCGATGGCATACAGCCCGCCCAGCACCGCCACGGCGGCAAACACAATGGCGTTTACCAAGCGGGTGCCGGGGTTGATGCAGCTGGAATAGAAAATGGCCTTTTGGTACTCCCGCGCGTACTGCTGGTTCAGCCCGGCAAATTCTGCCTCGGCGCGGCTCTCAAAGCCCATATCCTGCAAGAGAAGCTGGCCCTGCACCATCTCGCCCACATAGGCCGAGAGCGCCCCCTGCTGCTGGCTGGCCCGGCGGAAAAAGCGGGCGGTGCGCCGCCCCACAAAGCGTGCAAACAGAATGGACAGCGGCGTTATCACAATCACCACCAGGGCTATCACCCAGTTCAGCACCAGCATCACCACAATGGTGGCCAGGATGGTGGCAAGCCCCGGCAAAAGCTGGGAAAAGCCCTGCAGCAAGCCCTCGGCCAGCGCATCGGCGTCGTTCACCAGGCGGCTGGCAATGTCCCCCTGCGCCGAGGCGTCCAGCTTCTTCAGAGGTGCGTTTTGCAGCCGGGAAAAGGCGTCCCGCCGCACATCCCGCGCCACCTTGGCCGAAAGGCTGCGGGTGGAAAGCTGCATGCCCCACTGCCCCAGCCCCCCGGCCAGCGCGGTCCCGCCCGCCAGCAGCATGGTGGGCAGCACCCCGCCCGCGGCGGCAGCCAGCCCCTGCTGGGTCACCAAATCAATGGCGTTCCCCAAAAACACCGGGATGAGCAGAAAGAGCAGCACCTGCGCTATGGCGCAAAGGCTGCCAAACACCAAAAGCCCCTTGTAGGGCCTCAGATACAGCCCCATACGGCGCAGCACCTGCCGGTTCATGGCTTCTCCCCCTCTCCGCCCAGGGCGGGGGCCTCCAGCAGCCCCTGCGAGGCACAAATTTCCCGGTAAATCTCACATTCCTCCAGCAGCCGGGCGTGGCTGCCCAGCCCCGCCACCCGGCCATTGTCCAGCACCAGAATCACATCGGCATTGCGGATGGCCGCCACCCGCTGGCTGATGACCAGGGTGGTGAGCGGGCGGCCCGAAGCCGTTTTCTGCCCGGCCAGGGCGCGGCGCAGCGCGGCCTCGGTGGCGTAGTCCAGCGCCGAGGCCGCATCGTCCAGCAGCAGAATATCCGGCCTGCGGGCCAGGGCGCGCGCAATGGTGAGCCGCTGGCGCTGCCCGCCCGAAAAGCCACCGCCCCCCTCGGCCACCTTCGCGTCCAGCCCCTTCGGGTTCTGGCGCACAAAGTCGGCCGCCTGCGCGGCCTCCAGCGCCTGCCACAGGCTTTCGTCATCGGCACCGGGGGCGGCCATTTGCAGGTTCTGCCGCAGGCTGCCGGAAAAGAGCCGGGCCGTCTGGGGCACCACCCCAAAGTGGGCGCGCAGGCCCTGCAGGCTGTGCTGCCGCACGTCGGCCCCCAGCACCTCCACCCGGCCCTCGGTGGCGTCGTAGTGGCGCAGCAACAGGCCGGCCAGGGTGCTTTTGCCGCTGCCTGTGCCGCCAATCACCCCCAGGGTCTGCCCCGGCCACAGCTCCAAATCGATGCCATCCAGCGCCTTTTCCGCCCCCGCAAAATAGCGGAAGCCCAGCTGCCGGAAGGCGAAGGCCGGGGCCGTCTTGTCCACCTCTGCGCCGGGGCCGTCCTCCAGTGCGGGGGCAATTTCCAGCAGGGCCTCCACCCGCGCCGCACTGGCCACCCCCCGGGTGAACAGCACCAGCAGGTTGGCCCCCACCATCAGCGCCAGCAAAATCTGGCTCATATAGTTCATCAGGGCCACCGCCTCGCCGATGTTCCCCTGCCCGCGCAGCCGGGCCGCCACCACCAGAATGATGGCAAGGTTTGCCAGCACGCTGGCCGCCGGGCTGAGCAGCGCCGAGATGCCCCCGGTGCGGATGAGCAGCTTTTCCAGCCCCGCCGCAGCCTCGTCAAAGCCCTGCTCCTCGCTCCTTTGGCGGGAGAAGGCGCGAATCACCCGCGCCCCGGCCAGGTTTTCGTGCACCAGCCGGAACAGGCCGTCCTGCCCGGCCTGTATTTTGCCGTAGCGCGGCAGGGTAAGGCGCATCACCAGCACCATCAGCGCGGTGATAAGCAGGGTGGCCGCCAGGAAAATCAGCCCGGCCTGCAGGTTCAGCAGCATGGACATCAGAATGCCGCCCACCATCAAAAAGGGCACCCGGGTGCCCAGCCGGATGAACATATTGACGGCGGCCTGCACCTGGTTCACGTCGTTCGTCACATAGGCCGAAAGCCCGCCCAGCTCCTGTGCCTGCGCGGGGGAGAGGCGCAGCACATGGGCAAACACCCGGCTGCGCAGGCTGGCCCCAAAGCGGGTGGCCGCCGTGGAGGCAAAATACTGGCAGGTGAGGGCCGCCGCCGCGCCCAGCACGGCCAGCAGCACCATCAGCCCGCCCCGCCCCAGCACAAAGCGGCCCTGCCCCCCGGCCACACCATCGTTGATGATGCTGGCGGTGAGCAGTGGCACAATCAGCTCCAGTATGGTTTCCAGCAATTTAAACAGCGGGCCCAGAATCAGCTCCCGGTAGTTGCCCGCCAGGCTCTTGCGAATTTCTCTCATCGTCGCTCCGGCACATCGTCCCTCTATTTGTGGTAGCGGCCCCCCGCCTGAATTTGAAAGGCGCGGTAGACCTGCTCTGTAAGCAGCAGGCGGGCCATCTGGTGGGGCAGGGTCATGGCGGAGAGGGAAATTTTCCGCTGGGCGGCCTGCTTCACCGCCGGGGCCAGCCCATGGGAGGAGCCTATGGCCAGCGCCAGCTCCCCGCCCTCCTGCGCATAGCCCTCCAAAAGTGCAGAAAATGCTTCGCTGGCGAGGGGCTTTCCCTCCACACAAAGGGCCAGCAGACGGGCCCTTTTGGGCAGGGCGGCCAGCAGCCGGGCCCCCTCTTTTTCCAGTGCGGCCTCCACCTGCCGGGGGGAGGCCGCCTTCTCCTGCAGGCTCTCCTCTGCCAGCTCTATGGCCGCAAACCGGCAGAAGGCCTGCAAACGCTTTTCATACTCGCGGATGCCCTCGGCGTAGAAGCCGCCCGCCTTCCCGAAATAAAACAGGCTGATTTTCTGCATGATTAGTCCCTCATGTCCCAAATTCCATCCAGCGGCCCGGCTCGTAGCGCGGGGAGAGCTGAATGTCACAGTCCGCAGGGCGGGGGCGGCCGGTGGCGGCAAAGGCCTCGTCCAGGGCCTTCTGCACCTTTTCGGCACAGTTGTTGTCGGCGCTCATATGGCACAGGGCCACCCGGCGGCAGCCGCCCGCCACCAGTGCCGCCACCGCCGCCGCGCTGTCGGCGTTCGAGAGGTGGCCGCGCGGGGAACGGATGCGCTGCTTGAGGTGCATCGGGTAGGGCCCGGTTTTCAGCATGTGTTCGTCGTAGTTCGCCTCAATGGCCACCAGCTGGGCCCTTTGGAAATGCCGAAACACCTCCTCGGTCATCACCCCAAGGTCTGTGGCAAGGGCCAGGCTGGCCCCGCGCGGGGTGGTGACGAAGAAGCCACAGCAGCCCGCCGCATCGTGGCTGGCTGCAAAGCCCGCCACCGTAAAGCCCCCGGCCTCGGTGCTGCGCCCGTCCACCGCCACGGCCTCGGCGGCCTCGGGCAGCTTGCCGGCCGCCCACATGGCCTCCAGCGTGGCCGCCGAGCCAAACACCGGCGGGCCCACCCGGCGCACAAACACCTCGGCCCCCCGCACATGGTCGATATGCTCATGGGTGATGAGCAGCCCTTGCAGCCCGCTCTGGTGCAGCCCCACCCGGTCCAGGGCCTCCAGGGTGGCCCGGCAGGAGAGGCCGATGTCAATGAGGAGGTAGCTGCCGTCCTCCTCCACCACGGCGGCGTTGCCGGAGGAGCCGCTGCACAGTGTCACAAACCTCGCCATCAGTCCAGCACCACCCCGTCCGGCGAGGCCGACTGGCTCTCCCCCCTGTCCAGCCCGTCGATATAGGCCATCTCGCCCTCCTCCAGGCTGAAGGCAAAGATATCCGCATTCACCCGCAGCCGTTCGGGGCTCACCGTTTTGGGAATCAGGCCCAGGCCCCGCTGCAGGCCCCAGCGCAGCAGCACCTGCTCGGGGCTTTTGCCGTGGGCCCCGGCAATGGCACAAAGCCCCTCGTCGCCCGAGAGAGCCCCCCGGGCCAGCGGCTTCCAGGCCTGCAGCAGAATGCCGCTTTCCCGGCAGTAGGCCTCCTCCGCGTGGCGCCGGTAAAGCGGGTGGAACTGCAGCTGGTCCACCATCGGGCCAAATTCCATCTCTGCGTCCAGCTCCCGCAGCAGCCGGGCCGAAAAGTTCGAGACGCCAATCACCTTCACCCGGCCCTGCCGGTACAGTGCCTCCACGGCCCGGTAGGTCTCCTTGTACAGGCCCTGCACCGGCCAGTGCACCATATACATGTCCAGGTAATCCAGCCCCAGCCGGGCCAGGCTTTTTTCAAAGGCGCGCAGGGTGTCGTCATAGCCGCTCTCGTCTATCCACACCTTGCTGGTCACAAAGACCTCGCTGCGCGGCAGCCCCGCATCCCGCAGGCCCGCGCCCACCTCCGCCTCGTTGCCATAAAAGGCCGCGGTGTCTATCAGCCGGTAGCCAAGGCGCAGTGCCTCACACACCGCTTGGCGGGCCTCGCCCTCGGCCGCCCGCCAGGTGCCCAGCCCCAGCAGCGGAATCTCTGCGCCGTTCCGCAGGCGAAATTTGCTCTGCAAATCCATTCTGTTCTCTCCTTTTGCGTTTTCACTCCCCACCAGTATACCACAAGCATTCCATTTTCGCACAAAAATGGCCCCCGGGGCTGGGGCAGGGTCTTGCCTCTTTTTTCAAAAAGCGCCGCAAAAACTTTGAGCGAAACGACAGGCAACTGTCGTTTCGCTCGGGGTCAAGGGGGCTTGCCCCCTTGCAGGCGTGTGAGGGCGGCGCCCTCACGGTCTATTCTTTTAAAAGGCCTTTTGCAGGGTGCTGGCGGGCTTGCCGCCGCGGCGGATATCCGCCCCCAGCTGGCCCAGTTTTTCCACCAGGCCCTCGTAGCCGCGCTCGATATGGCAGACCTCCTCCACCTCGGTTTTGCCGTGGGCGGCCAGGGCCGCAATCACCAGCGCACAGCCCGCGCGCAGGTCGCAGGCGCGCACCGGCGCACCCTGCAGCTCCTCCACGCCCTCCACCACAGCCACGCGGCCATCCACCTGGATGTTGGCGCCCATGCGGTTCAGCTCGTCGGCATAGCGGAAGCGGTTGTCCCAAATGGCCTCGGTCACAATCGACGTCCCCTCCGCCAGGCTCAAGAGGGCGGTCATCATGGGCTGCATGTCGGTGGGAAAGCCCGGGTGGGGCATGGTTTTGATGTTGGTGGCATGCAGCGGCCCGTTGCGGGTCACCCGGATGGATTCGTCATATTCCTCTATGGTGGCCCCGGCCCGCTCCAGCTTGGCCGTGATGGGCTCCAGATGCTTTGGAATCACATTGGTAATCAGCACATTCCCGCCCACAATGGTGGCCGCCGTCATAAAGCTGCCCGCCTCAATCTGGTCTGGAATGATGGAGTAGCTGCCGCCGTGCATCTCGGCCACACCGCGAATCTTAATCACGTCGGTGCCCGCGCCGCGCACGTCGGCCCCCATGGTGTTCAAAAAGTTTGCCACATCCACAATATGCGGCTCCTTGGCCACATTTTCCAGCACGGTGGTGCCCTCGGCCTTCACGGCGGCCAGCATGGCGTTGATGGTGGCCCCCACGCTGACGGTATCGAAAAATACGTGGCAGCCCTCCAGTTTGTCGGCCCGCACGTGAATCATGCCCTTTTCCATGGAATCTTCCGCCCCCATAGAGCAGAAGGCCTTGAGGTGCTGGTCGATGGGGCGGGGGCCCAGGTCGCAGCCGCCGGGCATGGCCGCCGCCGCCTGCCCAAAGCGCCCCAGCAGCGCACCCAAAAAATAGTACGAGGCGCGCATCTTGCGGGAGAGGTCCTCCGGCACCGTCTTTGTGTTCACATGGGTGGTGTCAATTTCCACACTGTCCCGCGTCAGCATCCGTATCTCGGCGCCCATCTCGCGCAGGATATGCACCGAGGCATACACATCGCTGATAGAGGGCAGGTTCTCAATCACACATTTTCCACCGGCCAAAATGGTGGCTGGCAGAATGGCAACCGCCGCGTTTTTCGCCCCGCTCACCCTCACCTCACCGGCAAGCGCACGGCCCCCATGAATGATGTATTTCTCCAATGTTAAAGACTCCTCCGGGTAACTCCGCCAGTATTATTGCCGCCCTTCCTTCCAAAATACCCCTGATATGCCGCAGGAAAGGTAGCGGTTTAAATCCTAACGAAGCTAGTATAGCACTTCTGCGGTATAAATAAAAGCAACAAAATGGCGAAACGTTTTTTACAATTTGGTTAAAAACCACGTTCTGTCTAGCTTTGTGCGCTGTGCACCGGGAAACCCGGCCCAAATGCACAAAATCCGCCCAAAAAGTACCTAGCCTCGGCCAAAGCCGTGTGGCGCCACCACATAGTCGTCCGGGTTTAGCAGGCCGCCGCCCTGGCGCTGGAACTCCAGGTGCAGGTGGTTGCCAAACGAGAAGCCCGTGTTGCCCACATTGGCAATGTACTGGTTCTGCTTCACCTCCTGCCCCGCCGTCACCGCAAGGTAAGAGGCGTGGGCGTACAGGGTGATGAGGCCGTCGGGGTGCTGGATGACCACATGGTTGCCATAGCTGTAGTGCCAGCCCGCCGTGATAACCTTGCCCGCGTTGGCCGCGTAGATGGGGGTGCCCTCGGGGGCGTTGATGTCCCGCCCGCGGTGGCTCTGGCCAGGCCCGCCGCCCCGGCTGGAGTAGACATAATCCGGCACCGGCCAGGTGTACACCGGGGCAAAGTCCCGCTCCTCGCGGTTGCTCACGTCAAAGGTGCCAATCTCAATAATCTGCTCCACTGGCTCTTCCACCACCCGGGTCAGCTCCTCCACCCGCACCCGGTCCACCAGCTCGCCATCCACATACATAAGGTCGTCCTGCACCTCCTGTACGCCGTTTTCGCCCTGCTGGGTCACCCGGCGGAAGCCCTGTGCCTTCTGGTCGGTCTCCTGCTCCACCACAGGGTAGGGCACCTCCTCGGTATAGGCCTGCCGCACGGTGGTTTGCACCTGCAGGAAGGGCTTGGCACGCTCAATCAGCAGCGCCTCCCCCGCCTCCGGCTCATAGTCGATATCCTCGCCTTCCAGTGCGGGGTTCCGGGCCACCAGCGTCTCAAACATCAGGTTGTTCTTTCGGGCAATCTCGCCCAGGTTGTCGCCCTCCTGCACGGTATACCGCACCTCGTCGCTCACCGTTGCGGTCAGCTCCGCCACCAAATCATCGTAGCTTTTCACACTGGTGCTCAAAAACACATCGTCCAGCCCAGGGTCGCATTCCACGCTGCGCACAAAGCTCACCGTGGCGCCCGGCTCCGCCTCCTCCATACGCTGGCGCAGCACCCCGTCCAGATAGTCCTTAAGCTGCTCGCCCTCGGTGGTCACCGCCAGCAGCCGGCCATCCACATACAGCCCGGTGCCCTCCACAATATCCGCCGTGCCGCTGCGCAGCATGGCGTTCACAAGCTGGTCTTTGGAGGTGAAGCTGCCGGTGCGGGCCAGGGCCATGGTGGAGTCGAACTTCCAGTCCTCCATGTTTTGGTCGCCCGCCAGCTTCAGGCGGCCCCGCAGCATGGCCTTCGCGTCTTCCAGCACGGTTTCGTCCTGAATGTAGCCGATGGTTTCCCCCTTCACCGTCACTTCCAGGCCATAGTCGGTGTCCAGCACAGACCATACCACAAACACCAGCGCGCCGGTGGCCAGCAGCGGCAGCACCAGCCCCAGCAGGCCCGCCACCAGGTGCCCATGGCTTTTTACCCCCGCCCGCAGATGGGCCACAGCGGCCTTTGCGGGGTTTCCGCCCGCTTTTTTGCTCTCCTCCGCCACCACCCGCCGGGTGTTGGCAAGGCCAGCCCCCAGCCGCACAAAGGGTTCTGCCAGGCCTTGGAAAAACACTTTTAAGAAGTGCCCCAGCGCCCGGAACAGCCCGCCAAACAGCCACACCAAAAGCTGCGCGGTGAACACCAGGCTGTCGCGCAAAAAGCGCCACACCTGCAGCACGCGGCACTCGGCCGTGAAGCCCAGCAGATACAAAAAGCTGCCGATGGCATGCAGCGGCGGCCAGGCGAACAGCTTGCCCAGCCTGCGGCGGAAAGGCGTTTCGGCCCGCAGCTTTTTGGGCAAGGCGGGGGCCTTGGGGGCCTGCTTTTTGCCCGCTCTTCCCCAGCGGCCAAAGGTGGGCATGGGGCCTGTGTTTTGCAGCCCCGTGCTCTCCTCCTCTGCCTCCTCGCCGCCGCCCTCCTCCAAAGGCGGCTCATCCCGGCTTTCCTCTATCTCGGCAGCCCTGGGCGCTTCCTCCTGTTCCTCTGCCTCCTCCAGCAAAAGACTGGAGGCTGCGCCCGGGGCGGGGTACTCGGCCTGGCCGCTTTGCACAGCGGCGGCAAAAATCCCCCCCATGGGGTCTTCCCTGTCTTGCAGCAAATCGGGCAGAACCTGCCCTTCCTTCACCGCATTGGCATACAGGCTGCCCCGCGGCGCATTTTTCTGGGCGGCGGCACGCTTCGCCTGGGCCAGCTCCCTGGCGGCACTGGCCTTGGCGCTGGCCGCCGTTTTCGCGGCGCTGGCCTTGGCACCGGCTGCCGCCTCTCCCTTATCTGCCTGTGCGGCGGCTTTGGCGCCGGCAGGCTTCGGGCCTGCCGCTTTTGCCGGCAGCTTCTTCGCAGCCGCTTTGGCTGGGGCCGGCTTTGCCTTTTCGGGCGTCATTTTGGTTTTGGGCTCCTTTTTCGCCGGCTTGGGGGACGCAGAAGCAGCCCCTTTGGCCGGTTTGGCCGGGGCTTTGGAGGCGGCTGTACCAGCTGCCTGCTTTTTGGCGCTTTTCGCGCCGCTATTGTTAGAAGCCGCCTTTTTTTCCTGTTCTTGCGGCGGCTGCATGGCTTCCTTTGGGTTCAGGGGCAAAAAGTGTCATCTCCCACAATAGCGTCAAAACCGCCCCCCTCCAAACGTACAATACGCACGCTCCAGCGGGAGAGGCAGGCCTGACAAACTTACCCCACCTCCCGGCCGCACGGCAGGCTACCGCTGTGCTTTCCGCCCGGAAATTGGGTTCAGACTTTCATTCTATTATACAGTTGTGTTGAAAGTTTGGCAAGCAAGCCAATCTTTCCCGGCCCGCGTCCACTGCACCCCGCCTTTTTCCAGCAGCGCCTGCATATCCCAGGGCAGCGGGGCGCGTAAATAAACCGGGCTGCCCTGCGGCTCGCAGAAACGCAGGGCGGCGCAATGCAGCGCATGGCGCTGCATCCGGGCGCGGCTGCCGCCATACAGGCCGTCGCCCAAAAGCGGGTGCCCTATGTGGGCCATGTGCACCCGTATCTGGTGGGTGCGCCCGGTGCCCAGCCGCAGGGCCAGCAGGCTCCACCCCGGGCCGTGGGCCAGCGGGCGGTACCAGGTGCGGCTGGGCTTGCCGCCCGGCTGCACCTGCTGCAAAATGGCACTGCCCAGCGCAGGGCCCAGGGGGGCGTCCACAAAGCCATCCCCCTCCACAGTGCCCTCCACAAAGGCCAGATATTCCTTTTTCATGCCCGCCAGCAGCACCGGCGCAGCCAGGGCGTTCATGGCGCAGAGTACCAGCCCCGAGGTATCCCCGTCCAGGCGCCCCACCGGGCGAAAGGCCGTCTCCCGCCCCTGCACAAACTGGGCAAAGGCATTGGCCAAGGTGCCGCTTTTGTGGCTGCGGGTGGGGTGCATCACCAGCCCGGCGGGCTTGTTCAGCACCAGCGCGTGGCGGCTCTCATACACCAGCTCCAGCGGAATATCCTCCGGCACAGCCTGGGGCGGGGCCTCCTGAGGCAAGCCCAGGCAAACCTGCTCGCCCGCCCGCAGCACCCGGTTGGTCTTGGCCCTCTCGCCCCCGGCCACAAGGCCGCCGGGCAGGTACTTCAGCCGCCGTATCATCCCGGCCGAAAGCCCCCGGCGGCGCAAAAACGTCCCCAGCTTCATCCCGACCTCGCCGGCCTCCACGCGGTACTCAATCTCCATCTTTTGGCACCAAATACACAAACAGCCCGCCCTCGCGGCAGGAGATTTCCGCCGTTTCCGCGGCGAACTCATTGCTCACACCCAGCGGAAAATCCGCCGTGAGAAGGGCGTTTGTCAGCGGATATTTCACCCCGCGCTCCTGCACACCGGCCGCCCGCCCAAAAGCCGGGAAGACGCTCAGGTAGCAGCCCTCCCGCCGGGGCAGGCGCAGGCTTTCCCCCGGCAGCACACAGTGTATCTCCGCCGTCTTGTCGGCTATGCGGGCCTTAGCCCCATTTTGGCACAAAAACAGCAGGGTGGCCAGGCTGGCCTGCCCATGGTCGGCCCGGCCTCCCAGCACCCCCAGCAGCACCGTTTCGCCCACCCCTGCCAGCAGGGCCTGCCGGGCCGCACAGTGCAGGTCGGTGTCGTCCTTCTCGGGGGGCAGCGCCAGCACACGCACCGCCCTCTCCCCCGTTTGCCAGGCCGCCGGGGGCGGGGGCGAGGAATCAAAATCCCCCACCACCACCTCCGGCAAAAGGCCGCAGGCCTGCGCCTGCTGCCAGCCCGCATCCGCCGCAATCACCAGCGGCGGGGCCGCCAGGCGAGCCAAAGCCCCGGCCACCAGGGCCGCCGCCACCGGCCTGGCCCCAAAAATGAGGCAGGGCCGCTTGCCGCGGCCCGTCATCTCTCCCATCTAGTACCTCTCGCTTTCCTTGGCCTGCCGGTAGAGGCTGCGGTAGCTCTCATAGCGCTGGGGGGCCATCTCTCCGGCCTCCACGGCGGCACGCACCGCACAGCCCTTCTCGGCCATATGGGTGCAGCCGGAAAATTTGCAGTCCGGCATCCGCCCGGCAATCTCCGGGAAGGCAAACTGCATATTTTCGGCGCTCACACCGCCCATCCGCTGCAAATCAAAGCTGGCAAAGCCGGGGGTATCGGCCACCAGGCCGCCCGCCACCTCAAACAGCTCCACCTCGCGGGTGGTGTGGCGGCCCCTTCCCAGCTTCTGGCTTATTTCCCCCGTGCTCCGCCCAGCCTCCGGGCAAAGGGCATTCAGCAGGGTGCTTTTCCCCACCCCGGAGTTCCCGCAAAACACGCTCAGCTTGCCGCCCAGCATCTCCCGCAGCCGGGCCAGGCCCTCGCCCGCCCCGGCGCCGGCCGCAAAAGCCGGGAAGCCCGCCTTTTCGTACACAGCCAGCAGCTCCTCCCCGCTGGCAAGGTCGGGCTTTGTCACCACCAGCACAGGCTGTGCGCCCAAATCCACCGCGGCGGCGCTCAGCTTGTCTATCACCAAAAAGCTGGGCCTTGGCTCCCGGGTGGAGGCCACGATGAACACCTGGTCCACATTGGCCACCGGGGGGCGCACAAAGGCGTTTTTTCTCTCTGCTATCTCGTCAATAAACCAGGTGCCCGCCTCCTCGGCCAGGCGCACCTCGTCTCCCGCCAGGGGCTTTATGCCGCGCTTGCGGAAGATGCCGCGGGGTTTCACCTCGCGCATCTCCCCCTCGGCGGTTTTCACATAGTAGAAGCCACCTATACCCTTGTAAATACGTCCTGTCATTCTTTGTTGTGGCCATTGGCCCAGCCGTTCCCATTGCCCGGGGGCAGGTCTGCCGCCGGGGTGTTCTCGGGGGGTGGTATGGGGTCTGCTGGCGGCGGCCCCCCTTGCCCATTGGAAATTTGCAGCTCTATCATGGTGCCCTGCGCTGCCTCACCCGTCACACTTTGGGAAACCACGGTGCCCGCGGGCTGGTCCGACGACACACGCACACCCGTCACCTGGAAGCCGGCGTTCACAATTTCCTGCCCGGCCGTCACCTCGTCCTTCCCCACCACATTTGGCACGGGAACTGTGGCGGGCGGCGGCGGCGCGGCGGGCCCGGTGGAAACCGTGACAAACACCTGTGCGCCCACCGTGGCGGTGCTGCCCGCCGCCGGCGTTTGGGCAATGATGGCGCCGGGCGGAACCGTGTCGCTGCTCTCCTCCAGCATGGAGCCCATTTGCAGCCCGGCGCTTTGCAGGGTTTGGGTGGCGGCGGCCAGGTCCATGCCCACAACAGAGGGGATGGAGCGGTCATAGTTTTGCTGTGGGGTGGAGATATAGATGGTTATCATGGTATCGGGCAGGTTTTGCACCACACTGCCCACCGCCGGGTCGGTGCCAATGGTGATGCCATTGGGCACGTCGGGGTTGTCCTGCCCTTTGGCGTAGGGGCGCAGGCCCAGGTCCAAAATGGTTTTGATGGCCTCTTTCTTGCTCATGCCCGCCAGGTC
>CAYRFC010000010.1:0-28926 GCA_964423365.1 uncultured Oscillospiraceae bacterium
CCGCCTCGGCGGGGGGCATGGCGGGTGGGGGCTCCGGCGCCTGCGCCGGGGGGCTGGCTGCCGCCGGGGCTGCCTGCGGCGGGCCCTGGGCGGCTATGGCGTCGCCGTTTTCCAGCCGGGTGTCCGGTGTGGCGGGCTGCTTGTTCCGGGTCAGGCCGGGGGTGTCGGCGGGCAGGCCGTAGCTCCGGCAGAGCTGGCCCACCGTTTCCAGCACGCTGATTTCCACCTCGTCCTGCTCGTGTATGGGGCAGTCCGGCCCCACGGGCTGTCCATTCAGAAAGGCCAGCAGCCCGGCCTTCACGCCGCTCCCGTTCAGGGTCACAGCCAGCGGCAGGGCCCCATTCGCATAGTCGGCAATGCGGGGGGCGGCGTCCTCGCCGCTGCTGGCGGGCACTATCTCAATGCTGTCGCCGTTTTCTGCGGGGGAGCTGAGGGAAGCGGGCTTGCCGTTCAGGCTGATTTCCGCCACGGTGTACTGCCCGCCCCGGGCCACCTTTCGCTGCCCGTTCAGGGTAAAGGTCACCGAATGGCCGTTGCGGCCCATCAGGTCGGAATAGCTGTAACCCGCCATCAGCAGGGCGTCCATCACGCTGGGGGGCTCGCTCGTATACAGGCGAATCCGCTGCCCGTTCACGTCAAGGCAGGCACGGCCGCTGTTCTCCTCGTCGGCAGCCGTCAGGGCAATGCCCACCGGGGTGGCATACTCCGGGCTGTCCATGCCCGTCTCGCCGTCCAGCACCCGCGCCGAAAAATTGGTGCCCGCCAGGGCCACCTTGTCCGGCGGCAGGGCCAGCTTTTCGGCTATTTTGGCACACAGCGAGGGGGTGCGGCTGCCGCCCCCCACCAAAAACACCGCCATGGGCGGCCCACCGTTGCACTCCTCAATGCGGTCGGATATCACCTTGGCCAGCATCTCCACGCTCACCTCAATGGCGGCCAGAATGTCCTTGGTGGGCATGCGCTGCTCATGGTTTAAAATATCCCGGTACTGCACCTCTTCTTCGGCCTCCAGGGCCAGCTTAATGCCCTCGGCCGTCTCAAAATCCACCAGGCATTTGCGAATGATGGCCTCGGTAATCTCGTCTCCCGCCACGGTGGCCATGGTGTAGCCAGACACCGCCCCATCCCGCGTCAGGGCGATATCGGCGGTGCCCGCGCCAATGTCCACCATCGCCAGGTTCAAAAGGCGCACGTCGCGCGGCAGCACCGCCCGCATGGCCGCAATGGGCTCCAGGGTCAGCACGTCGATATCCAGGTCAATCATCTCCATGCAGCGGCGCAGGCTGGTCACCACCTCGGTGGGCAGAAAGGTGGCAATCACCTCCGCCTCTGCCTCCTTGCCGCTGTGGTTCAGCAGGGTGGCAAAGGGGTAGCCGTCCACCAGGTAGCGCACCACCGAGTGCCCCACGCAGTAGTATTGCGCGGGGTCGCCCTCCACATCCAGCTTTTGGCGCGCCTCGTTCACGGCGCCGTTCTCCAGCTCATACACAAACTGGGGGCCGGCAGCCGTGGCGGCGGGCAGGGGCATCCTGCAGCTTGCGGTGCAGGTTTTCAGCGCGCGGCCCGCGGCGGCCACGGCCACGCGCCGCAGCCGGGTTTGCAGCTTTTCCTCCAGCCGTGCCTTCACCTCGCCTGCCACCCGTGCCACCTGGCCAATATCCTCTATCTGGCCGTCAATCATGGCGCGTTTGGGGTGCTGCACCTGTTCAAAGGCCTCCACATGGAAGGCGTCTCCCTGTGGGCGGCCTACAATGCCTATAATGCTTCTGGTGCCGATATCCAAGGCGAAAATCAAGTCCTTGCGTTGTTCTTCCACTGGGCCTGGGCCCTCCTCCCGTAAGCCTGGGTAGGCACTGTTAGCGCGGCTTATATGATGCGCAGGGTGTTCTCTCTCCGGCTCTTTTCCAGGCGCTGCAGGGTGAATAAATCCCGGCAGAGCAGGTCGGTCTGCCGGTCCTGTATATCCACAAAGCTGCACCCATATTGCATCGTCTCATCCGGCATGCGAATGAGACGTTCCACCTTGATATGCAGGCTCATGGGCAGCTTCACCGGCTGGAACTCCAGAATGAACTGCTCCAGCTCATGCAGGGGCCGGGGGCTGCTCAGCCGCACCCCGGTCAGGCTGATATCCACCACATTCACCCGGCAGAAGGTTTTGGCCTCCAGGGCCTCGGCCTCCTCGGGCGGCAGGGAGGCCAGCTTTTCCTCAAAGGCCCGGCGCTGGGTTTGGCTTATCAGCGGGCTCAGGGTGCCCGGCACCCCCGAGTTCACGCGAAACGCCCCCCGCCGCTCAAAGTCTTGCAGGGGCTTCACTTCCTCAAGGCGGGTAAAGCGGTCGGTGGAGAGGTAGGTAATGCCCACCAAAATCCGGTTTCCCTGCTGGCTGTGCACATGAATTTTCACCGGCAGGCGGTATTGGATAAGCGGCATATACTCATCCTCGCCGGCGGCTATTTCCAGTGCCTCAAAGTCTATTTTGATAATCCGTCCCACGGCTATCAGGCGGTTGTCCAGGCTTTTCAGTTCACAGATGGAGCCGACATATTCCTGTGGCAATGGTAACATGGCGTTTTCCTTTACTGGTGGCTGAATTTTGGATGGGCGGGTGCCGAAACAATGGGAGCTTCTTGCCATAAAGACGCATCGCCGGGCCCATACAGGCGCCTGCTAAAGGGTGTCAAGCCCCTCTAGGGTGTCATGTGGCGGTTTGGGTCTGTCTGGCGGGTTTCCTCCACCCCTTTGGCCACCGCCACCAAAACGTCGGAGTAGTTTTGCAGCTCCTTGCCCTGATATTCCCCAAACACCTCACCGGCCAGGCCCGTCACATAAAAGGGCTTCAGGTGGTTTAGGGCGGCGGCCTGCACGGCGGCCAGGCAGGCGGGGCATTGGCAAAGGTCTTGGTATTTTTCCGCATGGTCAGCCAGTTCATCCTGCAGCACCTTTTCCACCTGGTCCTGCCTGTAGTTTTTTACCATGGGTGCGCGTCCCTTTCTTCTGCATTATGACAGCAAAACGAACCGCAAACATTATAGCAAAAGCCCTCTCTTTGCACAATACCCGCACAGCAGGCTTTTTTGCGGGGCCGCCCGCCCTATTCGGGCGGCTGCCCCTGCAGCCGCTGGCGCAGTTGCTCGGCCACGGTGTTGCTCCCCTCGGCTGCGGCGGCGGTTTGCTTGGCGTTCGACGCAGTGACGAGAATTTGCATATAGAGGGCGGCAATCACCTCATACAAATCCGCCGGGATGCTGCGCCCCACCTCCAGCATGCACAGCATGGAGGCGGCGGAGTCGTCCTTGTAAATGGGAATGCCGCGCTCCTCCCCAATGCCAATGATTTTATCGGCGATGGTGCCATAGCCCGAGGCAATCACCACCGGGGCCATGTCCTCGCCCACCCGGTAGCGCAGGGCCACCGCCTTGTTTTTTCCGCTTCCGCGCTTTTTCTCAGACTGTGACATCTATACCCATCCTTTTATGAGGCAAATCGGTGAAAACGTCCATCAAGCTGTGTGTGCGCTCCAGCCGGTCGATGTTGATGGCCTCGAATTTGTAGCTGGTGCCGGCCACCGCCTGCCGTATGGCGGGGGCCATGCCCGCGAAGGTATCGTAGTAGGCCGGGGGGCAAAGCAGGTTCATGGCCAGGCGCTTGCCCTGCACATACAGCTCCACCTCAAAGCGGCCAAAGCCCTCCAGGTCAAACACCATCAGCATGTGGGAATTTCCTTCGCCGGGGTGTTTTTTGTCCCGCAGCTCCTCGGCGTTCGGGTCTATCCAAATCTCGGCAAAGGCCTTCATGTCCTGAAACTCCACCGGCAGCACAAAATGCAGCAGGGGGGTGAAGTTGCTGGGGCTGGACAGCATGCTGTGCACAATGCTTTCCAGCTTGTCCCCGCTCAGCAGCCGAAGCTCCGGGTTGTCCGCCTGCTTGTCTATAATTTTGGTCAGGGCTTCTATCACCTGGCTCTCAGGCTCGGCCGCGCGGGCCTGCCGGGCGCCCTCGGGCGTGTTGTACTGGGTGAGGAAGCTCTCCAGCTTCGCCACCAGCTCCTGCCGCTCCGCCTCGCCCCCCGGCATTGTAGAGAGCAGCAGCCGCAGCGCGTCGGGCAAAAAGCTCTCGTTGTCGTTGAAGCGGGAGAGGTTATACACCACCAGCGGCAGGGTCTTTTCCATCTGCGGGGTGAATAGCACGCTGTTTTCCAGCTCAGGCAGCACCCGCAGCACCGCGTCCTTTAAGGTGGTAAAATGGGCGGGGGCCTCGGGGGTGCGCAACAGGCCAATCAAAATATCCAGCTTGTCGGTCAGGCGGCTCTGCCCCAGCAGGGCGTCCAGCTGGTGTGGCTGAATACCCTCCCGCATCATCGCCCCAAAATCTATCTTTTCAAACCCGGTTTTGGCCAGCCCGCCCCCGGTCAGGTTGTCCAGCAGGTATTGCAGGTTGTTCGCCACCGAGTCCAGGGTGTCCCGCCCCGAGATGGCGGCATTCAGCCCCTTCAGCAGCACCCCAATGGCCGTGGCGGTCTCGGGGTCGTTTTTGGCCCCGGCCAGCAGGTTCCGCAAGGTGTCGAACAAGTCCCCCTTGAACATGGTGGTGTTGTCCTCCTGGCGCAGCAGCTCGGCCCCTATGTCGCCGGGCTGCACCATCAGGGAGGCAAACAGCTGCTCCACCTCCTCGCTCAGGGGGGTGTTGGCCGCGGGCAGCAGGCCAATCACCTCCTGCAGGAGGTAGATGTTCCGTAGCAGGTTCACCGTCACCGAGGGGTCTTTCAGCAAGTCGGCCAAAATTTTGGGGGTGGCCTCCCTGGGGGCATAGCCGGTGTTCTGCTGCAGAATCTCGCTGGGGTCGGTGGTCTGAATCACCCGGGAGACGTCGCTTAGGTTAAAAGGGGTGCCGGCCTCCTGCGGGCGGGCCGCCGTATTGGGAATGGGGCTTTTTTCCACCAGCGGGGTGCTGATTTTCAAAATCTCAGCCATTCGGTTCTCCTCTATGCTATAGTGTACAGGCGGGCGGGGGCCCATCTACAAGAGACATCGGCCAAAGCGGAAAAACCGCCAGTTATTTTCCGTTCCTGTTTTTCTTTTCCTTTTGACCATTTTACCATACGGCGGCCCTTTGTGAACAGGGAAGATGGGGAAAAGCGGCAGAAAAATGAGAAAGAACTGACTTTTTCGGTTTTTTTATGAGGAGAGAGCCGCAGAATCTTGCATTGCAGTGAAAAACCTGTATAATATAAAGGTGTATCTATTCGGGAATTTTTGCGCCCTTTTGCCGGTGGCATCCGGCCGGGGCGGAGGGAAAAATTGGCAAATAATGCAAAGCGGGTGAAGTAATGAGTGTGATTGACGAAACCATGCGGCCCATGCTGGATACCTTTATCTTCGAGACGACGGCCCTGCTGGACCAGCTTGACGAAATTCTGCTGGTGGCGGAGAAGGCCAAAACTCTGACGGATGACCAAATCAACGAAATATTCCGCGCCATGCATACGGTGAAGGGCTCTGCCGCGATGATGGGACTTTCCGACATGTCGGAGATGACCCACCGGGTGGAGGACATGTTCTTCATCATCCGCGAAAACCCGGATAAGGTGGATGCCAAGAGCATGAACGTGGTGTTCGACATCCTCTTTCAGGCCACCGATTATCTGCGCAGCGAGCTTGGCAATATTCAGGAGGACCCCGACGGCTACCAGCCGGGCAGCACCGGGGGCCTGCCCGCTGTGATAGACAAGGAGATTGCCATTTTGAAGGGGGAGGCCAGCCGCGACGAGGCGGCCGCCCCGGCGGCGGAAGCTGCCGCTCCCGCCGCCGCTCCGCCCAAGGCGGAGGCCGCGGGCCAGCCCGAGGCGGGCGGCCCCGACGTGCACAAGGTGCGGGTCTTCTTTGAAGACGGCTGCCAGATGGAAAACGTGCGTGCCTTTATGCTCTTAAACCAGCTGCAGGAGGTGGTGGAAATCCTCTCCACCAATCCCCCAAACCCCGAGAGCAACTCCGAGGCCATCAAGGAGATTGTGGAGCACGGCTTCCTCATCACCTTCCGCTACAGCGGCGAGATGGAGGGTGTTTTCCACATCATCGAGGGCAGCACCAACATTGATTCCTACGAGGAGGAGATGGAGGAGGCCCCCGCCGCACAAGCCGAGAGCGAGGGCGCCGCCGAGGCGGGCGAGGCCCAGAAGGAGCAGAAGCCCGCCGCCGCCCAGCCCAAGGCGGCCGCAGCGCCCGCCGGGGCGGGTGGGGCCGCAGCCGGGGCCGCCGCGCCCGGCAAGCAAAGCCTCATCTCGGTCAACCAGTCCAAAATCGACAGTCTGGTCAACATCATGGGCGAAATTGTGATTGCCGAGAGCATGGTGGCCTCGAACCCCGATCTCAAGGACCTCTCGCTGGACAATTTCAACAAGAGCGCCCGCCAGCTCCGCAAGCTCACAGACCAATTGCAGGACATCGTCATGGGCATCCGCATGGTGCCCCTCACCAGCACCTTCCAAAAGATGCAGCGCATTGTGCGCGACATGAACAAAAACCTTGGCAAAGACACCGAGCTGGTGACGGTGGGCGGCGAGACTGAGGTGGACAAGAGCATCACCGATGTGCTGGCCGACCCGCTGATGCACATGATTCGCAACTCCATGGACCACGGCATAGAGACCCCCGAGGAGCGCCGGGCCGCGGGCAAGCCCGAGCAGGGGAAAATCACCCTCTCGGCGCAGAATGTGGGCAGCGACATCATCATCAAGGTGGAGGACGACGGCCAGGGCCTGAACCGCGAGGTGCTGCTGAACAAGGCCGAAAGCAACGGCATTCTGATGAAGTCCCGCAGCGAATACAGCGACAAGGAGGCCTTTGGCCTCATCATGATGCCGGGCTTTTCCACCAATGAGGTGGTCACCGAGTATTCCGGCCGTGGCGTGGGCATGGACGTGGTGCGCAAAAACATCGAGAAGGTGGGCGGCACGGTCTCGGTGGATTCAGTGCTGGGCGAAGGCACCACCTTCCTCATCAAAATCCCGCTCACCCTGGCCATTGTGGACGGCATGGAAATTGGCGTGGCGAACGACACCTTCACCATCCCCATCACCTCCATCACCACCATCTACAAGCTCAGCCCCGAAACCGAGCTGCTCTACGACACCGACGGCACCGAGATGGTGATGGTGCGCGACGAGTGCTACCCCATCATCCGCCTGCACCGCATCTATGATATCGAGGACGCCATCACCGACCTGACCGAGGGCATCATGATTATCGTGGAGAGCGGCGAGAGCCGCGCCTGCATCTTCACCGACAGGCTGATTGGTGAGCAGCAGGTGGTGGTCAAGAGCTTCCCCAGCTTCTTCAACCGTTATAACGTGAAAGACTTGGGCTTTTCGGGCTGCACCATCATGGGCGACGGCTCCATCAGCCTTATTCTGGACATCAACTGCCTGCTGGGCGCCTACCGCGGCGAGGGCAGTTCCAGCCTGGCATTTGCCTAGGTGTAGAATGTAGAATCAGGGAAAAGGAGAGCGCAGCATGAGTGAAAACGGTGTGCCCAACATCCAGTTGCCGGTGGATGCAACAGAGGAAGAACTGAAAAACACTTCCCTTACCTTTTATATTGGTGATACCATCTATGGCCTGCCCCTCACCAATGTGGTGGAAATCATCAGCGTGCAGCCCATTGCCAAGGTGCCGGGCACCCCGGCCTATGTCAAGGGCGTCATCAACCTGCGCGGCGGCATTGTGCCGCTGGTGGACGTGCGGCTGAAATTCGGCCAGATGGAGAAGGAGTACGATGAATTCACCAATGTCATCATCACCGTGCTGAACGACATGACCGTGGGCCTGGTGGTGGACCGTGTGGCCAATGTGGTGCGCAGTGAGAATGTGGGGGTTTCCTCCCTGCCGGAGTTCTCCACCGTGAACACCAACCGGTACATGACCTCCGTCTCCCGCACAGGCGACAATCTCATCATGAACCTGAACTGTGAAACCATTCTGGAAGACGATAATATTCTGAATATGGCTTAGGGGTGTAGCACAAAATGATTGCCATTACCGACCAGGAGTTTACCGAGCTTCGAGATTACGTTTTGGCCAATTACGGCATTGATTTAAGCAAAAAAAGAACCTTGATTCAAGGCCGTCTCACCGGCACCCTCACCCAAAAGGGGATGGCCAATTTTGGCCAGTATATCGAGTGTGTGAAGCAGGACAAAAGTGGGATAGAGCTGCAGCAGATGCTGAACAAGCTCACCACCAACCTCACCTATTTCTTGCGTGAAAAGGAACATTTTGACCATTTGACCAACGTGATTCTGCCGGAGTTTGAACAGAGGTTCAAGGGGCGGCAGCTGCGTGTGTGGAGCGCGGGCTGTTCCTCCGGCGAGGAGCCCTACACCCTGGCCATGACCCTGCTGGATTTTTTCGCCACCCGCGGGGGCGAGAGGCGCTTTGTCATTCTCGCGTCCGATATCTCGCTGGATGTGCTGGGCCAGGCCCAGCGCGGGGTGTACAGCAAGGAGGGGCTGAAGGACGTGCCCAGCACCTGGCTGGCCAAATATTTCGACAAGCTGCCCGGCGGCGAGGATTACAAGGTAAAAGACCTGGTGAAAAGCAAAATCACCTTCCGCACCTTCAACCTGATGGAGCCCTTCCGTTTCACCAAGCCCTTTGAAATCATCTTCTGCCGCAATGTGATGATTTACTTCGAGAAGCAGAAAAAAGACGCGTTGATAGAGAAGTTTTACCAGTGGACGGCCCCCGGTGGATATTTCTTCATCAGCCATTCGGAAAATATAGGCCGCACAGACACGGGCTTTCGCACCGTGCGCCCGGCGGTTTTCAAGAAAGAGGGATAGCCTGTCCCAGAGGGATAATCTATCCCTCCTTCGCTTTTGTGTATGCTCATTACCCAGTTTTTCAGTATGGCATTCCAGGGAGGTTTGCCTGCTCTACGTGAAGAGAAGTAATACGCACCAGGGGGAGCCCGCATGAAACAAATTCGTGTAATGTTGGTGGATGATTCACCGGTTTTCATCGGCGTGATGGAGGCTGTGATTTCCCATGAGGCCAATATGACGGTGGCCGCCAAATTCAGCAACGGGCTGGACGCCCTGGAGGGTGTGGCGGCGGCCAAGCCGGATGTCATCATCTGCGACGTGCAGATGCCGAAGCTCTCGGGCATCGATTTTTTGAAGCGCCTGCTGCCGCGCTACCAGGTGCCGGTGGTGGTGGTCAGCAGTACGCCGGGGCTCACCCTCTCGGCCCTCAGCGGCGGCGCGGTGGATTTCATCCAGAAGCCCGGCGTCAACCAAAGCCGGGCCGATTTTTTTAAGCAGGTCATTGCCACCATCAATACGGCGGCCAGCTCCAACATGGGGGCCAAGCTGGCCTCCAGCCAGCCCCCGCCCCCGGCCGCGCCGGTGCTGAAAAGCACCCTGCTTCGCACCCCGCCCGGCTATGTGGTGGCCATTGGCGCCTCCACCGGCGGCACCGACGCCATTCTGGCCGTGGTGCGAGACCTCCCCCCCAATTTTCCCGGCACGGTCATCACACAGCACATGCCCGCGGGCTTCACGGCCATGTATGCCCAGCGCCTGAACAAGGAGTGCCGCATGCAGGTGGAGGAGGCACAGGATGGGATGCGGCTGCAAACCGGGCAGATTATTCTGGCGGCGGGGGAGCACCAGCTGCGTCTTTTGAAGGACAGCCAGGGGTTTTATGTCTCCTCCAAGCAGGGGCCCAAGGTGAACGGGCACTGCCCCTCGGTGGAGGTTCTGTTCGAGTCGGTGGCGGTGGCCGCCGGGCGGCGGGCCATGGGGGTCATTCTCACCGGCATGGGGGGCGACGGCGCCAACGGCCTGCTGAAGATGCGCCAGGCCGGGGCCTTCACCATTGGGCAGGACCAAAAGACCAGCGTGGTGTACGGCATGCCCATGGTGGCCTTCAGCAAGGGCGCCGTGGCAAAGCAGCTGCCGCTGGACCAAATTCCCCAGGAGATGCTGCGCCAGGTGAACGGGGTGCAGTAAGCCAAAACAAAGGGTCAAAATATAAGGTCAAACCGCGGCAGGTGTCTGTCGCGGTTTCATTTTTGCAGAGCCCTCTATGCAAAAGCAAATACAAACAGCCGCAAACGCAAGTTTGCGGCTGTTGACGTTTTTCGTGCCCCTTTTTTTCAAAAAGGGGCGGTTTTGGCCCTTGACCTTCCGGTTCTGCCGCCAGGCTCACTCGTCTATGCCCGTGACGGTATACCCCGCCTGGGCAACGGCCTCGCGCAGCGCGTCAGATGAAACAAATGTGTCCAGTTTCACGGTGGCTGCATTCTCGGCCAGGGAAACTGTTGCCTCGGCAACATTAGGAAGCATGGAAAGTGCGTTTTCTACCCGTTTGCTGCAATGCTCGCAGCTCATGCCTTCAATATGCAAAATCACGGTTTTCATGGGGGGTTCCTCCTTGGGAATAGCGGGTGTATTTTCGGCAGCCAAAGCCGGTGCAGCGGGCAGGGCCGGGGCCTTCCAGGCATTCAGCCGCAGGGCGTTCAGCACCACAAAAATGCTGGAAAGGCTCATGGCGGCGGCCCCCAGCATGGGGTTTAGCACCAGCTGGAAG
This sequence comes from uncultured Oscillospiraceae bacterium, assembly GCA_964423365.1. Lineage (GTDB taxonomy): Bacteria > Bacillota > Clostridia > Oscillospirales > Ruminococcaceae > JAAYCI01. Next base: position 10,590 of record CAYRFC010000010.1, read on the forward strand.
GCTGCGAAGAACACCCCCGCCGCCACCGGTATGCCAATGACATTGTAGAAAAAGGCCCAGAACAAATTCTGCTTAATATCGCGCAGTACAGCGCGGGAAAGACGGACGGCGGTCACGGCATCGGCCAGGCTGCTTTTCATCAGCACCACGTCGGCGCTCTCTATGGCCACGTCGGTGCCCGCGCCTATGGCAATGCCCACGTCGGCGCGGGCCAGGGCGGGCGCGTCGTTGATGCCGTCGCCTATCATGGCCACCCGGCGGCCCGCCTCCATCAGCCTGCGCACGGCCTCGTCCTTGTCGGCGGGCAGCACCTCGGCAATCACCTCGTCGGCCCCCACCTCCCGGCGGATGGCCTCGGCGGTGGCGCGGTTGTCTCCGGTGAGCATGACGGTGCGCAGGCCCAGCTGGTGCAGGGCGGCAATGGCGGCGGCGCTGTCGGCTTTGGGGCGGTCGGCCACAGAAAGAATGCCGATGAGCTGGCCGTTTTTGGCGAAAAACAGCGGGGTTTGGCCATTTTGGGCCAGGCTTTCGGGCAGTGCGCCCGCGGCGCTGAGGGCCACGCCCTGCTCCTCCATCAGCCGCCGGTTGCCCGCCAGATAGGAATCGCCCGCCAGCTCGCAGCGCAGGCCAAGGCCGGAGAGCGCCTCAAAATGCCCGGCAGCCGGGGGGGTGAGGCCCCGTGCCGCGGCGGCCTGGCAGACGGCCAGCGCCAGCGGGTGCTCGCTTTTGGCCTCCAGCCCGGCAGCCAGGGCCAGCAGTTCTTCTTCTCCCATGCCAAAGGGGTGTACAGAGATGAGCCGTGGCTTGCCCTCGGTGACGGTGCCGGTTTTGTCCAGCACCACGGTGTCCACCCGGGCCAGCGTTTCCATGGCCTCGGCGTTTTTGTAGAGCACGCCGCTTTTGGCCCCCCGCCCGGTGCCCACCATGATGGCCACCGGGGTGGCGAGGCCCAGCGCACAGGGGCAAGAGATGACCAGCACCGTGACGGCCCGCGCCAGTGCAAACTCAAAGCCCTGCCCGACGGCCAGCCAGATGAAAAAGGCCAACAGGGCAATGCCCATGACGATGGGCACAAAGATGCCGCTGACCTTATCGGCCAGCTTGGCAATGGGGGCCTTGGAGGCCCCGGCATCCTCCACCAGGGCGATGATTTGCGCGAGGGTGCTGTCCTCCCCCACGCGGCGGGCCGTCATGGTGAAATAGCCGCTGCGGTTCACCGTGGCCCCGGTGACGGTATCGCCGGGCTCTTTGTCCACCGGCAGGCTCTCGCCGGTGAGGGCGGATTCATCCACCGCGCTGCGGCCCTCCAGCACGGTGCCGTCCACCGGAACGCGCGCGCCGGGCTTTACGGCCAGTATGTCCCCGGGCTGTACCGCCTCGATGGGCACCTCCTCCTCGGCCCCGTTTTGCAGCCGCAGGGCGGTTTTGGGGCTCAGGTCCATCAGGGCGGAGATGGCCGAGCCGGTGCGCCCCTTGCTGATGGCCTCCAGGGTTTTGCCCAGGGTGATGAGGGCCAGGATGGTGGCGGCACTCTCGAAATACAGCTCGTGCATATAGTGCATGGCTACGTCGGGCTGGCCGTGCCCCAGCGCCCAGCCGATGCGGTAGAGCGCAAAAACGCCATAGAGCAGCGCAGCGGAGGCCCCGAGGGCGATGAGGCTGTCCATGTTCGGGGCGCGGTTTTTGAGGGCCTTGAAGCCCCCGGTGAAATACTTGTGGTTCAGCAGCACAATGGGCAGGGTGAGCAAAAATTGGGTGAGGGCGAAGCTGAGGGAATTTTCCACCCCCAGCAAAAAGCCGGGCAGGGGCAGGCCCACCATATGCCCCATGCTGACGTAAAGCAGGGGCAGCAGGAAGGCAAAGGAGCCGATGAGACGGGTTTTCATCCCCCGAATCTCGGCTTTGGCCGTGACGTCGGCAGCGGGGGCGGGGCTGGCCTTGCCCCCGGCTTGCAGGGGCTGGGCTCCATAGCCGGCTTTGTCCACCGCGGCGGCGATATCTTGCGGGCTGAGGGCGGCGGGGTCGAAGCGGGCGGTCATGGAGTTGCCCAGCAGGTTGACCTCGGCCTTCTCCATGCCCGGCAGGGCGTTCACGGCTTTTTCAATATGGCTGGCGCAGGCGGCACAGCTCATACCGGTGATTTTGAATTTCTCTGTGGCCATAGTGTCTCCTTGCGGGTGCGTTCGTGTGTGTTCTCTTCGCCGGTTCATACAGATAGAGAGAATAGGTTGTATTGAATTTATTCTATACCAAAATAGTATATGTTTCAAGTCGGATTTCAGAGGGCACGGTGGATTTTGGGGCCAATACGGTTTATAATAGAGGGAAAAGAGAGGGCCGCGGCCAGGCCTTGGCAGGGGCGGCAGAGAGGCGAAAACCATGATAGACGGGAACAAGGTGACAGGGATTCTGGTGGCGGCGGGCCGTTCGGTGCGGATGGGCTTTGACAAGCTGTTTTACCGCATTCGCGGGCGGGAAATAGTGCTGCTGTCGTTTGAAAGGCTGGCGGCCAGCCCCTATATTGACGAGTTGGTGGTGGTGGCCGGGGAGAGCCGGGCGCGGCTGGAGGAGCTGCTGCGGGGGCTGGATGTGGCGAAGCCCTGGCGGCTGGTGGACGGCGGGGCAACGAGGGCGGAATCGGTGCTGGCGGGGCTGGCCGCGGCGGAGGACGCGGCCCTGGTGGCCATACACGACGCGGCGCGGCCCTTTGTCTCGGAGGCGGTGATTGCCCGCAGCGTGGAGGCGGGCCTGCGGGTGGGGGCGGCGGCCCCGGCCCTGCCCATGCGGGACACCGTGAAGCAGCTGCGGGAGGACTTTGTGGCGGGCACCCTGCCGCGCGGCGAGCTGGCCGCCGTGCAGACGCCGCAGGTCTTCCGCCGGGAGAGCTTTGCCGCCGCCTTTGCGGCCATTCCGAAGGGGGAGTACCCGGCCCTGACCGACGACTGCATGGTGATGGAGCGCGCGGGGCTGCCGGTGATGCTGGTGGAGGGGGAGCAGGCCAACCGCAAAATTACCACCCAGGAGGACCTGCGGCAGGACGTGGAGACCAGGCGCATCCGGGTGGGGCATGGCTATGACGTGCACAAGCTGGTGACCGGGCGGGCGCTGGTTCTGGGCGGGGTGACCATAGCCCACCCCAAGGGGCTTTTGGGGCATTCCGACGCGGACGTTTTGTGCCATGCCGTGATAGACGCAGTGCTGGGCGGGCTGGCGCTGGGGGACATAGGGCAGCATTTCCCCGACACCGACCCCGCCTACAAGGGGGCCTGCAGCCTGGAGCTGCTGGAGGCCTGCGCCGGCAAGATGCGGCAGGCGGGCTATGAGGTGCAGAATATTGACGCGACCCTGCTGTGCCAGAGCCCAAAGCTGGCCCCGCACATTCCGGCCATGCGGCGGAACCTGGCCCGCGCCCTGGGGGCCGGGGCCGAGGTGCTGAGTGTGAAGGCCACCACCGAGGAGGGACTGGGCTTTACCGGGCATGGGGAGGGCATTGCGGCCCATTGCGTGGCCCTGCTGGGCGAGCTGTAGCAAACGGCGGTGACAGAATTTTTACAGGCGGCCACTCTGGTTTGAGCTGGCCGCTGTTTTGTGGTATACTAAAGTGTATTGTAATTTTTTGCCGGGAGGGTGGGCGCGATGAATGATTTTCTGAACAATGCGTTCAATACCTTTTGGGGACAGATTGCCCTGCTGTTCCGCGAAATCAGCATTGGCGACGTGCTGGATGTGCTGCTGGCCACCTTTTTGATTTATGAGGTGATAGTGCTGGTGCGCAACACCCGCGCCTCCCAAATTGTGAAGGGCATCTGCCTTTTGCTGCTGGCCTATGTGCTGGCCTCTTTGGCCAACATGCGCACCATGGAGTTTGTGCTGCAGTCCATCATGAGCTTTGGCATTGTGGTGCTGGCGGTGATTTTCCAGCCGGAGCTGCGCCGCGCCATTGAGCAGGTGGGCGGGGTGAACTCGGTGTTTTCCAAGATGTTTAAAAACCAGCCCATGACCAGCACCGCCAGGGCCAAGTGGAGAACGGCCATTGTGGCGGTGTGCGACGCCTCGGAGAGGATGGCGGAAAAGCGCTGCGGGGCGATTATTGTGATGGAGCGCCACACCAACCTGGTGGAGGTGATTCGCACAGGAACCTTGCTGCGCTGCGACCCGAACATAGAGATGATAGAAACGGTGTTTTACGAGGGCACCCCCCTGCACGACGGCGCCATGGTGGTGCGCGACGGGCGGGTGGAGGCGGCGGGCTGCTTTTTGCCGCTTTCCAACAACCTGGAAATAAGCAAGGAGCTGGGCACCCGCCACCGCTCGGCGCTGGGCATGAGTGAAAATTCCGACGCGATTGTGATAGTGGTGAGCGAGGAGACGGGCATCATCTCGCTGGCAAAAAATGGCGTGATGATACGCCGGCTGGACCGCCAAAACCTGTATAACATGCTGGTGAGCGATATCATACCCCCCCAGCAGGCCGAGCCGAAACCAGGCCTGTTCCACAGGAAGGAGGCGGCCCATGAAAAAGGAGAAAAATAGGAAGCGCCTGCTGGACGACAGGCGCGTGGTGCTGCTGCTGGCCTTTGTGCTGGCCTTCCTGAGCTGGGTGGTGGTGGCGGGCTTCATCAAGCCCGGCGACACGCGCACCATAAGCAGTGTGACCATAGACTACCAGAGAAATGCGGAAAATACCTACAAGCGCTATGATTTGCAGATTGTGACCAACCTGAACACCGTGGCCTATGCCGACGTGAAGGTGCAGGGGGATGCGGCGCTGATTAGCCGCTTCAACAACACCGATGTGGCGGTGTACCCAAACTACAGCGCCGTGACCGGCCCGGGCACCTATGAGATTCCTCTGCGGGCGGAGAAAACCACCTCCGGCGGGTACAACATTGTGGATTTGACCCTGAAAAACAGCCAGCATTCCTTCCGCAGCAACCCGGCCACCACGGTGACCCTGACCTTTGAGGAGGTGCAGGAGAAGGCCTTCCGCGTGGTGGTGCAGGCGGAAAATGTGACGGCCAGCCCGGGCTATTTTAAGGATGAGCCGGTGATTTCTCAGCCCGAGGTGACGGTGACCGGCCCTGCCAGCGAGGTGGCCAAGGTGGCCAGCGTGGCGGCTGTTGTGGCCGATGACGAGGAGCGCACCGAAACAAAGATTTACACCGTGCCTCTGACCTTGCTGGATGCGAGCGGCAACCCGGTGGACAGCAACCAGCTGACGGTGGAGCCCACCGACACCGTGGAGGTGACCATCCCCATTTTGGAGACGAGGGACATTGGCCTGGACGTGGGGCTGATAGGGGTGCCGCAGGGCTTTGACCTGGCGTGGTTCAAGACGCTGCTGTCCCTTTCGACCGAATCGATAGAGGTGATTGGGAGCTCGCAGAGCTTCTCGAACCTGTCCGACCCCTTCAATATTGCGGAGATTGACCTCTCGGAGATAAAGCCGGGCTGGGAGAGCGACCCCATAACGGTGGAGCTGCCCGAGGGGCTGCGCACCCAGACCCCCGCCCAGCAGGTGGTGGTGCGGTTTAGCGCGGCAGGGCTGGCCGAAAAAACCTTCCGCGTCTCGGACCTGCGGGTGGTGAACGCCCCGGCCAATGTGGAGATTCAGCCGCTGGTGAACAGCCTGACCGTGACCCTGGTGGGCCCGCAGGAACAGCTGGACGAGCTGCTGCCCGAGAACATTATGGTGGAGGTGGACGCCTTTGACCTGCTCTCGGCCAAGAGCGGGCAGCAAACCCTGCCCGCCCGGGTGCTGGTGCCCAGCAAAAACCAGGTGTATGCCAGCGGGCAATACTCGGTGGTGTGCGATATTGGAGTGCAGCAATGATATTGGTGCATGACATACGCCTGAATCTGGCGGAAAACCCCGCCGAGGCCCCGGCGCGGGCCCTGGAAAAGCTGGGCTGCCGCCCGGGGGACGCCGCCGAGGCCCGGCTGCACAAGATAAGCGTGGACGCGCGGCGGGGCCGGCCTGTGTTTGTGTGCTCGGCGGCGGTGTGCCTGCGGGACGAGGCGCGGGAGGCGGCCCTGGCCGGGAAAAACGAGAAATTCCAGCTGGTGCGCCCGGCGGCCCTGGCCCCGGCGCCGGGGGAGGAGAGCCTGCCCGGCCCGGTGCTGGTGTGCGGCCTGGGCCCGGCGGGGCTGTTTGCGGCGCTGGAGCTGGCGAGGGCTGGCTTTGCCCCGCTGGTGCTGGAGCGCGGCCCGCAGATGGCCGAGCGGCGGCAGGCCGTGGAAAATTTTGAAAAGACCGGCGTTTTGCAGCCCGAGGCAAACCTGCAGTTTGGCGAGGGCGGGGCGGGCACCTTTTCGGACGGGAAGCTGACCAGCCGGATACGCGACCCGCTGTGCAGCCTGGTGATGCAGTATCTGCTGGAGGCGGGAGCGCCCGAGGAAACCGCCTTTCAGGCAAAGCCCCACATTGGCACCGACCTTTTGCAGGGGGTGTTTAGCACCCTGCGGAAAAAGCTGGAGACCCTGGGGGGGCGGGTGCTGTTCGACACCCGGCTGACCGGGCTGCGGCAGGCCGGGGGCCGGCTGGCCGGGGCGGTGGCGGGCGGCGAGGCGCTGGACTGCGGCCTGCTGGTGCTGGCCAGCGGGCACTCGGCGCGGGATGTATACCGGATGCTGGACAGCGAGGGGCTGCCCCTGGAGGCGAAGGCCTTCTCGGTGGGGCTGCGGGTGGAGCACCTGCAGGCTGAGATTGACAGAGGACTGTACCACGAGGCGGCGGGGCACCCGGCTCTGCCGCCCGGTGAATATCAGCTGGCGGCCAAGGTGGCGGGGCGCGGGGTGTATACCTTTTGCATGTGCCCCGGCGGGCAGGTGGTGGCGGCGGCCTCCGAGGAGGGGGGCGTGGTGACCAACGGCATGAGCCGCCACGCCCGCAGCGGCGACAATGCCAACAGCGCCCTGGTGGCCGGGGTGGGCCCCGAGGATTTTGGGGGAGACCCCTTTAAGGCGATGGCGTTTCAGCGGGAGCTGGAGGCAGAGGCCTACCGCGCGGGGGGCGGCGGCTACGCCGCCCCGGCGGCCAGCCTGGACGCCTTTCTGGCGGGCCAGGCCGGCCTGCGGCTGGGCCGCGTGCGGCCTAGCTACCCGCGCGGGGTGCAGGCGGCCAACCTGGCAGCGCTGCTGCCGGGGGACATTGCCGGGGCCTTGCAGGGCGGGCTGCGGGCCTTTGGCCGGAAGCTGCCAGGCTTCGACGCGCCGGATACCCTGCTGACCGGGCTGGAAACACGTACCTCGGCCCCGGCGCGGATGCCCAGAGACGAGGCGGGCGAGAGCACCGGCCTGGCCGGGCTGTGGCCCTGCGGCGAGGGGGCCGGCTATGCCGGGGGCATCATGAGCGCCGCGGTGGACGGCATCAAAACCGCGCACGCCATCATCCGGCGCTATAAACCCAACAACTAGAGAGTACGGCGGGAAAGGAGGTGCCGCGATGCTGTATAAAAAATGGACGGTGAACCGGCCCGAGACGGCCAAAACGGCGGAGATGCAGCAGGCGCTGGGGGCGGGCAGGCTGCTGTGCGAGGTGCTGGTGGCCCGGGGCTATGAACCGGAAAAGGCCGCCGCGCTGCTGGCCGAGGAGGCCCCGCTGCCCAGCCCTATGCAGATGCAGGGCATGGAGGCGGCTGTGGCCCGCCTGCACAGGGCCATAGAGGACGAGGAAGCCATGGTCATCTATGGGGACTATGACGTGGACGGCATCACGGCCACCGCTTTGTTGTACACCTATCTGGAATCTCTGGGGGCCGAGGTGTACTACAAGCTGCCCAACCGCAGCACCGACGACTACGGCCTGATGCCGGGCACGGTGGATCAGATAGCCGACCGGGGTATCTCGCTGATACTGACGGTGGACAACGGCACCTCGGCGCTGGAGGCGGCCCAGCGGGCCGCCGAGCGGGGGGTGGACATTGTGATGACCGACCACCACCTGCCCTCGGGCGAGCTGCCCGCCGTGGCGGCCCTGGTGAACCCCTGCCTGCATCCCGAGGACAGCGAGTTTGGCGTGCTTTCCGGGGTGGGGGTGGCCTTTATGCTGGCCGCGGCGATGGAGGACTGCCCGCCCGAGGAGCTGCTGAGCCATTTTGGGGATTTGGTGGCGGTGGGCACCGTGGCCGACGTGATGAAGCTGACCGGTGTGAACCGCCAGCTGGTGCGGGCCGGGCTGGCCGTTTTGCAGGACACCCAGCGCCCCGGGCTGGCCGCGCTGATAGAGTGCTGCGGCTGGAAGGACAAGGCCGTGACGGCGGAGAATATCAGCTACGGGCTGGCCCCACGGCTGAACGCGGCGGGGCGGATGGACGACCCCACCGAGGCCCTGCGGCTGCTGCTGGCCGAGGACGACGAGGAGGCCCAGCCCATTTTGCAGGGCCTGCTGGACCAGAACACCGCCCGGCAGAAGGCCGAGCAGGAGATAGTGCAGGAGATAGTGGCCCAGGTGGAGAGCGACCCGGAGCTGCAGCGCGCGCGTGTGCTGGTGGTGTGGGGGGACGGCTGGCACCAGGGGGTCATCGGCATTGTGTCCAGCCGGCTGGTGGACAAATATGCCAAACCCGCCATTGTCATCACCTTCGACGGGGAGGAGGGGCGCGGCTCGGGCCGCAGCCTGCAAGGCTTTTCGCTGCACTCTGCCATTGCAAGCTGTGAGGATATCCTGCTGCGCTTTGGCGGGCACGATTTGGCGGCGGGGCTCTCGGTGGCGCGGGAGCATGTGCAGGAGCTGCGCCGGCGCATCAACGAGTGGGCCATGGTGCAATGCCCCGAGCCGGCCGTGCCGGTGCTGACGGCCGACGCGCCGCTGAGCCTGGGCGGGCTGAGTGTGGAAGAAGTGCGCTGGCTGGACAGGCTGGCCCCCTGCGGCAGCGGCAACCCCGCCCCCCGCTTTTTGCTGGAGGACGCCGAGCTGGAGGCCGTGTTTGCCATCAGCGAGGGAAAGCACAGCCGCCTGCGCCTGGCGAAGGACGGCGAGACCCTGCTGGCGGTGTATTTCAGCTATGGGCCGGAGCAGCTGGCCTACAAGCCCGGAGACCGGGTGGATGTGCTGCTGGCGCTGTCTGTATATGAGGGGCGGTACGAGCCGCAGGTGTCGGCCAGGGTGATAGAGCTGCGCCCGGCGGGCATGGGGGAGGCGCATGTGGAGCAGAGCGTGCTGTTCACCCAGTTTTCCAGCGGCTGCACCCCCAGCGAGGCGCAGCGCGCCATGCTGGCACCCACAAGGGAGGACACCGCCGCGGTGTACCGCGCTTTGCGCGACGGCACAAACAGCGTGAACAGCTTTGATTTGCGGCCCCTGTTTGCCCGGCTGGGCGAGGGGCTGACCGGGCGGGTGCTGACCGCCCTGGCGGCCCTGGAGGAGCTGGGCCTTGTGCAGCGGGACGGAAAAAGCGGCCGCTATGCCATTGTGGCGGTGGAGCAAAAACGGAACCTGGGCGACAGTGCCCTACTACAGAGACTGGGGGTGTGATGCGTGGAAGAACCGGTAAAAAAACACATCACCTACCGCCAGTTTATGGACATGGTGCGCGAGACGGGACGAAACTATGACCTGGGAATGATTGACCGGGCCTATGCCCTGGCCGAGGGGGCCCATGTGGGCCAGAACCGGCGCAGCGGCGAGCCCTACATCACCCACCCGCTGAGTGTGGCGGCCATTCTGCTGGACCTGGGGCTGGACACCGAGTGCCTGGTGGCGGCCATTCTGCACGATGTGGTGGAGGACACCGACGTACCGCTGGAGCGCATCAGCCATGAGTTTGGCGAGGAGATTGCCCAGCTGGTGGACGGCGTGACCAAGCTGGGACGGATTACCTTTTCCTCCCTGGAGGAGGAGCAGGCCGAGAACCTGCGCAAGATGCTGCTGGCCATGAGCCGCGACGTGCGGGTGATGCTGATAAAGCTGTGCGACAGGCTGCACAACATGCGCACCGCCAGCGGCTGGGGAGAGCAGAAGCGGCGGGACAAGGCCCTGGAAACCATGGAGGTGTATGCCCCCATTGCCCACCGCCTCGGCATCGCGGGCATCAAGGGGGAGCTGGAGGACTTGAGCCTCTATTACCTTGACCCGATTGGCTATGGGGAAATTGTGAAGCTGATTGGGCAGAAGACCCAGGCGCTGGATTTTATCCAGCGGATTGCCGACGTGATTGGGGAGCATCTGGCCCAGCATGGCCTGGGTGATGCGATTATCCGCAGCCGGGTGAAGGGCGTATACAGCATCTACCGCAAGATGTATATGCAAAACCGGGATTTTGAGGAGATTTACGACACCTACGCCATCCGGGTGATTTTGGACAGCATCCCCGAATGCTATGCCGCCCTGGGTGTGGTGCACGACCTGTACCACCCGCTGCCCAACCGCTTTAAGGACTATATCTCCACCCCGAAGCCCAACATGTACCAATCCCTGCACACCACCCTCATCAGCCACGAGGGGGTGGCCTTTGAGGTACAGATTCGCACCCATGAGATGGACCAGGTGGCGGAATATGGCGTGGCGGCCCACTGGAAATACAAGGCCGGGGTGCAGGGCCAGAACAAGCTGGAGGAACGCCTGGCCTGGGTGCGCCAGCTTTTGGAGAGCCAGCGCGACACCGAGGACAGCCGGGACCTGCTGCGGGATATCAAGCAGGAGCTGCTGCCCGAGGAGGTGTTTGCTTTCACCCCGAAGGGAGACGTCATCGACCTGCCCTCCGGCGCCACGGTGATAGACTTTGCCTACGCCATACACAGTGCGGTGGGCAACCGGATGATTGGCGCCAAGGTGAACGGGCGGATTGTGCCCATTGACCACAAGGTGGTGACGGGCGAGGTGATTGAGGTGCTGACCGGCTCTGAAAACAAGGGGCCGAGCCGGGACTGGCTGAGCATTGTGACCACCAGCGAGGCAAAGAGCAAGATTCGCAACTGGTTCAAGAAAGAACGAAAAGAAGAAAATATTGTGGAGGGCAAGACGGCGCTGGACAAGGAGCTGCGCCGGAACATGGTGTCCATTCCACACGAGCATTACGACGAGTTCATGGAGAACATAGCCAAGCGGCAGCGGATGAACAGCGCCGAGGAGATGTATGCGGCCATAGGCTACGGCGGCTTGCAGGTGGGCCGCATCATGCCCAAGGTGAAGGAGGAGTACAGCAAGCTGGTGCGCGCCAGCGACCCGGTGGACACCTTTGACATTCCCCTGCAGCCCCGCAAGCAGCGGGCCAGCGAGGGCGTGATAGTGGAGGGGCTGGACGACGTGCTGGTGAAGTTTGCCAAGTGCTGCAACCCCCTGCCGGGCGACGAGATTGTGGGCTTTATCACGCGGGGCTACGGGGTGTCCATCCACAAGACGGACTGCCGCAATGCCCTGGGGGCCGAGCATTCCCCCCGCTGGCTGCAGGCCTACTGGGCCGAGGGCGTGAAGGAGAGCTTCAAGAGCACCCTGGAGGTCTTTGCGCTGGACCGCGACCGCCTGTTCTTCGACATCACCTCGGTGCTGGCCGAGATGCATGTGCCGGTGTATGCCATCAACGCCCGCACCACCACCGACGAAAGGGCCACCATCACGGTGACCATTGGCATACAGAACACCGAGCACCTGAACCGCGTGGTGGGGCGGCTGCGGAAGGTGCAGGGCGTGACAGAAATAGCGAGGAGCTGAGACAATGCGTGCCGTGGTGCAGCGTGTGAAGCGGGCCAGTGTGGCCATAGAGGGCCGGGAAACCCGGGCCATAGGGCCGGGGCTGCTGATATTGCTGGGGGTGAAGGAGGGGGACAGCCCCGCCCTGTGCCCCAAGCTGGCAGAAAAGTGCGCGGGCCTGCGTATCTTTGAGGACGAGGCGGGGAAGATGAACCGCAGCGCGGTGGAGAACGGCTATGAGGCGCTGGTGGTTTCGAACTTTACCCTGTATGGGGACACAAAGAAGGGAAAGAGGCCGTCCTTTACTGCGGCGGCGGGGCCCCCGGTGAGCGTGGACTGCTACGAGGAATTTTTGCGCTGCCTGCGCGGGCAGCCCCTGGCCGGGGTGGAATGCGGCGAGTTTGGCGCGGAGATGCAGGTGGAGCTGGTGAACGACGGGCCGGTGACCCTGATTTTGGACACCGAGGAATGGGCTGCGAAATAGCGGCCTTGGATAGAGAGAACAATAACCCATGGAGAGGTGCAAGATGAAGGTAATTCACATCGTAGGGGAAGCGCCGCTGTACACCAACTGTTTTTTGCTGGTGGGCAGTGAAAACCACGCCGTGGCCATTGACCCGGCGGCCGACGCGGAGAAGTTCTTGGAGACCCTGGCCGAGGAGAAGGCCAGCCTGACCCATATCTTTTTAACCCACGGCCACCCCGACCATGTGGGGGCGGTGGACGCCCTGCGGGAGGCCACCGGGGCAAAGGTGTATATGAACGAGGGGGATGTGCGCAAATACCGCCCGAAGCCCGACCTGCTGATGGCCGACGGGGGCGAGGTGCAGGTGGACGACATGGCCTTCCGCTTTCTCTTCACCCCGGGGCACACCCCCGGCAGCACCTGCATAGAGTGCGGGGACCTGCTGTTTACCGGAGACACGGTGTTTGCCGGGGACATAGGCCGCACCGACCTGCCCGGCGGGAACATGCAGGAGATGGAGGCCAGCCTGCGCAAGCTGCTGGCCACCGTGCAAGGCGACCCGCAGGTGCTGCCCGGCCACGACGTGTTCAGCACCTGGGCGCACGAGAAGCAATACAACCGCTACCTGCGGGATTTGTGATGCCCGCAGAAATCTACCTGGCGGGGCTGCCCTCGGGCTATGAGCTGGAGCATCTGGCGCGGGTGTTTTTCCCCGGCGCGGCTGTGGCGGGGCGCTACCCTGCGGGCAAGGACGGCGTGCTGGTGTATGCCCGGGCGGGGCGGTTCCGCCTGGTGGCGGGGCTGCGGCAGGGGGGGCAGGTGGCCCTAAAAACCGCCCGGCTGCCAGAGGGAGAGGCCCCCAAAACGGCCCTGGCCCGGCTGCTGTATGCGCTGCTGCGGCAGGAGACCGGCCTTGTGCCCCCCTGGGGCATGCTGACCGGGGTGCGCCCGGTGCGGCTTTTGCGAAACAGCCTGGCGGCGGGCGGCGAGGCGGGCGCAAAGCAGCGCCTGCTGGGCGACTATGACGTGAGCCCTGGCCGCTATGCCCTGGCCCGGCGTGTGGCCGAGGCGCAGGCCCCGGCCCTGGCCGAAAACCGGGCGGGTGACTACAGCCTCTATGTCTCCATCCCCTTTTGCCCCAGCCGGTGCAGCTATTGCAGCTTTGTGAGCCAGGCGATAGAAAAAGAGGCGGGGCTTTTGGAGGAATACCTGCAAAAGCTGGAGGAGGAGCTGGCCCTGACCGCCGCCATGGTGAAGCGGATGGGGCTGCGGCTTCGTACTGTATACATGGGCGGGGGGACGCCGACGGTGCTCTCGGCCGGGCAGATGGAGCGGCTGCTGGCCTGCCTGCAGCGCGGCTTTGCGCCAGAGGCCAGCGGGGAGTACACCGTGGAGGCCGGGCGGCCGGACTGCACCAGCTATGAAAAGCTGCAGGTGATGAAGGCCTATGGCGTGGGGCGCATCTCGGTGAACCCACAGAGCATGAACCCGGCGGTGCTGGCGGCCATTGGCCGCAGGCACGGCCCCGGGGAGGTGCGGCGCTGCTTTGAGGACGCGCGGCGGGCGGGCTTTGGCTGCATCAACATGGATGTGATAGCCGGCCTGCCCGGGGACGACCCCGCCAGCTTTGCCGAGAGCCTGCGCGAGCTGATGCAGCTGGAGCCCGAAAACCTGACGGTGCATACCCTGACCCTGAAACGCGGCAGCCGCCTGCTGGCCGAGGAAGGGCGGGCGGGGGAGGAGGCCGCCGCCATGCTGGACATAGCCTACCCTGCTTTGCAGGCGGCGGGCTACCACCCCTACTACCTCTACCGGCAGAAAAATACCCAGCAAAACCTGGAAAATACCGGATGGACAAAAAAAGACTATGAAGGACGCTATAATATCTATATAATGGAGGAGGTACAGACCATCATCAGCGTGGGGGCGGGCGGTGTGACCAAGCTGGTGGCGGGGCAGGGCGCGCAGATGAAGCGCGTGTTCAACGACAAATACCCGCTGGAGTACCTGCGGAACTTCCCAAAGGTGGTGCAGCGGAAGCAGGAAACGGAGGAACTGTATGCCGGCATTTTGGATTCCCAAGAGGCTTGTGGAGATAGGCCTGATTAACACAGCGGCGGAAGCGCCCTCATCCTTTGTATGCCACTGCGAGATAGAGTATGAGAGCCGGGTGCTGGCCGCCGCCGCCGAAACCAAGGGCAGCGGCTGCAAGGTGGTGATGCTGACCGGCCCTTCGGCCTCTGGCAAAACCACCACGGCCTACAAGTTGCAGGAGGCGCTGTCCCGCTCGGGCATTCACGCGGTGGTGGTGAGCCTGGACGACTTTTATAAAAACATAGAGGACTACCCCCGCCTGCCCGATGGGGGCAAGGACTATGAGAACGTGCAGGCGCTGGATATTGCCGAGATTCACCGCTGCCTTTTGGAGCTGATAGAAAAGGGACAGGCGGACTTCCCGCAGTTTGACTTCAAGACCGAGATGCGGAAGGAGGAGCGCAAGCACATAGAGCTGCAGGGGGGCATCGCCATTGTGGAGGGCATCCACGCCCTGAACCCCCTGCTGACGGATGTGCTGCCCACGGGCAGTGTGTACCGCATTTATGCGGGCCTGCGGGAGGAATATTCCCACGGCGGGCAGCGCTTTCTTCCCACCCGAGACATACGGCTGGCGCGGCGGATGGTGCGGGACAACAAGTTCCGCGGGCACAGCCTGGAGAAGACCATTCAGATGTGGCCGATGGTGTGCGAGGGAGAGGACATGTACATCAAGAGCTTCAAAGCTTATGCGGATTTGCTGATTGACACCTCGTTCAGCTATGAGATATGTGTGCTGGCGCCCTTTGTGCGCAGCATGAAGGGGGCCCTGGGAGACAGCCCCCTGGGCCGCCAGCTGGACAGCCTGGCCGACCGTTTTGCCCATTGCAGCAGCCTGCCGGACAAATACATTCCCCCGCAGAGCATGCTGCGGGAGTTTATTGGATAAAACGCCAGAAACAGAGAAAAAGGGCGAGGGCCCAGGGAGGCATGTGTATGAGACAGGGACTGGACAGGCTGGCCGACACCGCAGGCCGCATGGCCGACAAGGCCGCCAAAGTGACGACAAGCATGATGGAAAAGGGCAAGGACAGGGTGGAGGTCTTTCAGCTGCAGCAGCGCCTTTCTAAGGCACAGAAGCAGCTGGGGGCGCTGGTGTACATGCTGCGCAAAACCGGGCAGGAGAATGCTCCCATGATAGAGCATTATGTTCAGGAGATAGATGATTTGAAGGCGCAGATTGATTTTTTGCAGCCCTCGGCAGCGGAGGGAGAGGTGCATGTGTATACCTGCCCCTCCTGTGGTGCGGAGGGTATGGAGGATGCCATGTTTTGCCGTAGGTGCGGGGCAAAATTACCCGACTAGCCGTGCTTCTGTGCTGATAAAGCTGCCGCGCAAAAAATGATTTTACTGAGTTTGTGCGGTTTTGCGCCAAGAAATATGGGAAAACTATTGAAATATGCCGCCTTATGGAGTAAAATAAGTCATGCTGCACGGGAATGGCGCTTACCTGCGGCTTGCAGGTGAGGTAAACAATGCCATTTGAGAGAAAAAAACACTATACCATCGCCGATTTAGTGGAGATTGTGCGGGTGCTGCGAGAACCGGGGGGCTGCCCCTGGGACCGTGAGCAGACCCATGCCTCCATACGGAGCTGCCTGATAGAGGAGACCTATGAGGTGGCCGATGCGATTGACCAAAACGACCCGCAGCTTCTGTGCGAGGAATTGGGAGATGTATTGCTTCAAATTCTGATGCACAGCCGCATGGAGGAGGAGCAGGGGGTTTTTGGTTTCGACGATGTGTGCGACGGCGTTTGCCAAAAGCTGATTTACCGCCACCCCCATGTGTTTGGCACCCAGCAGGATTTGAGCGCCGGACAGGTGCTGGCCAACTGGGAAAAGCTGAAAAACACCGAAAAGGGACGGGAGAGCGCAGAGGACAGGCTGGACAGTGTACCGGCCAGCCTGCCGGCCCTGATGCGGAGTGCCAAGCTGCAAAAGCGCGCCCTGGACTTTGGCTTCCGCTACAAGGATGTGCGGGGTGCCCTGCAGGACCTGGAGAGCGAGATTGCGGAGCTGAAGGAGGCCCTGGACGACCCGGCAGAGGCCCGGCAGGAGATGGGCGACGTGCTGTTTAGTGCTGTGAATGTGGCCAGAGAGCTGAAGGTGGAGCCCGAGGAGGCCCTGACCCGCAGTGCGAACCGTTTTGCCAGCCGGGTGAAGGCCGTGGAGCAGATGGCGCTGGCCGAGGGGCGTGACCCGCGGAGCCTGGACGATGAGACACTGGACCGGTACTGGAACGAAGCCAAAAAGGGCGGGCGGCAGAGCGGCGCCCCCAAGGCCTAGCCGCGGAAGGGCGGAGGCCCCTAGCATTGTTTTCCACAGAGGTAGCTCTGAGAAAAAGAATATTCGGAGGTAGTTTACAATGACAAAGACAGATCTCGTGGCCCAGGTTGCGGAAGCTGCCGGTTTGAGCAAAAAAGACGCCGACAAAGCGGTTGGCGCGGTGCTGGACTCGGTGACCAAAGCTCTGAAAAAAGGTGACAAGGTGACCCTGGTTGGCTTTGGCACCTTTGAGAGCCGCAAACGGCCCGCCCGCACCGGCCGCAACCCCCAGACCAAGGAACCCATCAAAATTCCCGCCACCACTGTTCCTGCTTTTAAAGCCGGCAAAGCCCTGAAAGACGCCGTTGCCAAAAAGAAATAGGAATACAACCGGCAGCCGCGAAGCGGCTGCTTTTTTGTGAGGCCGGGCCTGGCCGGCTTTGTGGGCGGGCAGCGCCCGGCAGAAGAAGGAGAGAGCAAGAGGCAGATATGAGAATAGACAAGTACCTGAAGGTGTCCCGCCTGATAAAGCGGCGCAGCGTGGCAAACGAGGTGGCCGACGCGGGGCGGATTTTTGTGAATGGACGCATGGTGAAAGCCAGCTATGCTGTGAAGCTGGGGGATGTGATTGAGGTGGCCTTTGGGAACCGTTCGATTAAGGCCAGGGTGCTGAGCCTGGACCTGCCGCCCGGAAAGGATGTGGCCCGGGAGATGTATGAGGTTTTGGAGGAAAAGGGACAGGAGTGAGGGCAAAGAGGCGGCCCGGGAAACCTGCAAGGGCCCGCAGAGAGATGGGCGGGAAAAGGCCTCCATTCCGCCTGTTTTCATTTGTGCCAAAAAATGACAAAACGCCGAAAATGCTTGCATTCCACGGTGTTCTTTTGTATAATCATAAAGCAGTTAAGGCATTTTGCGCGGAAATGTGTTTTACCGAGGGTAGCTCATGCGGAAAAAGGAAAAAACCAAAAGGGGAAAGACCTCCGTTACGGGGCTGGCGCTGAAGCTCTCTGTGGCGGCGGCATCGGTGTATCTGCTGGTGTCTTTTATTGGCGGGCAGATGCAGGTGGCGGAAAAGCAGCAGGAGCTGGACCTTTTGACGGCTAAGGTGGAGGAGCAGACCCTGAAAAACGCCGAGCTGGAGCGCATGATGGCCTCTGGCGATGAGGATGCCTATGTGGAGCGGGTGGCCCGGGAAAAGCTGGGCTATGCCCGCCCGGATGAGCGTGTTTTCGTTGACATATCGGGCCAGTAACCGGGGCCCGATTTTGGGTTTTTCCAAGGAATATGGAACAGGAGGGTCATGCGGCAGATGCAGCTCGAGGTTGGTGGAATTGTTGAGGGTAAAATTACAGGTGTAAAAAAGTTTGGCGCGTTTGTGTTGCTGCCGGAGGGCACCACGGGCATGGTGCACGTTTCTGAGGTGAGCAACGAGTACATTCAAGAGCTGAGCGATGTGCTGAGCGAGGGGCAGATGGTGAAGGTGAAGGTGCTGAGCATCAGCCCGGAGGGCAAGGTGGCGCTTTCCATTAAGAAGACGCAGGAGAAGCCCCCCCGCCCCACCCGTGCCGACACCGGCAAGGTGTGGCAGCCAAAGCAAAAGCCCGCCCCGGCTGAGGGCATGAACTTTGAGGACATGATGTCCCGTTTCAAAACCCAAAGCGAAGAGAAAATCAGTGATTTAAAACGGGTGACGGAGGCGCGGCGCGGGGGCTATTCCCGCCGCCGCTAGGCTTCAAGAGCGGCAAAGGAACAGCGGAAATTTCTGTTGTTCTTTTTGTTTTTTACAGCAAAGCAACAAACTGTAGCGCATAAATGTGGGAAAATCCGGCGCTGCATAACAGTTTCTAGCAAAAGCTTGCTGCGCAACCTTTTGAGAAACTG
>CAYRFC010000011.1:0-19445 GCA_964423365.1 uncultured Oscillospiraceae bacterium
ACCCCGCAGCATGAGCCGCGGGGTATTGCTTATTCTCTGCTTCTTTTCAGTAGATGCAGCAGGCGGCTGAACCAGCCTCTGCCTTCGCTTTTCTCCTCTGCGGGAGGCACTGCCTCCTCCGCCTGCGCCACCTTAGAAAGAGTTTGCAGTTCGGCTTCCAAATAGGGGTACATCGCCATTTGGCTATCAAATGGGGGGTCTTCTCCGCGTGCCTTCAGCTTCTTGTACTGGTTGTCTGCCTGCATCACACTGGCGTTTACATTGTCGCGCAGCTGCATATCCAGAATATCCCCCAGCAGGCCCTTGAGGCTCTCGTCCTCTATGCGCACCCCCACCTCCACCCGCCGCTCGGTGTTGCGGGTAAGGAAGTCGCCCGAAGCGATGTAAATACGCCTGCGCTGGCCTTCGCCAAAGGCATAGATACGGCTGTGCTCCAAATACCGCCCCACCAGGCTGCGTACCTGAATGTTGGAGGTGCTTCCCTCCAGGCCCGCCTGCAAGCAGCAGATGCCCCGCACAATCAAATCCACCGGCACCCCCGCCCCCGAGGCCTCACTGAGGGTTTCAATGATATCCTTGTCGGAGATGGAGTTGCATTTCAGCACCACCCGGCCCCGGCTGCCCGCCTGTGTGTAGGCTATTTCCTGGCGAATTTCCTCCAGCAGCACGCTTTTAAAGCCCAGGGGGGCCACGATGAGGGTGTCCACATGCTCGGTGAGGCGGCCCAGGGCCAGGTTGTTGAAGACCGCGGCCACCTCCTCCCCCACGGCATGATTGCTGGTAAAAAACGCAAGGTCGGTATACAGTTCGCTGGTACGCTCGTTGTAGTTGCCGGTGCCCACCTGCGCTATGTACTCGTAGCGCCCGGCGCTTTTGCGGGTAATCAGGGTGAGTTTTGAGTGGATTTTATAGTCGGAAAAGCCATAGATGACCGTGCATCCGGCCTTTTCCAGCTGACGCGACCAATCGATGTTGTTCTGCTCATCAAAGCGCGCGCGCAGCTCTACTATGGTCACCACCTCTTTGCCGTTTTCCGCGGCCTCCATCAGGGCGCTCAGCACCTTGGATTCCGTGGCCACGCGGTAGAGGGTCATTTTGATGGAGATGACGTCGGGGTCGCGGGCGGCCTCGCTCAGCAGCTGGATAAAGGGCCGGTAGCTCTGGTAGGGGTAGCACACCAGCACGTCCCGTTTTTTCACGTCTTCACTCAGGCGGTAGCCCGCCGGGGGCAGCAGGGGCTTGGCCGCCTGGTAGAACAAGGCCGGGTTCTGCTGCTGCTTCAGCCGGGAGGCCAGCTTGCCCAGGAAGGACAAATCCAGCGGTGCTTGCTGAAAATGGCTCTGGCAGGCGGGCAAGGGCAGCTTTTCCAGCAGCAGGGCCTCAATGCCCGGTGCGGGCAGCCCGGCCATTTGCAGGCGCACAGCCGCCAGCTTCCGGCGGCGTTTCAGCAGCTCGCTCATCATGCTGCAGTAGTCGATATCCTGGTCAAACATGCCCTCCTCTACGGTGAGGTCGGCGTTGCGGGTTACGCGGAAGAGGCATTTTTCCAGCACGGTGGCCTTACCAAAGGCGATACCCGCGAAATGCAGCACCAGCTCCTCCACCAAAGCAAAGCTGGTCACGCCGTCCTCGGTCACGGCAATCACCCGTTCCAGGCTGGCGCTCACGGGAATCAGCCCAAAGAGGATATTCTCGCCCTTCCCCTCTTTAATCTGCGCACCCACATACACCTCCCTGTCCCGCAGGAAGGGAAAGGGATGGCGCCTGTCCACAATTTGGGGGGAGAGCACCGGGAAAAGCTCCTTCAAAAAATACTTTTTCCAAAAGTTTTCCCGTTCTTTGCTCAGCTTGCCGAACTCCACCTTTTCCAGGCCGAATTCCTGCAATTTTTCGCAGAGCTTCTCCACGCTTTTGTCGCATATTTCTTGCAGGGCGGCCACCTTTGGCATGATGGCCAGCAGCTGCTGCTGGGGTGTCATGCCGGTTTTGTTCTCCTTCACCTCGTTTTTCAGCAGGCTTTGGTCGTAGAGCGAGCCCACCCGAATCATGAAAAACTCGTCAAGGTTGCTGCAATAAATCTGCGCAAAATTCAGCCGTTCCCCCAGCGGCACGGCCTTCTCGCGGGAGAGGTCCAGCACCCGCCGGTTAAATTCCAGCCAGCTCAATTCGCGGTTGATAAACAGTTCGCTCTCCCCTGTGGCAGTCATGCCCGGCCTCCTTTTGGGTTTTGAGATATAGATATCGCCTTACACCACCGAAAAAACCAGCTTGTCCCGCAGGCCCTCCAGGGTGGCTGGGCCAATGCCCGGCACCGCCAGCAGGTCTTCCGGGGCGGTAAAGGGGCCGTGCTCGTTGCGGTAGGCCAGAATGGCTTCGGCCTTTTTGGGGCCTATACCCGGCAAGAGAAGCAGCTCCTCTGCCCCCGCGCGGTTTACATCGATGCCCCGCTGGGGCTGCGTAAACAAGGGCTGCCCGCTGGCCGGGGCATAGCCCGGCTGCCAGAAGGGCGGGTACCAGAGCAGGGCGGCCGCCACCAAAAGCAGAAAAGCCAGGGGCAAAACCCTTGCCGGATGCAGCCATTTACTAGCCATAGCGCTTCACCAGGCTGTAGAGGTACTGCCCCACCCCACCCTCATTGTTCGGCTGGCATACCTCGTCCGCTTCCAGGCGCACATCGGCGGGGGCGTTGCTCATGGCCACGGCATGCCCGGCCGCGCGCATCATCTCCAGGTCGTTGTAATAGTCGCCAATCACAATGGTGTTTTCTATCTCCACGCCCAGCATCCCGCAGAGCTCCCGCAGGCTGCTGCCCTTGGAAATGCCCTGCGGCATAATCTCAAAGTAGATGGGCGCGGTGTGCACAAAATATACACCGGGAAAGGGCTTACCCTCCAGATACTCCTCAATCTCCCGGGTGGTTTCCGGCGGGCCTGCAAACAGGGCCTTGTTCCAGTCCTGCGGCAGGTCTTCCAGCGGGCGGGTACACACGCTGATGTCCTCATCATCGAACAAAATTTGCGCATGGGCCGAGGCCTTCACCTGATAGCAGCGAAAATCAGCGGCAAACACCATGCTGCCCGCCTCTGGAATGTTTTTATGCACATCCTGCATGATTTTTTTGGCAATCAGGCGGGGCAGGGTGGCGTTTTTCAGTGCCCTGTTTTGCTGGAAATCATAGATGACCGTGCCGCCGTTGGCAATGGCGGGCGACAGCAGGGGCAGCAGCTCCGGGTAACGGGTGACCGACTCTACACAGCGCCCGGTGCCCACGGTGAAGCGCCCGCCCAGCGAGGTGAACAGCCGGATGCTTTCCAGGGTGCTGGGCAGCAGCTGCTTGTCGTCGGTGAGCAGGGTGCCGTCCATGTCGGACACCACCAGAATATCTTTGAGTGACTGAATCATACCACGCCTATTCCTCTTTTTTTGTTAAGTTTTGGATAAATTTGGCGAAATATTCCGGCAGGGGGCTCTCAAACTGCAGATAGGCCCCGGTGCCGGGGTGAATAAAACCCAGCAGCCCGGCATGCAGGCACTGGCCCTGCAGCCTGCCGCCCCCGGCTGGTTTTTTGGGGCCGTAGAGGGCGTCGCCCGCCACGGGATGCCCGAGGCTGGCCATGTGGACGCGAATCTGGTGGGTGCGCCCGGTTTTCAGCCGCAGCCGCAGATGGGAAAAGCCGGGATATTCCGCCAGCACCTCATATAGGGTGGTGGCCTGCCGGGCCCCTTTTTGGGTCACGGCCATCTTTTTTCGGTCCTTCTCGCTGCGGCCAATGGGGGCGTCCACCTCCCCCGCGCTCTTTGGCATATGCCCGTGCACCACCGCCTGGTATTCCCGGCTGATGGAATGCGCGGCAAACTGCTGGGAGAGCCCGGTGTGGGCGGCGTCGTTTTTGGCCGCCACCAGAAGGCCGCTGGTGTCTTTGTCTATGCGGTGCACAATGCCGGGGCGCAGCTCTCCCCCTATGCCCGAAAGCCCCCCCGCACAGTGGTGCAGCAGGGCATTCACCAGGGTGCCGCCCTCGTGGCCGGGCGCGGGGTGCACCACCATACCCTTGGGCTTGTCCACCACCAGCAAATCCCCGTCCTCATACACAACGCAAAGCGGGATATCCTCGGGCAGCAGCAGGCTGTCCTTGGGGGGCGGCAGGCAGAGCGAGAGCCAGTCCTCCGCGGCCAGCAGCCTGCTTTTGGCGGGCACTTTGCCATTGATAAGCACATTGCCCTCTTCCAGAAGGCGCTGCACCGCCGCGCGGGACAGCCCGCAGCGCTGCGCCAAAAAGCGGTCTATCCGCTGCCCAGCATCCTCGGGGGCCACCGCCAGCTCAATGGCTTCCATCGCTGTGGGCCTCGCCGCCCTCCTCATGCTCTGCGCTGGCGGCCTGTCCGCCGGGTGCCGGTTCTGCCTCCGGGGGCGTTTCACCGGCAGCGTCAAGCGGCGCCGCTTCCCCTGCCGCCTGCCCACTTGCTGCATCCTTTTGCTTTTTGGCCCGCAATTCGGAACGTATCACCGCAAATACCAGAATGGCAAAGCCCACACAGACGAAGATATCCGCCAAATTGAAAACGGCAAAATTCATAAATTGCAGGCTGATGTAATCCACCACATAACCCTGAGAGATGCGGTCAATCAGGTTGCCCACCCCGCCCGAAAAAATGAGAATAAGCGCAATGTATTCCAACCTGTCCTTCGGCCTGCGGAACAGGATGAGATAGGCCACCACCAAAAGCGCAATGCTGGTGACGATGATGAGAAACAACTGCTTGCCCGCAAAAAAGCTGAAGGCCGCTCCGTTATTTTCCACATACCGCCACTCAAAAAAGCCCGGTATGGCCGGAAGCACCCCCACCGGCAGCAGCACCTGCACCGCCACCAGCTTGGCCACACGGTCCATCATAATGAGAATCACACAGAGAACGATGCTTAAAATCAAAGGTCAGCCCTCCGGCCGCTGCCCCCGCAGGGGCCGCCGCCATGCAATGATGCGCAAAGCCTTCGCTTTGCGCATCGGGTGAATGTTGTGTTTAGGCCTGCTCCAAAATGCCCGCACAGCGCGCGCAGACGCCCGGGTGGGCCGAGGAAGCACCCACGGTATCGCGGTATTGCCAGCAGCGCTCGCACTTTTCTCCGGCGGCACGCTTCACCTCCACCAGCAGGCCTTCCACCTCGCCGGCTTCGCCTTGGCCGCCCTGCACCGCCTCCACCTCGGAAACAATGAAGATATCGGCCAGCTCAGGCAGTATTTTGCTTGTAAAGGCATACAGCTTTTCATCGCAGTGCAGCACAACGGCAGCCTCCAGCGAAGAACCGATTTCCTTGGCAGCACGTGCGTTTTCCAGCACCTTTTTCACATCCCCGCTGATGGCGATAATCTGCTCCCAGCGGGCCTGTTCTTCCTCGCACAGGCTATAGGCGCCGGGCTTCGGAATGTCGTGCATCACCACATATTTCTGCTTGCCCGCAAAGGCGGGCACATGCGCCCAAATCTCCTGCGCCGTGAAGGCCAGAATGGGGGCCAGAATTTGGGTAAGGGCCACCAGAATGCGGAACATCACCGTCTGCGCCGCCCGGCGGGCCGGGCTGCCAGCCGCGTTGATGTACAGCCGGTCTTTGGCGATGTCCAGGTAGAAATTCGACATGCTGACGATGCAGAAACGGTGGAGGCCGTGGTAAACCTTATGGAAATCAAAGCTGTCGTAGCCCTCGCGGGCCAGGGCCACCAGCTTATCCAGCTCGGCCAGGGCCCAGCGGTCCAAATCCAGCAGCTCTTCGTCCTTCACGCTGTGCTGGTCGGGCTGAAAATCGCTGAGGTTGCCCAGCATGAAGCGCGCGGTGTTCCGCACCTTGCGGTAGCCCTCGCTCAGCTGTTTCAAAATCTCCTTGCCGATGCGCATGTCGGCATGGTAATCGGCGGCGGCCACCCAGAGGCGGATGATGTCGGCGCCATAATCCCGGATGATTTCCTCGGGCTCCACACCGTTGCCCAGAGATTTGCTCATCTTGCGGCCCTCGCTGTCCACCACCCAGCCCGCGCTCACCACCGTTTTGTAGGGGGCAGCGCCGCGCGTAGCCACCGCGGTGAGCAGGGAGGACTGGAACCAGCCACGGAACTGGTCGCTGCCCTCGATATAGAGGTCGGCCGGCCAGTGGTGGTCCTTCCAGTGCTCCAGCACATAGGCGTGGGAGGAGCCGGAGTCGAACCAGACGTCCATGGTGTCCTTTTCCTTCCGCCAGCGGGTGCCGCCGCAGTGCGGGCAGGCAAAGCCCTTCGGCAGAATCTCCTCGGCGCTGTATTTGAACCAGGCGCCCGAGCCCTCCTTGGCGAACAAATCCCGCACGGCGGTGATGGTTTCGTCGTTGATGACATACTCGCCGCAGTCCTCGCAGTAGAACACCGGAATGGGCATGCCCCAGAGGCGCTGGCGGGAAATGGTCCAGTCGGCGCGGTCGCGCACCATGCCCATCATCCGGTCCTTGCCCCATTCGGGCACCCACTGCACCTGCTCAATGGCCTTGTAGGTCTGCTCGCGGAAATCCTCCACAGAGCAGAACCATTGCTCGGTGGCACGGAACAAAATGGGGTTGTGGCAGCGCCAGCAGTGGGGGTACTGGTGGGTCTCATGGGTCTGGCCAATCACATGGCCGCTCTCGGTTAAAAACTCGATGATTTTGCCGCTGGCGTCCCAGATGCTCATGCCCGCAAAGGGGCCCACCTCCTCGGTGAGAACCCCCACGTCGTCCACCGGCACCAGCATGGGCAGCTCGGGGTAGTGGCGGCTCACCACGTCATAGTCCTCGGCGCCGTGGCCGGGGGCGGTGTGCACGCAGCCGGTGCCGCTCTCCAGGGTCACATGGTCGCCCAAAATCACCAAAGACTCCCTGTCCTGGTAGCAGTGGCGTGTGCTGATGCGCTCCAGCTCGCTGCCTTTGAAGCGGGCCAGCACTTTGTACTCTTCGATATGGCAGGCGGCCATGGTGCTTTCCAGCAGGGCCTCCGCCACCACATACACCCGCTCGCCCGCCTGCACGGCCACATAGTCAAAGTTCGGCCCCAGGCAGATGGCGACGTTGGCAGGCAGGGTCCAGGCTGTGGTGGTCCAGATGACAAACCAGACCTTGTCCGGGTCGAGGCCGGCTTTGGCCAGTGCGCCGTTGTCCTTGCAGACCTGGAAGGCCACATAGATGGTGTCCACCGGGTCGTTTTCATACTCAATCTCGGCCTCGGCCAGGGCGGTGCGGTCGTGCGGGCACCAAATCACGGGCTTCAGGCCCTTGTAGATATAGCCCTTCTTGGCCAGCTCGCCGAACACCTCAATCTGCTTGGCCTCGTAGCCGGGGGCCAGGGTGAGGTAGGGGTTGTCCCAGTCTCCCAAAGAGCCCAGGCGTTTAAACTGTCCGCGCTGCACGTCCATATAGCGCATGGCATAGTCGTGGCAGAGCTGCCGCATCTCATATTCAGAGAGGGGCTTTGGCTCCTGCCCGGTTTTCTTTTTTTCTTTCTTCTGCTTTTCGCGCACCTCCTGCATGGCTTTGCGCTCAATGGGCAGGCCGTGGGTGTCCCAGCCCGGCACAAAGGGGGCCTTAAAGCCCGCCATGTTTTTGTAGCGCACAATGATATCCTTCAGCACCTTGTTCATGGCGGTGCCCATGTGGATGTTCGCATTGGCATAGGGGGGGCCGTCGTGCAAGATATAGACGGGCTTGCCCTCGTTGCTTTCCAGCATTTTTTCATAGAGGCCGTCGGCCTCCCACTCTTTCAGCATCTCGGGCTCTTTGGCGGGCAGGCCCGCCCGCATGCTGAACTCAGTTTGGGGCAGGTTCAAGGTGCTATTGTAATCTTCCGGCACGGTTATCTCTCCTTGTACAGTCAATTGGCCTCATCTCACGAAAAAGCCGGTTCCTTTTCACCGACGGGCGGCGGGGCCGGAACCGGCAAAGGGTTCTTCAGTTATAGCTCCGGCTCAATGGGCACCCCTTCAAACAGGCTGACCACCGGGGCCTCATCGGGCAGAGGTGGCTGGGTGTCTATACCGGCGGCCTGGGCCGCCTCCATTTTGTTGTCGGGAATCTCCGGCTCTGCCGCCATGCCATAATTCGGCGCGGCCGGGGCCGGCTCAGCCGGGGCGGCCTTGCCGTTATATTCCTGCATCACCTCGTCTATCTGCGCCAGCGGCTCGTCCAGCGCGCTCAAAGACTCAATGTGCTGTTTATACAGGTTCAAAATGGTGGCCTTGAAGCGGGCCACCTGCGCCTGCAGCCGTTCCAGCGTCAGGCGTTCCCGGGCAATCTCCTCCTCGGCCTGCTCGCGCAGCAGCTGGGCGGTGCCGGTGGCCTCCCGCACCAGGTTGTCGGCCTTTTGCTTGGCTTCGTGCACCACGGTTTCGCCCATGCGCTGGGCATTGATGAGGGCGGTTTTCAGGGTGTCCTCCTCCCCGCGGTACTCCTCCACCTTCTGGGCCAGCACCAGCATCTTGCTCTCCAGGCTGCGCTGCACATCTCCGGCAGCCTCCACCTCGGCCTTCAAAGCATCGCGCTCCGCCGTCAGCTCGTCCATGCAGGCCGCCACATTCCGCAGGTAGTCGTCCACATCCTCCTTGTTGTATCCGCGCCTGACGATATCAAAATCCACGTTTCGAATGCCCTCTGCATTCATCACGAGCGCCTCCTCCAAAACTCCAATTTAGGTTCCCACTTCACAAAAACGCAGAGCGCCAAAGGCTCTGCGCCGTTCCCCTGCTCCACTCCGTTTTGCCGCTAAAAAAACACGCCGCTGCTCTCCAGCTCATCCAAAATATCACCCACAATATCCACATTGTAGGGGGTGATGATGAAGGTGTTGTTTGCCACGCGCTTAATTTGCCCATTGTTGGCATAGGCCACGCCAGAGAGGAAGTCCACCAGGCGGCGAGACACCTCCTTGTTGGTGCTTTCCAAGTTCAGCACCACCGTGCGGCGTGCATTCAAATGGTCGGCCACAGCAGAGGCATCGTCGAAACGCTCTGGCTTTACCAGCACCACCTGCAACTGGGTGGTGGCGTTGATATTCACCACTTTATTGCGTTTTTCCATCACATAATCATCGTTTGCAGAGGCAGAGTACCCGCCGCTGGTGGAGCCAATGAAATCCATGTCGTCACCCTCGTAGGCATCGTCCTCATCGTCCACACTCATGATATCGCGAAGTTTGCCAAACAATCCAGCCATCGTTTACTCCTCCATGCCCATATATCCAATGCTCTCCACACGCGCCAGCATTGCTCTCTATAGCAGCTTTTCCCGTGCCCCAAACAGGCGGGTTCCCACCCGTACCATTGTGGAGCCTTCTTCTATCGCCACGGGAAAATCTGAAGACATTCCCATCGATAGGATATTAACAGTACTATTATCCATTTTTTTGCCCTGCATGTCAACAAAGAGATTGTGCATCTGCCGGAAATAGGGCCGCACCGAATCGGCTTCTTCGTTCGGGGGAATGGCCATCAGGCCGCGCAGATGCAGGTGGGGGCAGGCGTCCACCTGGAAGGCCAGGTCAAACAGCGCCCCGGCGTCAAGGCCGCTTTTAGACGCTTCTCCGCCTATATTTATCTCTATCAAAATATCCAGCACCTGGTTTTGTGCCGCATACACCTTTTCCAGTGCCTCGGCCAGGCGGGGGCTGTTCACACTTTGCACCATGCTGAAATGGCCCGGCAAAAATTTTGCTTTGTTCCGCTGCAAGCTGCCTATCAAATCACATTCGTAGCTAAGCCCCTGCAGGTGCGGCTCTTTGTCCAGCCATTCCTGCACCCGGTTTTCCCCAATGTGGGTCACGCCCGCCTCAATCACCGCGCGCACGTCCTCGGGGCTTTGGGTTTTCGTCACCCCCACCAGGGTCACTTCCTCGGTTTTCCGCCCGGCGCGCAGGCAGGCCTTCTCTATTTCCTCACGCACCTCCCCCACGCTCTGCCGTATCTGCTCAAAGGATTTTTTTGTCATACAGCTCCATACCTCCTGCTTCTACCACCACTTCGTCGTACATCCGCACCTCATTCACCCCTGCCTCATACACATTCGGAATGAGGAAATAGGGGTCGCCGTCCACCAGCACCTCTACCCGGCGCAGGTAAACCTGGTTGCCAAACTTCACATAGACGCAGGTTTGCCCCTCTATCACACGCAGGGCTTTTTTCTCTATCCGCAGCCCCTTTTCGGTGCTGAAAATAACCTGGGCCTTGGCCAGACGCAAATGGAGAATTTCCGGGCTCACATATTCACAGCTCAGCTCCACCTTGGCAAGGCCGGCTGCCTCGTCCGGCTGCACCTCCTCCACCCGCACCGGCATGGTTTCGGCGCTCACATCCGGGAAGGTGATTTCCAGCTTTTTACCGGGCGTGAATTTTTCCGCCTCCTTCAGCGGCACCACCGTAAAAAACCGCCACTGATAATCGGTTATCACATGCCCCGCCACCGCTTCGGCATAGTAGCTGGCGGGCTCCTCCATGGCCTGCTGCAGCTGCTGGGCGTTCAGGCCCGCCAGCTCATCATAGGCCTTGGGCAGGCGGTCCTGCTTTCCAGAGGGCACAAAATACCCCGTCTGGGGCGCCGTCAAGGTTCCCGAGGCAGTGGCCGCCGCTTCCAGCGCCGCCTTTTGCTCGGCCAGGGCGGCTATGCGGGCGGTAAAATCCACCGCCTCTCCGGTGGCCACCTGCATGCGGTTGGCCGCCAGGGCAATCTCATCCTTTGATGCGTTGATATTGCCGTAATGCCCCGTTTCCAGCACCTGCAGATAATCGGTCAGGCCGCTCTCCATCTGGCGCAGAAACACGTCCACGTCGCCGCCCTCCGCCACCGTACCCTGGGCGGATTCCAGCAAAGCCAGCTCCGCGTCCACCTTTTCCAGTGCGGCGCGTGCCTCTGCCCCGGCCTGGCTGCCATACACCAGGGCCACCTCTCCCCCGGCAGAAACCCGCTGCCCGGCCGGCACGGTGTAATACATCACCCCGCCGCCATACACCGGCACCGATTCCAGGCTCACAAAGCCCTGCACAGAGAGAGAATCGGTCATCACCTCCTGCAGCACTGCCGCCGTGCGCATCCGCGGGGCCAAAATCACCGCCACCTGCACCACCACATAGGCCAGGGGGATGAGCAGAACCAGCCAGAGCAGCCAGCGCAGGCGGCGCCAGGTTTTCCCTCTGGCCTCCTCCTGCTCCTCCCCGGCCGCATCGGGCTGGGCTTCTTCGGGCAGGGCCTTGGCGCGCTTCATCTCCCTGCGTTTCACAGCTCTCCCCCCTTCCACGTGTCATTCTTCCACTTTACTCTCTCGTATATACGCCGTCAGAACCTATAGCCCCACCAAAACCAGCCAGGCCCTGCCCGTTTTGCCGGGCCGGCGGCCCGCCTCAGCCTTTCAAAAAAGCCTCCACGGCGGCCCTGGCGGCGGGCCGGGCGTCTTCCCCCGCCGCCAGCCAGAGGGCGGGCGGGTGCTGCCGCAGCCAGGTAAGCTGGCGCTTGGCATAGCGCCGGGTGGCGGTCTTCAGCGTCTGCACACATTCGGCCAGGCCCCTCTCCCCCGCAAAATAGGGGAAAAGCTCTTTATAGCCAATGGCCTGGGCCGCCGTTAAAAAATCGCCGCGGTTCTCATATACCCAGCGCGCCTCCTCCAGCAGCCCCCGTTCCAGCATGGCGTCCACACGGGCCTCTATCCGGCGGTACATCTCCTGTCTATCATCATAGCACAAAGCCATCGTCAATGCATCATAGGGGCTGCCCGCCCGGCGCGACGCGGCATTCCGCTGGGCCAGGGTGCTGCCCTCTGCCCGGCTGAGATACAGGGCCCGCAGAATGCGTTTTTTGTCCCGGGGGTGCAGCCGGGCGGCGCAGGCGGGGTCAAGCACGGCCAGCTCCTGCAGCATCGCCTCGCCGCCCCGCGCCGCCCAATCCGCTTCCAGCTTTTTCATATGCGATTCATCGACTGTTTCTTCTGTAAAGCAAACTCCATTTACAAGGCTGTCCATGTAGAGACCGGTACCCCCGCACACCACGGGAATCCTCCCTCTCTCTGTTATTTCAGCAATCGCCTCTCCCGCCAGCCGCAGGTATTCCGCCACCGAAAAGGGCTGCTGGGGCGGCAGGCAGGCAATCAGATGCCGGGGCACCCCGGGGGCTTCCCCCGGCAGGGGGGCCGCCGTACCCACGGGAAGGCCGGAATAAATCTGCATGGAGTCGGCCCCCACAAGCTCGCCGCCAAAGCTCTGGCACAGCCAGAAGGCCAGCTCGGTTTTACCAGAGGCGGTGGGGCCGCCCAGCACCACAATTTTGGGCCTTTTAGCCAAGCCTTCCAAACTGTTTTTCCAGCTCCTTGCGTGTAATTTCCAGCACCACCGGCCTGCCGTGCGGGCAGAAGGGCGGCACGGCACCGCTGAGAATCTGCTGTGCCAGATGGAGAAGCTGCTGGGGCGGGGTTTTGTCTCCGCCCTTCACCGCTGCGCGGCAGGCCATGGAATGCAGCACCCACTCGGTTTTTTTGTCTCTTACCTGCCGGGAGCCCGCCGCCAGTCCCTTTGCCACCTCGGCCACCAGGCCCTCGATATCGGTGTGGACGATGTCGGCGGGCACGGCCCGCACCACCACCCCGCCGGCGCCAAAATCCTCCAGCTCTATGCCGCTGGCCGCCAGCACGGCCTGGTTTTCCAAAAGGGCTTCCTTTTCCCTGGCCCCCAGCTGCACCGCCACCGGGGCCAGTAATTGCTGGGAGCCCGCTTCCAGCCGTTCCTGCTCCAGCTTTTCGTAGAGCATCCGCTCGTGTGCGGCATGCTTGTCTATCACAAACATCGTCTCGCCCCGCTGGGCCAGAATGTAGGTGGCAAACACCTCGCCCACATAGCGCAGTGCTTCCTCGTCCCGTTCCGCCGCGTCCACCGCATCCTCCCCCTTGGGAAGCGGCGCCTCCGGCGCAAGAGGCGCCCGAGGCAGCGGCACTTCCTCCTCTGGCTGGACGTCCAGCCCATACTCCCGCACCACAGGCGGTGGAGCCAGGCGTGTCTGTGCCATGGTTTGGTAGGGGATGAACTCCGCACTGGAGGCAAGGCTCTCCGCCTGCCCCCGCTCCTGCTGTGGCGGGGCCTTGGGGCTAAGGGGCCCCGGCGGGGGCATCGGCGCGCCAAAGGCGGGGCGGCGGGGCGGCGGCGAAGCGGCCACGGCTGCCCCCACCGGCTTGGTGCCCGTGGGCGGCTCTTGCCGCAAAGTGGCGGGGGCTGCCTGCCCGGCAGGGCCGTCCTTTGGCCCCTCCAGCCGCAGGCCGCCGTGCTTTGCCTCCCCCGCGGCCAGTGCCTCTTTCACCGCCGCATACACCGCTGCAAAAACGTCGTTTTCCCTGGCAAAACGCACCTCGGTTTTGGCCGGGTGCACATTCACATCCACCAGCTCGGGAGGCATCTGCAAAAACAGCACACAGCCGGGGAATTTCCCCTGCATGCTGCTGCCCCGGTAGGCCTGCTCCAGCGCCGCCATCATGGTGCGATTCTTCACAAAGCGCCCGTTCAAAAAGAAAAATTGCAGCGAGCGGCTACCCCGCCCCGCCCGCGGCTGGGTGACAAAGCCCTGCACCGCATAGGGCGGCCTGCCCCCCTCCACCGCCAGAAGGCCTGCGGCAAATTCACGCCCCAGCACCGCATGCACCGCCGAGACCAGCTGCCCGTCGCCGGGGGTGTGGAATTGCTCCTTGCCGTCCCGCAGGTAACGCAGAGAGAGCGCCGGGTGCGAAAGCGCCAGCCGCCCCACCGTCTCGGTGACATAGGCCGCTTCACTCACATCTTTTTTCAGAAACTTCATCCGCGCAGGGGTGTTATAAAACAGCTCCCGCACCGTGAAGGTGGTGCCAAGAGGGCGGGCCGCCTCGCTGAGCTCCTGCTCCACCCCGCCCTCCATGCGGTAATAGCAGGCGTTTTCCTCCTCCACAGCATGGGTCAACAGCTCCACCCTGGCCACACTGGCAATGGAGGCCAAAGCCTCCCCACGAAAGCCCAGAGTGGAAATGGCCTCCAAATCCGCCTGTGTCTGCACCTTGCTGGTGGCATGGCGCAAAAAGGCCAGGGGCACCTCCCCGGCGGGAATGCCCTTGCCGTTGTCCTGCACGCGTATCAGCGCGGTTCCGCCGCGCTCAATCTCCACCTCTGCCTGGGTGGCCCCGGCATCGATGGTGTTTTCCAGCAGCTCCTTCACCACCGAGGAGGGGCGTTCCACCACCTCTCCCGCAGCAATCAGCTCCGCCGTGTGGGCGTCCAGCACCCGGATGGGCATACCTCTCCCTCCTCTTTACAGAAATGCAGTTATCGCAATATTCACTGGGTATCTACCGCATTTTTTAGTTCATACACCAGCTTTAGGGCCTCCAGCGGGGTGAGCGTCTCCGGGTCTACCACACGGAGCTTTTCCACCAGCTCCGCGGGCGCACTGACGTCTTGGAGACTCTCCCATGTCTCAAAATTTAGCTGTGTGACGGGGTTTGTGATGTTGGAGGTAGCCTCCAGCGCCCGCAGCACCTGCTTTGCGCGCTCCACCACACCGTCTGGCAGGCCGGCCAGCTTTGCCACCTGAATGCCGTAGCTGTCGTCGGCCGGGCCGCGCACAATGCGGCGCAGAAAGGTGATGTCATCCCCGCGTTTTTTCACCGCAATATTGTAGTTTTTCACGCCATCCACGGCATTTTCCAGGTCGGTCAGCTCATGGTAATGGGTGGCAAACAGGGTTTTGCAGCCCGGGCCAATCTCCCTGCTGGCAATGAACTCCACCACCGCCTGCGCAATGCTCATTCCGTCAAAGGTGGAGGTGCCGCGGCCTATCTCATCCAGAATCACCAGGCTTTTGGGGCTGGCCTCCTGCAATATTTCCGCCACCTCGGTCATTTCCACCATAAAGGTGGACTTCCCGGCGGCCAAATCGTCCGAGGCCCCCACACGCGTGAATACCGCGTCGCACACGCCCACCGTGCAGCGCTCTGCCGGCACAAAGCTGCCCATTTGTGCCAGAATGACAATGAGGGCCGTTTGTCGCATGTAGGTGGATTTTCCCGCCATGTTGGGCCCGGTGATAATCTGCATCCGGCCCTCACCGCAGTCCAGCTTTGTGTCGTTTGGCACAAAATGGCCGCCTCTTTGCATTTTTTCCACCACAGGGTGCCGCCCCTGCAAAATTTCCACCCTGTCCTCCCCGTTCACCTCGGGGCGTATATAGTGGCCTGCCACCGCCACCTGTGCCAGGCAGGCCAGCACATCCAGCCGGGCCAGGCTGTTGGCCGTTTGCTGAATGCGGGCCTGCTGGGCCGCCACCTGCTCCAGCAAGTTCCGGTAGATTTCCCTCTCCAGCGCAATCAACTGCTCCCCCGCCCGCAGAATCCGGGTTTCCAGGGTTTTCAGCTCCTCGGTGATGTACCGTTCGCCACCGGTGAGGGTCTGCTTGCGTATAAAGCTATCCGGCACCTGCTCCACGAAGGATTTGCTCACCTCTATATAGTAGCCAAACACCTTGTTAAAACCAATTTTTAATGTACGAATGCCTGTTTCTTCCTTCAGCCGCGTCTCAATCTCCGCCAGCAGGCCGGTGCCCCCGGTGTGCACCTTGCGCAGCTCGTCCACCTCGGTGCTGAAGCCGGGGCGTATCACCCCCCCATCCTTCAGGGTGGGCGGCGGGTCGTCCTCCAGGGTGGCAAGCACCAGCTCAGCCAGGTCCTCCAGCGGGTCCAGCCCGCTGTACAAGGCCTGTAGCTCCGCACTTTGGCAGCTTTGCAGCCGCTGCACAAGGCCGGGCAGCCGCAGGCAGGTGGAGGCCAGCGCCGTCAGCTCCCGGGGGCTGGCCGAGCCAAAGACCACCCGTGTTAAAAGGCGCTCTATATCGAATATATGGCTGAGCTCCTCGCAAATTTCCACACGCTGTACATTGTTCTGGAACAGCTCGTCCACCGCATCCAGCCGCGCATTGATGGCGGCGGGGTTCAGCAGGGGCCGCTCCACCCAGCGGCGCAAGAGGCGCTTGCCCATGGCCGTGCCCGTGCTGTCCAGCACCCACAGCAGGGTACCCTTTTTCTCTTTGCCGCGCAGGGTTTCCACCAGTTCCAGGTTGGCCATGCTCACCGGGGGCAGGGCCATGTAGCTCTCCTCTTCCTCATGGCACACATTTTTCAGCCGCTCCACGCCTGTTTTTTGGGTGCGGTAGAGGTAGGCAATCAGCGCGCCCAAGGCCGCAAAGCCCGGCGCATCATAGGGCAGGCCCACCACCTCATCCAGGGCCTTGCCAAAGTGCTGCTGCAGCAGGGTTTGGGTATTTTGCTGCATAAAATCTTCATCATCCAGCAAATCCACACTCAAACTTGGCGAAAGCTGCTCTTTCATAAAGGCAGTGATGGACTTGTGCTCCAGCACCTTGCCACTCATTAAAATCTCACTGGGGTTAAAACGGGCCAGCTCGGCACAAATCAGCTTGTCCAGCTTTTCTCCCTGCACATACAGAGTGTGGGCGGTGCCGGTGG
Organism: uncultured Oscillospiraceae bacterium; assembly: GCA_964423365.1. Lineage (GTDB taxonomy): Bacteria > Bacillota > Clostridia > Oscillospirales > Ruminococcaceae > JAAYCI01. The sequence goes on from CAYRFC010000011.1 coordinate 16,503, forward strand.
AGATATCGGCAAAACACAGCCCCGCCTCCAGGCCGCTGAGGTAGACGCAGGCAATGTAGTTGTTGCGGTCATCCTCCAGCATGGAGCTTTCCACCACTGTGCCGGGGGTCACCACCCGCACCACATCACGCTGCACCAGCCCCTTTGCCAGGGCAGGGTCCTCCACCTGCTCGCAGATGGCCACCTTATAGCCCTTTTCTATCAGGCGTTTGGTATAGGCCTCGGCCGAGTGGTGCGGCACCCCGCACATGGGGGCGCGCTCCTCCAGGCCAAAGTCCTTCCCCGTCAGGGTGAGCTCCAGCTCCTTGGAAGCCAGCAGGGCGTCCTCAAAGAACATTTCATAGAAATCTCCCACCCTGAAAAACAAGATTTTATCTTTGTTTTTCTCCTTAATATTCACATACTGCTCCATCATAGGAGACGGTTTTGCCATTCTTGCACACCCCTTTGTGTTTAGAAAACCACCCTCAACACGGAAACCCCGCCGCAGCAAAGCACAAACGCGGCCTTGCACCTAGCGGGGCATCCCCCATAGAATGCTGCCTATGCACAGCAAACATCCTAGAAATATCTTTGGTACGCAAAATTACTAAGAGCAACCCGAGCAGGAGGCGCAGCTGCCGCCGCAGCCCTCAGAGGGGGCGGGAGGCTCTGCCAGCATGGGGTCCTCCCCGTCAATGGCGGCGTTCAAAATGGCGTTTACATAGTGGATGAATTCCTCTACATTTTCCTTGGCCTCGTTGTAGGCCAGCATATGGGGGTTGCCCATAATGCCATTGTACAGCTCGTTGATACGGGTATTGAGCTGGGAGACGCGTTCTTCATTGCGGTCGTCCTTGCCAATTTCATTGTTCAAATCCAGCCGCACCAGGTTGAACTCGCCCAGCATGCTTTGCAATTCGGTGTCATTATCGTTGGTTTTTCGCGCCTCATCCAGCTTTTTGTAGCATTCCTCCTGCTGGAAGGCCAGAGCCGCTTCTTTGAATTTCTGAATCGCGTTTTCCATCGCCATCTCCTATTCTTGTGTACCAGCGGTTATTTATACCAGTTCTCCAAACAGCATAGCGCCTTTTATATCCTGCACGCGCAGCCGGGCCAGGCTGCCCACCAGGCTTTCCGGCGCTGGAAACTCGCAGAGCATGTTGTTGTCCAGCCGTCCGCTCATGTTGCCCTCGTTCCGGCCGGGGCCCTCCACCAGCACGGTGAACTCCCTGCCCATCCAGTCACGGCTCAGGGTGGCCACCATTTCCTCCTGCAGGTCCAGCAGCTGGCTGATGCGGGCGCTTTTGGCTGCGTGGGGGGTGTTATCCGGCTGCTCGGCTGCCTGGGTGCCGGGGCGTTTTGAGTAGATGAAGGTGAAAAGCTGGGTGAAGCCCACCTCCTGCACCAGCTTCACGGTTTGTGCAAAATCCTCGTCCGTCTCCCCGGGAAAGCCCACCATCACATCCGAAGAAAAGGTCATCTCCGGGCAGCTTTCCTTGGCATAACGAATCAAATTCAGGTAATCCTCGGCGGTATATTTACGGTTCATCCGTGCCAAAATATCGTTCGAGCCAGACTGCACCGGCAGGTGCAGGTGCTTGCACAGGTGCGGCTCCCGGGCCATGGTATCTACCATTTTGCGGGTGGCGTCCTTCGGGTGGCTGGTCATAAAGCGTATCTGGTAGTCGCCGGGCGTTTGGCAGAGAAGTGTCAACAAATCGCTGAAATCAGTGTTTTCGGGTAAGCCCTTGCCATAGGAGTTCACATTCTGCCCCAGCAGGGTAATCTCTTTGTAGCCGGCCGCCACCAGCTTTTCAAACTCCTGCTTGACATCCGCCGAGGCACGGCTACGCTCAGGGCCGCGCACCAGCGGCACAATGCAATAGCTGCACATATTGTCGCAGCCGTACATGATGGGCAGAAAGGCCTTGAAGCTGGACTCCCGAATCTGCGGCACATCCTCCACAATTTCCTCGCGCAAAGGGGGCAGGCGCAGGGCTTTTTTGCGGCTGGTCAGCTTTTCCACCAGAAGCTCCGGCAGAATATCGGCCACGTTTGTGCCCAGCACCAAATCCACATAGGGGTAGCTGGCGCGCAGCTTGTCCACAGTGCATTTTTCCTCGGCCATGCAGCCGCAAATGCCAATCAAAAGGCCGGGCTTCGCCACCTTCAGGCTTTTCAGGGCCCCCAGGTTGCCATACACCCGCTGCTCGGCATGCTCGCGCACCGCACAGGTGTTGAACAAAATCAAATCCGCCTCGGCCGGCTCCTCCGTCAGCAGAAAGCCCGTGTCCTGCAGCACGCCCTTCAGGCGTTCCCCGTCGCTTACGCTTTGCTGGCAGCCAAAGCTGCGTACATAGGCCCTGGGCTTACGTTTGTAATGGGCCAGTAATACCGCGGCTGCCCGTTCATTTCGTGCATATTCCACTCGATTCACATTAAAACCTTTTTCCCTCTCCTTGACAAATCCTGCCCCGTATCGTATGCTTATCGTTTATTATACAATATGCCCCCGTGTATGACAAGCAGCTATTTTCTCCATCCTGCTTACCCACGTGCTTTTTTCTTTTTTTGCAGCATCGGCGCCAGGTACTGCCCGGTAAAGCTGGCCTTCACCTTGGCCACCTGCTCGGGGGTGCCCTGGGCTATCAGCTTTCCGCCCTCGCTGCCGCCCTCGGGGCCCAAATCAATCACGTGGTCGGCACGTTTAATCACATCCAGGTTGTGCTCTATGATGATGACACTGTTCCCCGCGTCCACCAGCTTGTCCAGCACCTTCAAAAGCTTGCGCACATCCTCAATGTGCAGGCCGGTGGTGGGCTCGTCCAGCACATACACGGTTTGGCCCGTCTCGCGCTTGGCCAGCTCCAGTGCCAGCTTCACCCGCTGCGCCTCGCCCCCGGAAAGGGTGGTGGCGCTTTGCCCCAGCCGGATATAACCGAGGCCCACATCCACCAAGGT
>CAYRFC010000011.1:19545-28481 GCA_964423365.1 uncultured Oscillospiraceae bacterium
CCCGGGCCGTAGCCGCGAATCTTGGCCTCCTGCGTCTGGGAAAACAGGCTGCGGATGTCGGTGAATACCCCGGTATAGGTGGCGGGGTTCGAGCGCGGGGTGCGGCCTATGGGGCTTTGGTCTATGCCGATGACCTTATCCACCCATTCCTCGCCGCGCAGCTCCTCGTGCTTGCCCGCATGCAACCGTGCGCCGTTCAGGTCGGCCGCCAGCCGTTTGTAGAGGATTTCATTCACCAGCGAGGATTTTCCCGAGCCGGAAATGCCGGTCACGCAGGTCATCACCCCCAGGGGGAACTTCACGTCCAGGTTTTGCAGGTTGTTTTGGGTGGCCCCCAGCACCTCCAAAAAACGGCCATTGCCTTTGCGTCGTTTTTCGGGCACCGCTATCTCTTTTTTGCCGCTCAAATACTGCCCGGTGATGCTGCGGGGCTCATTTTCAATATCCTCCAGGCTGCCCGCGGCCACCAGCTCGCCGCCATGCACCCCCGCGCCGGGGCCTATGTCCACCACAAAATCCGCCGCGCGCATGGTGTCCTCGTCGTGCTCTACCACAATCAGGGTGTTGCCCAGGTCCCGCAGGCGCTGCAGGGTGGCAATCAGCTTGGCATTGTCCCGCTGGTGCAGGCCGATGCTGGGCTCGTCCAGCACATACAGCACCCCGGTGAGGGCGCTGCCAATTTGGGTGGCCAGCCGGATGCGCTGGCTCTCGCCGCCCGAAAGGCTGGCCGAGGCCCGGGCCAGGGTGAGGTAGCCAAGGCCCACGCTCTGCAAAAATCCCAGCCGCTCGTGTATTTCCTTCAGCACCCCGTCGCCAATCAGATGCTCCCGTTCACTCAGCTCCAGCCCTTTGAAAAACTCAAGGGCCTCCACCACGCTTTTGGACGTGAGAGCGCTGATGTTGGTGCCACCCACCGTCACCGCCAGGCTGGCGGGGTTCAGGCGCAGGCCGTGGCAGTCGGGGCATTCCACCCCCCGCATCGAGAGGGCAATCTCCTCGCGCATCCACTCGCTGTTGCTCTCACGGAAGCGGCGTTCCAGGTTCGGAATCACCCCTTCAAAGTCGGTGTTGTAGCTGCCGGAGCCAAATTCGTTCTCCCGCACCATCTTCAGCTTTTCGCCCTTGGTGCCATAGAGAATGGCCTCCACCGCCTCGGGGCGCATCTCTTTGATGGGGGTGTCCAGCGTGAAGCCGTATTTCTTGCCAAGGCCCAGGTAGTACATCTCGCTCATCGAGCCCTCGGCATAGTACCAGCCGCTGGCCTTGATGGCCTTTTCCCGGATGGAGAGGCTCTTATTAGGAATAATCAGGTCGGGGTCCACCCGCATGAAGGTACCAAGGCCGGTGCAGGTTTCACAGGCCCCAAAGGGGTTGTTGAAGGAAAACATGCGGGGGCTGAGTTCTTCAATGGAGATGCCATGCTCTGGGCAGGCATAGCTCTGGCTGAACTGCATCTCCTCGCCATCCACCACGCTGATGGCCACCAGCCCCCCGGTGAGCGCGATGGCCGTCTCGATGGAATCGGCCAGGCGGGAGCGCACCTCCTCGTTTTTCACAAGGCGGTCCACCACAATTTCCACGGTGTGCTTTTTGTTTTTGTCCAGGGTGATTTCTTCTTCCAAATCGTAGATATCGCCGTTCACCCGCACGCGGGCATAGCCCCCCCGGCGGGCGGCCTCAAATTCCTTCTGCTGGGTGCCCTTCCGCCCCCGCACCACCGGGGCCAGCACCATAAAGCGTGTCCCCTCGGGCAGTTTTAGCACCTCATCCACCATCTGGTCCACCGTCTGCTGGCTGATTTCCCGCCCGCACACCGGGCAATGCGGAACGCCGATGCGCGCATAGAGCAGGCGGAGATAATCGTAAATTTCGGTGACGGTGCCCACGGTGGAGCGCGGGTTCTTGCTGGTGGTACGCTGGTCTATGGAGATGGCGGGGCTGAGGCCCTGGATGTCGTCCACATCGGGCTTTTCCATCTGGCCCAGAAACTGCCGCGCATAGCTGGACAGGCTTTCCACATAGCGGCGCTGGCCATCGGCATAGATGGTGTCGAAAGCCAGAGAGCTTTTGCCGGAGCCGGATAGCCCGGTCATCACAATCAGTTTGTCGCGCGGCAGGGTCAGGTCGATGTTTTTCAGGTTGTGCTCCCGCGCGCCCTTTATCACTATTTTATCGCTGGCCAATACTATTTTCTCCTTTATACAAAACGCTTTTGTGCGGCGTTATTTTTTCTCCCAGTAGGGCTTGTTGCCCTTGCTGCTCTTTCGGGTACGCTTGGCCTTCCTGGCGTCCTCCTCGTTGGTGATGGGGTCGCCCCGGCGCAGTTTCTCTATTCTATCCCGCAGGAAGGCCGCGTGCTCAAACTCCAGCAGCTTGGCGGCCTCCTTCATCTCCCGTGTCAGCCGGGTGATAATCTGCTCCCGCTCGGCCTTGCTCATCCGGTGGCCCTTTTTGCCCTCGTCCACCTCCTTGGAAATCTCAATGAGGCCGGCAATCTCCTTGACGATGGTTTTGGGTGTGATGCCGTGGGCGGCGTTGTAGGCCTGCTGAATCTCCCGCCGCCGCTCGGTCTCTGTCAGGGCGTACTCCATGCTGGGGGTCACGCTGTCGGCATACATTATCACCACACCCTCGGCGTTGCGGGCCGCCCGGCCTATGGTCTGCACCAGGCTGGTGGAGCTGCGCAGAAAACCCTCCTTGTCGGCGTCTAAAATGGCCACCAGAGAGACCTCGGGCAGGTCCAGCCCCTCCCGCAGCAGGTTGATGCCCACAATCGCGTCAATCTCGCCGCTGCGCAGGTCTCGAATCAGCTCCATGCGCTCGAAGGTGTCCACCTCATGGTGCATATACTTCACACGCACCCCCTGCTCATCCAGATAGTCGGTCAGCTCCTCGGCCATCTTCTTGGTCAGGGTGGTAATCAATGTGCGTTCGCCTTTTTGGGTTCTTACATTGATTTCACTCAGCAAATCGTCAATTTGCCCCTCCACCGGCTTCACCACCACCACCGGGTCCACCAGGCCGGTGGGGCGGATAATCTGCTCGGCCACCTGGGCGGAGCGTTCCCTCTCGTACTGGCCGGGGGTGGCCGAGACAAAGATGGTCTGCCCCACCTTGTCCCAGAACTCGTTGTCACGCAGGGGGCGGTTGTCGAAGGCCGAGGGCAGGCGGAAGCCATAGTCCACCAGCGACTTTTTGCGCGCATAGTCCCCGCCATACATGGCCCGCAGCTGGGGCAGCATCACATGGCTCTCGTCCACAAACAGCAGAAAATCATCGGGAAAATAGTCCAGCAGGGTGGTGGGGATGGAGCCGGGCTCCCGCCCGCTCAGCACCCGGGAATAGTTTTCTATCCCCTTGCAGCTTCCCACCTCGGTCAGCATCTCCATGTCATAGTTGGTGCGCTGGGCAATCCGCTGGGCTTCAATCAGCTTGCCCTCCTCGGTGAACACCTTCACCTGGTTTTCCATCTCACTGCGCAGGCTCTCTATGCCCTGCTGCATTTTGTCTGGCGAGACAATATAGTGGCTGGCCGGAAACAGCGCCACATGCTGCAAAACACGGGTGCGCTCCCCGGTGAGAGGGGTTATCTCGCTGATTCTGTCCACCTCGTCGCCAAAAAACTCCACCCGGAAGGCCAGGCCCTCGTGGTAGGCGGGGTGAATCTCCACCACGTCCCCCTTCACCCGGAACTTGTTGCGGATGAAGTTTACGTCATTGCGCTCGTATTGCAGGTCCACCAGCCGTTTCAGCAGCTCGTCCCGGCTCAGCTTCATGCCGGGGCGCAGGCTGATGACCATGCTGCGGTAGTCGATGGGGTCGCCCAGTGAATAGATGCAGGAGACCGAGGCCACAATCAGCACGTCCCGCCGCTCCGAGAGGGCCGCCGTGGCGCTGTGGCGCAGCCGGTCAATCTCATCGTTAATCTGGCTGTCCTTTTCAATGTAGGTATCGCTGGAGGGAATGTAGGCCTCGGGCTGGTAATAGTCGTAGTAGCTCACAAAATACTCCACCGCATTGTCGGGGAAAAACTCCCGGAACTCGGTGCAAAGCTGGGCGGCCAGGGTTTTGTTGTGGGCCAGCACCAGGGCGGGGCGGTTCAGCTTTTCTATCACATTCGCCATGGTGAAGGTTTTGCCGCTGCCGGTCACCCCCAGCAGGGTCTGCTCCCGGTAGCCCTTGTTCACGCCCTCCACCAGCTTGGCAATGGCCTCGGGCTGGTCGCCGGTGGGCTTGTAGCTGGAATGTATCTTGAATGTATCCATGGAATTCTCTCCAAAGCTCTGCGCAAAAAACAAAAAAGTCGGCCTGTGCGGTCAAAGTATAAGTATACCACAGAACGGCCAACTTTTCATGAAATTCCGATGGCTATGCCCCCCATATTTTTTGTGAATAATGCCAAAGGCCCGGTGGCAAGTATAGAAAAGCCCTGCCGCTTTTCCGCACACAAACGGTATTTTGCCGGAAGCCGTCTAAAACTCTTCCCGTGCCAGGCTCTCAAAAAAGCCACTGTCGGCCAGGGAGACAAAATCGCCGTCGGCCACAATAATATGGTCCAGCAGGCGGGCGCTGATGTAGCGCAGGGCCTGGTAAATTTCCTTGGTCACCATCTTGTCCCGCGCCGAGGGCAGGGCCACACCGCCGGGATGGTTGTGGGCCAGAATGACCCCTGTGGCCCCGGCGCGCACGGCCTGCTCTATCACCTTGTGCACCGAGAGGGACACCGCGTTCACCACACCCTGCTGGGAGATAAGGCTGCAGCGGATGACCTTGCGCTTGTCGTCCAGCGCGGCCATATACACCTCCTCGGTGCGCTTGCCAAAAAACTTGGGCATAAAATAGGCCCCTGCCTTGGCCGTGGTGTCCAGCACATCCCCGGTTTCCATCCGGCTCTCCATGTAGAAGGAGCCCAGCTCCGGTATCATTTTCAGCAGAATGGCGGTGGTTTCCCCCACCCCCTCCACCTCCAGCAGGTCTTCCAGCGGCGCGTCCAGCACGGCGGCAAAGCTGCCAAAACGGGCCAGCAGCGCATGGGCTATCTCATTGGTGTTGCAGCGGGGGCGGCCATAGAACAGCAGCAGCTCCAGTGCCGTGTGCTCCTCAAAATTGGCCAGCCCCTCCTTCAAAAACCGGGCGCGCAGCCGCTCCCTGTGTCCGTCATGCACCCCCACGCCTGCCACCTCCTCGCTGTCTTTTCTTGCCTGTATATTCTATCTCCATTATACTATACTGGAAACCCTCTGGAGAACAGGCTTCGTTTTCACATCATTGCCAAAGCCATGAAACTCCCCGGCCCCGTGCCACTTCACTATAAAGGATGTAGCTATGAAACAGTTCACCATTGGCCCCAGCCAGGACGGCATCCGCCTCTCCCGGTTTGTGCAGCTCGTCACCTGGAAGCTGCCCGGCAGCCTGCTGCACAAAAGCTTCCGCAACCGCCGCATCAAGGTGAACGGCCACCGGGCCGAAGCCGCCACCCCGCTGCACCCGGGCGATGTGGTGGAGCTCTACCTGAACGACGAATTTTTCCCCGCCCGCGATGTGGCCCCGCCCGCCCTGCCGGAGGGGCCGGGCTATACCGAGCTGTATGAGGACGAACAGCTCGCTGTTTTGTATAAGCCCGCCGGGCTTCTCACCCACCGCGACGAGCAGGGCCGCCCCGGCCTGCTGGAGGCATACAATGCCGCATGGGCCCAGGGGACAGGCGGCCCCGAAAATGGCTTTGCCCCGGCGGTATGCACCCGGCTGGACAGAAACACCGAGGGCCTGGTGCTGCTGGCCAAAACCCATCCCGCCCTGCGGGCGCTGAACGCCCTCATCCGTGAGGACGGGCTGCAAAAAACCTATCTCTGCCTCTGCCAAAACCGCCCCCCCGAAGGGCTGCACACCGCCTTTCTGCGGCGGGATACAGAGAAAAAGCGGGTGGAGATTTTAGAGGCGGAGGCCCCCGGCGCCAAGGCCATCGCCACCGGTGTGCGGGTTTTGGAGCACTGCGGCGGGCTCAGCCTCTGCGAAATTGCGCTGCACACCGGCCGCACCCACCAGATACGCGCCCATTTGGCCGCCTTGGGCTGCCCCCTGCTGGGGGATAAAAAATATGGCGCCAGGGCCCGCTACACCGGGCAGGGGCAGGCGCTCTGTGCCTTTCGGCTGCAGTTTTGCACCCCCCTGCCGGAAGGCAGCCCCCTGGCCTCTCTGGCCGGGCAGTGCTTTACAGCACCCTCCCCGGCCCTTCTGGGCTGGTGGAAGGCCCACTGTGCCAAATGCGGAGGCATTCTTCCCGAAAGCGGCAAAAAATAACTCTGCAAGCGTATGGCTGCTCTAGCCCTCTATCCGTTTGCGCAGAATGCTGTTTTCGGGCACGGCCAGCCCCTCCACCGCGGGCAGGTAAAACAGCATCTTGGTGTGCGGGGTGGAGGGGATCTCCCGGCCCTCCTCGTTCCAGATGACCGTGGGCTGCACCGGCAGGGTGCGGCCCTCGGGCAGCAGCAGTTCCAGCGCCTCCCCCAGCGTAAACTTGCCCCGCTGGCGGAAGGCTATCCGGCCATCCTTTGTCCCCTCGGCCACCCCCACCAGCTGCCAGTGGCGGATATAACCCTCCTGCCGGGGGCTCTGGGTGGCCCCCTCCTCCCCCAAAAAGAAACCGCTGGAATAGGGCCTGTGGGAGGTTTTTTCCAGTTCCTCCAAGGCAAAGGCCGGGCAGATATACTCTCCCTCCCGTCCGGCGGCATCCAGCGCGGCCCGGTAGGCCGCCGTCACCGAGGCCACATAGTAAAAGCTCTTGCTCCGCCCCTCTATTTTCAGGCTGCTGGCCCCGGCCTCCACCACCTGCCCCAAAAAGGGCGCGGCGCACAGGTCGTCGGCGCTCAAAATATAGCTTCCATATTTGTCCTGGCCCAGCGGAAAGTACTGGCCGGGGCGTTTTTCTTCCACCAGGCTGTAGCTCCAGCGGCAGCTCTGGGCACAGCGCCCCCGGTTTGCGTCCCGCCCGCGGGCCAGATAGTTCGAAAGCAGGCAGCGCCCCGAGACGCTCATGCACATGGCCCCGTGCACAAACACCTCCAGCTCCAGCTCTGCCGGGGTATTTTTTCGTATATAGGCAATGTTTGTGAGTGAAAGCTCCCGCGCCAGCACCACACGCTTCACCCCCAGCCCATAGGCCTCGCAGGCGGCGGCGTGGTTGGCAATGCCCGCCTGGGTGGAAAAATGAATCTCCGTTTTGGGCGCGTGACGCTTCACAAGGCCCAGCACCCCCAGGTCGGCCACAATGAAGGCGTCCACCCCCGCACGGGCCGCCGTCTCTATAAGCCCCGGCATCCGGTCAATCTCCTCGCAACTTGGCAGGGTGTTCAACGTACAAAACAGCCTTTTGCCGCGGGCGTGGCAAAGCAACGCCGCGGCAAAAAGCTGTTCTTCTGTAAAATTTTCGCTGGAGGAGCGCATCCCAAATTCTTTTGCGCCCAGATACACCGCATCGGCGCCATACGCCAGGGCAAAGCGCAGGCACTCCATATCACCGGCTGGGCTCAGCAATTCCGCTTTCAGGGCTTATCCCTCCGCTGCGTTCTCCTCTTCGTACTGCGCGTTCATCCGCTCCATGGTGTCCACATTCCGGGAATGCTCGGCAAAGGTGGTGGCGTAATAGTAGGTACCGTAAAAATCGGTGAGGAAGTAGTAGTAGTTGCTCTCCTCTGGGTACAGCGCCGCCTGAATGGCCGTTTGGCTGGGGTTCGAGATGGGCCCGGCGGGCAGCCCTTCCCGGGTCTTCGGGTCCTCATCCCCGCTGTAGTAGGCATAGAAGAGGTTCTCCGGCACATCCTCGTAGTTGCCGCCGTAGTCGCGTGCAATCCAGTCTCGAATGTAATAGAAGGTCACATCGCTGCCCATGGTACGGCGGTCAAAATCGGTGCCCTCACGGTTGCCCTGCAGGCGGTTCCAGAACACGCCCGCCACACCGGGCTGGTTTTCGGGCAGGCCCGCTTCTTCCTCCACCAGGCTGGCCAGGGTGATGGTCTGAATCACCGTCAAATTCTGTTCTTCCATGCGGGCGTAAACCTCTGCCGTCATCTCGGCATCCAGCTGTTCATACAGCTTGCGCACCACATTCTCGGCCGATTCATCCACAAAGAAATTGTAGGTGTTGGGCGCCAGATAGCCCTCGGAGGGCATAAAGGTATCGGGGTCTTGCCCCTCTTCCAAAATGCGTGCAATCACGTCAATGTCGGTGTAGCGTTCCAAATCATTCGCCGCTTCCAGGAACTCTGCGGCGGTGCAAATGCCTTTTTCCTCCACAATGGCGGCAAACTGCATGGAGGTGCTGCCCTCGGGGAAGGTGACATTCATCGTCTCCCGGGGGGGCGGGGCCTGCGAGAGCGCCTCGATGATTTCATCATAGCTCATGCCCGGCTCCAGGTAGAAGCGTCCCTCCTGGAACACCGCGTTGGAACTTCCAAAACGGGTGTAGAAGCGGAAGATATTCGCGTTGGAAATCAGGCCCGCTTCCTCCAGCTTTGCACCAATGGTGCGCCCGCTGCTGCCTCTCGCCACATCCATGGTCACCGTCTCGGTGGCGGTCGCCTTGTTTCCGTCAATTTCAGATTTAATGGTAAAGAAGAAGAACAGGCCCACACCCACCACAATGGCAAGCACCACCAAAAAGGCAATCAGGCAGCCCCGGCTCGCCCGTTTGCGCGCCAAATCCTCCTCGTCTGCCTCGTCGTAGCCGTACTCCTCCTCATATTCTTCATACTGCACATAGTCCTCGTCCGCCGCCCGGCGGATTTGGTCGGTTCGGCTCATTGGGTCCTCCCGGCCGTTCCTGCGCCTGTGTTTCGCCATCTATTCCCTCCACAACATGCCTTGCGGCAAATAAAATCGGCCATGTTCTTCTATACTACTAAAGAAGCCGCCGTTTTGCAAGCCCGCCTCACTCTGGG
>CAYRFC010000012.1:0-14885 GCA_964423365.1 uncultured Oscillospiraceae bacterium
ACGCAGCCGCCCGCACAGGCGTTCAGCTCCACAAATTCAAGGCCGGTGTACTTGTCGTCCTCCAAATCCTCCAGCACCCGAATGACATTCTCGATGCCGTCGGCGGCGAGGTAGGCGTCGGTGGAGAGCAGGCCCACGGCCTCGCCGCCGCTTTCGGCCCAGCCCATGCCGATGCGCCCGCTCACCCGGGGAGGCTCGGTGCCGTCGCTGGGCAGCTTCATGGCGGCCAGCAGGGGGGTGTACACGTCCTTCACGGCCACCGCCGCGTCCAGCTCGCTCTCCTGCCGCCCAATGGGCATGCGAATGGCCGTCACCTTGGCCGGGCAGGGCGAGAGGAAGATGCAGCCCACGTCCTCACGCTTCACCCCGGCGGCCACGGCCTGCGCCTTCGCCAGGTGGGCCGCCAGCTCAAAGGGGGCGGCCAGGGGCAGCACCCGGTCTATCAGGCTGGGGAAGCGCACCCGGATGAGCCGCACTATGGCCGGGCAGGCCGAGGAAATCACCGGTTTTTTCAGCCTGCCCGCCGCCATCATATGCCGGGTGGCCTCGCTCACCAGCTCGGCGGCGCGGCCCACGTCGTACACGTCCTGAAAGCCCAGCTTTTTCAGCGAGGCGGTCACCAGGTCGGGGTCGTCGAGGTTATTGAACTGGCCATAGAGGCTGGGGGGGATGAGGGCGATGGGGTAGGGAAAGCGCTTGATGATGGAGAGAGGGTCGGTGATGGCCTTCTTGGCGTGGTGGGGGCAGAGGCGGATGCACTCCCCGCAGTCTATGCAGAGCTCGGGGGTGATGTCGGCTTTATCGTCCCGCACCCGGATGGCCTGGGTGGGGCAGCGTTTGAGGCAATGGATACAGCCCTTGCATTTGTCTCTGTCCAGGGTTACCGAATGGAATACGCTCTCCATACCGTGCCCTCCTTTCCGCGCCGGCCCCGCCGGCCCTGTCTACATCTTCACCGCCATGCACAGCCGGGTGCCCACACCCAGCTGGCTGCTCAGCTCAAACTCATCTGTGTACCGCCGCATGTTGGGCAGGCCCATGCCGGCGCCAAAGCCCAAATCCCGCACCTCCTCGGGCGCGGTGCTGTAGCCCTCTTTCATGGCAAGGTCGATATCCTCGATGCCGGGGCCCTGGTCGGTCAGGGTCATTTTCACCATCTCCGGGTAGATTTCCACATCGATTTCCCCGCCGCCCGCATGGATGACCAGGTTGATTTCCCCCTCGTACATGGCAATGGCCACGCGGCGCACCGCATCGCTGGGCATGCCCAGCTTTTTCAGCTGGCTTTTGAGGGCGGCGCTGGCCTCCCCGGCGCGGGTAAAGTCGTCTCCCGGCACCTGGTAGTGCAGGCTGATCATTGGCTCCGCCATGGGTCTATTCCCCTCCCTGAAGGCCGCACTGGTACAAAAGGCCACAGGCCGTAAACATGGTTTTGCCGGTGGCCAGCACCACAATTTCCAGCTGCTCTGCCAGGGCCAGAATGGTGGCGTCCGGCTCTTTGCCGCGCACAAACACCACGCAGTGCATGTCCATCATGCTGGCGGTGCGCACCACCTGGGCGTTGTTCAGCCCCGTCAGCAGCACGCCCTGGTCCTTCACATAGGCCAGCACGTCGCTCATCATGTCGCTGCCGCAGGCCGTGTGCACCTCCCGCTCCAGGTCGCCGCAGCCGGTGAGCACCCGCGCCTGCAGGGCCTCTGCAATCTCTTTGATTTTCATGCTTCCCTCCATCCTTTTTACCCATGAGGCCCCCGCTTCCGGCAGCCCTCTTCCCGTTGCCTTTAGTGGTTATAGTATAATCTATGTGGGGGGAAAAGGAAAGTGGAAAGTGGCGCTCTCCCCTTGTCCTTTTCCACTTTCACCTTGACAAGCACGGCCCGTGGGTCTTACAATAAAAAAAAGTGCACAAGGCCTGGCGCCATGCGTGGCGGCCGGCGCCTGTTCATATTTTTGCAGGATGCTTGGTTTTTCTTTCTCTGTTCCGCAGGCACTTCGCCTTTTCTCATACACGGCGCCCGGTACCCCGGCCAAGCCCTGCCGCCGGGCCGGGGTACCGTTATATCTTGCCTGCCCGCGTGAAAAACCCGGCTCCTGTGCATTTTATTACTTAAGGAGTTGACCCAGTTGTTATTTTCGTCCACCATCATTATGCTGGTGGTGCTCGTTGTGGGCATTGTTTTGGCAGCCCTGCTTGGCTTTTGGGCCGGTAACACCTACCGCCGCCGCACCGCCGAGCAAGCCATTGGCTCCGCCGAAGAAGAAGCCGTCAAAATCGTCAACGACGCCATCAAGAACGCCGAACAGAAGCTGAAAGAGGCCACCGTAGAGGCCAAGGAAAAGGCCTACCAGTACAAGCAGGAGGCTGAAAAGGAGGCCAAGGAACGCCGGGCCGAGATTTCCAGGGCCGAAAAACGCATTGACCAAAAAGAAGACAACATTGACAAAAAGACAGCCGCGCTAGAGAAAAAGGAAGAGGACCTGCAGCAGAAAGAGGCGCTGGCCGAGGCCAAGCTGGCCGAGATTGACCAGATGAAGCAGCGCCAGATGGAGAAGCTTGAGAGCATCGCATCGCTGACGCAGGAGGAAGCCCGCGGCCTGCTATTGTCCCGCCTGGAGGAACAGCTCAGCCATGAGAAGGCCCTGCGTATGTCGGCCTACGAGACCTCGCTGAAAGACGAGGCCGAGGACATGGCGAAGGAGCTGATTACCCAGGCTATTGCGCGTTGCGCGGCCGACCATTCCAGCGAGGTGACCATCTCGGTGGTGGCGCTGCCCAACGACGAGATGAAGGGCCGCATCATTGGCCGCGAGGGGCGGAACATTCGCGCCTTGGAAACCGCCACCGGGGTCGACCTCATCATCGACGACACCCCCGAGGCCATCACCCTGTCCAGCTTCGACCCGGTGCGCCGCGAGGTGGCCCGCCAGACCCTGGAGAAGCTGATTTCGGACGGCCGCATCCACCCCGCCCGCATCGAGGAGATGGTGGAGAAGTCCCGCCGCGATTTGGAGCTGGTGATGAAGCGCGAGGGCGAAAAGGCCGTGATGGACGTGGGGGTGCATGGCATCCACCCGGACATTGTGAAGCTGCTGGGCCGCCTGCGCTACCGCACCAGCTACGGCCAGAACGTGCTGAACCACTCGCTGGAGGTGGCCTACCTCTCGGGCATCATGGCCGCAGAGCTGGGGCTGAACGTAGCCCAGGCCAAGCGCGCCGGCCTGCTGCATGATTTGGGCAAGGCGCTGGACCATGAGATAGAGGGCAGCCACGTGCAGATTGGCGTGGAGATTGCCAAGAAGTATAAGGAAAACCCGGCGGTCATCCACGCCATTGAGGCCCACCACGGCGATGTGGAGCCCAAAACCCCGCTGGCCTTCATCGTCATGGCGGCCGACGCCATTTCCGCCGCCCGCCCCGGCGCACGGCGCGAAAACCTCGAGAGCTACATCAAGCGCCTGGAGACGCTGGAGGAGATTGCCAAGAGCTTCCAGGGTGTGGAGAGCAGCTTTGCCATTCAGGCGGGCCGCGAAGTGCGCATCATGGTGAAGCCGGACCAAATCAGCGACGACGCCCTGGTGATTCTGGCCCACGATATCAGCCAGAAGATAGAGAACGACCTCGACTACCCCGGCCAAATCAAGGTGAATGTGGTGCGCGAAAGCCGCGCCATAGACTATGCCAAGTAGGCCGAATACACTCTGCTGCCGGGCGCCCTCTTGGCGTCCGGCGGTTTTCTGCTATTGCAGCTTCTGAATATGCTGTAGAAAACAACAGGAGGCCCTGTCATTTTGAAATTTTTATGCATAGGCGACGTGGTGGGAAACGCCGGGCTGGACTTTTTCTGTGAACAGCTGCCCCGGCTGAAGCACGAGCTGGGGGCAGATTTTGTGCTGGTGAACGGTGAAAACAGCGATGCCTCCGGGGTGGGGCTCTCCCGCGCCAGCGCCGAAGCCCTGCTGCAATATGCCGACGTGGTGACCACCGGGAACCACTGCTACCGCCGCGCCGGGGAGGAGCTGTACACCGAGAATGAGCGGCTTTTGCACCCGGCCAACTACCCCTACACCGCCCCTGAGGCCGGGCGCTGCCTGCTGGACACCGGCCGCCACGGCACGGTGTGCGTGCTGAACCTCTCGGGCCTTGCCTACATGGAGCCGCTGGACAGCCCCTTCCAGCGGGCCGACGCGCTGCTGAACGAGGTGGACGCACGCTACGTGCTGGTGGATTTCCACGCCGAGAGCACCGCCGAAAAAAAAGCCCTGGCCTACCATCTGGACGGGCGGGCGGGCGCGGTGTACGGCACCCACACCCACGTGCAGACGGCGGATGAGCAGATTTTACCCGGCGGCACCGGCTTTATCAGCGATTTGGGCATGACCGGGCCGGTGAACAGCGTCATCGGCGTGACGCCCGCGCTGGCCGTAAAAAAACAACGGGAGCATGTGCCGGTGCATTTCACGGTGGCCGAGGGCCCCCTGATGCTGAATGGCGTGCTGTTCACCCTCTGCGACAAAACCGGGCACTGCCTTGCCGCAGAGCGGGTGGACTACCGGGGCCCTGTGTGACGCTTGTTCCCCCATAGCGGGCCCGCCAGCCGCCAGCCAGGCATTTCGCGTATTCACCGGAGCAGGGAAGGGATTTTATGACGACACAGGAAGAAATACAGCGCAGGCGCACCTTCGCCATCATCAGCCACCCCGACGCGGGCAAAACCACCCTCACCGAAAAGCTGCTGCTGTACGGGGGCGCCATACAGCAGGCGGGCAGCGTGAAGGGGCAGAAAAACACCCGGCACGCCGTGTCGGACTGGATGGAGATAGAAAAGCAGCGCGGCATCTCGGTAACCAGCAGCGTGCTGCAATTTGAATACCAGGGCCACTGCGTGAACATTCTGGACACCCCCGGCCACCAGGACTTCAGCGAGGACACCTACCGCACCCTGATGGCCGCCGACGCCGCCGTGATGGTGATTGACGCGGCCAAGGGCGTGGAGACCCAGACCAAAAAGCTCTTCAAGGTGTGTGTGATGCGGGGCATCCCCATCTTCACCTTCATCAACAAAATGGACCGCGAGGCCCGCGCCCCGCTGGATTTGCTGACCGATATTGAAGAGGTGCTGGGCATAGACACCTATGCCATGAACTGGCCCATAGGCAGCGGCAAGGCCTTTCAGGGCGTGTACGACCGCCAGAGTAGCCACATTCTGGCCTTTGAGGCGGTGCTGCGCGGGGCCACCAAGGTGGGCGCCGTGCAGGCCACCCTGGGCAGCGACGGGGTGGACGAGCTGATTGGCGCGGACGCCCATGCGGTGCTGCAAGACGATATTGAGCTGCTGGACGGCGCGGGCAGTGAATACGAGGAGGCCGCCGTGCAGAGCGGGCGGCTCACCCCGGTTTTTTTCGGCTCGGCCCTCACCAATTTTGGGGTGGAGCCCTTCCTCGAGGCCTTTCTGCGGCTCTCGCCCCCGCCGCTGCCGCGCCATTCCTCGGCCGGGGAGGTACGCCCCGATTCCCCGGACTTCACCGCCTTCGTCTTCAAAATTCAGGCCAACATGAACCGCGCCCACCGGGACCGCATTGCCTTTTTGCGGGTGTGCAGCGGAAAGTTTGAACGGGGCATGGAGGTGCGGCACGAGCAGGCGGGCAAGATGGTGCGCATCGCCCAGCCCCAGCAGATGATGGCGGAGGAGCGCGAAATAGTGGAAACCGCCTACGCCGGAGACATTCTGGGCGTCTTCGACCCCGGCATTTTCTCGATAGGCGACACCCTGAACGGCGGAAAGGAGCGCTTCACCTTCGACGGTATCCCCACCTTTGCCCCCGAATTTTTCTCTCTGGTGCGCCAGAAAGACACCATGAAGCGCAAGCAGTTTGTGAAGGGCATAGAGCAGATTGCCCAGGAGGGGGCCATTCAAATTTTCCGGCAGCTGGGCGGCGGCATGGAGGAAATCATTGTGGGGGCGGTGGGCGCCTTGCAGTTCGAGGTGCTGGAATACCGCCTGAAAAACGAGTACGGTGTGGAAATTCGCCTGGAGCGCCTGCCCTACAGCCACATCCGCTGGATAGAAAAAAGCGAGGTGGACATCGCCCGGCTGGATTTGACCAGCGACTCCCGCCGCGCCGAGGACATGCAGGGGCGGCAGCTTCTGCTCTTCACCAGCTTTTGGAACATCGGCTGGGCCGAGGAGCACAACAAGGGGCTGGTGCTCTCGGAATTTGGCCGGGGCGGCCAGATGTGATAGAATGAAACCCGAGAGACTGTTAGAAAACAAAAATGGATGCCATTTTGCCAAGGCGGCGTCCGAAGATGATGCGTACCGCTGTGTATTTAGCCCACGGCGGCGGAAGCGGAAAGAGGTGGACTGTATGAAAAACGCCCTGTTTGTACACAACCCCCACACCGGCGGCAACCGGCTGAAAAACAATTTTTACACCATTTTGCAAATGCTGAACGAGGCGGGCTATGAGGTGACCCTGCACCCCACCCAGGGCCCCGGAGACGCCCGCGAGACCGCCGCCACCCGCGGCTGCAACTATGATTTGCTCATCTGCTGCGGGGGCGACGGTACCCTGAACGAGACCATAGGCGGGCTGGTGCACTGCGAGGAGCCGCCCCTTTTGGGCTACATCCCCGGCGGCACCACCAACGACTATGCCACCAGCCTGGGCCTGCCCAAAAACAACATGCTGGCCGCGGCCAGGCGCATTGTGGAGCCGCGGGAAATTTTCCGGCCAGACGTGGGGGAATTCGGGGACAGAACCTTCAACTATGTGGCGGCCTTTGGCGCTTTCACCGATGTGGCCTACTCCACCAACCAGAACGTAAAAAACACCCTGGGCTACCTCGCCTATATCTTTGAGATATTGGGGCGGCTGACCAGCCTGCCCAGCATTGTGGCCAGCGTGGAGTGTGACGGTGAACGGCTGGAGGGGGAATTTGTCTTTGGTATGATTACGAACTCCAGCTCTATTGGGGGCCTGGCCTTTAAAAACAAGGCCATCAAGCTGGACGACGGCCAGCTTGAGATGCTGCTGGTGCGCCAGCCCCGCGGCCTGGCCGAGTTCAGCAGCCTCTCCGGGGCGCTGGTGCGGCGGGACATCCACTCGCCCTATATTGAGCTGCGCCAGGGCAGGCATTTCCAAATTACCAGCCAGCAGCCCCTAAGCTGGACCCTGGACGGAGAATTTGGCGGCGAAACCACCACCTGTGAGATAGGCGTGCTGCCAAAGGCTGTCTCCATTTGCATCTAACCAAGGCCACGCAGGGCGGGCCATATGCGTGTGGCTTCGCCCCGCACCCTGTACGGCAGGAAAGGAAAGCAAAGCATGGGATTTTTTAACCGAAATTTTAACAAACCCGGCCCCGGCGTACCCAAAAACGCCCCAAAAAAGCGTGGTTTTGCCCGCTTTTGGGAAATTTTTATGCGGGATATGGGCAGCCTTTTTAAGCTGAACCTGCTGATGATGCTGGTGCTGCTGCCCGCCGGGCTTTTATATGTTCTCTTTGTGCTGAATTACCTCTCCGGCAATTTTGGCACCTCCATGGTGTTTGGCCTGCTCAGCTTTGTGGTCTGCCTGCCGCTGGGGCCCGCGCTGACGGCCTTTTACTGGCTTCTGGCCCAGATGCTGCGCGACGAGCCGGGCTTTTTATGGCATGATTTCAAGCGCAAATTCCGCGAAAACTTCCGCCACATGGCCATTCCCGGCATGTTGCTGGGGGCCATGGCGGGCAGCCTGGGGCTAATTCTGCTCTACACCCTGCTGGGGGCGGCGCCCGCCAGCCTGCCCATGACAGCCCTGTTCTTTCTGGCCGCCCTGCTGGTCAGCCTGTTTTACCCCTACTTTTTCACCCAGGCGGCCTACATTGACCTGCCCCCCTGGCGGCTTTTGCAAAACAGCTTTCTGCTGGCCTTTGCCAACCTGCCCCGCAGCCTGGTGGGCACCCTGCTGGGCACGGGCCTGCTGCTGGCCCAGCTATTCTTCTTCCCCTTCGCCGTCCCCCTCAGCCTGTTTGTGGGCTTCACCCTGCCGGGCCTGCTGAACCTGATGTGGATTTGGCCCCGCATCAACCAGACCTTTAAAATTGACGAGACCCTCAAAAAACGGCATGATGAACAGCTGGAGGAGATTAACCGCGTAGATTTTGAATAATAACCGCCGGATATCAGCCACCGATATCCGGCATTTTTTGTATACTATATTATATAATATGATTGACAAATTATCTTTTTCGCATTATAATTAATGGTAGAAGCAAAGGGGGAGATGGGCCTATGGGAAAGACGGTATACAGCATTGTGCTGTCGGACGAGGTGGTGCGTGCCGTGGACGCACTGGCCGTGCAGCAGGGGTTTTCCCGGTCCGGCCTCATCAACCATGTGCTGGCCGGCTTTGCGGGGCTATCCACCCCGGAGCACCGCCTGCGGGAGCTGGCCCATGCGGTGCGGCGGCAGGCGGCGGGTGGCAGCCTGCGGGCCGATGTGAGCCCCGCCGGGGCCCTGACCCTGCACACCGCCCTGCACTACAAGTACAACCCCTCCCTGCGCTACCAGCTTGAATTTACCGACGGCGGGGAGCTGCTGGGCGAGCTGCGGGTGGGGCTGCGCAGCCAGAATGAGGATTTGCTGGCCTACCTTGCCTCTTTTTTCACCCTCTGGCAGCATCTGGAGCAAAAATACCTGCCCAGCCCACCCCCCACCGGCCTCTTCACCCTGGAGCGCCAGCGCTTCCGCCGGGGGCTGCGCCGCCCCCTTAGCACCCAGGATTCACTGCTGCTGGGAGACGCCGCCGCCGGTTATATCACCCGGCTGGACGCTTGCCTGCGGGCTTTCTTCACCCAGCTACCAGACCCTGCCGCCGCCCTGCGGCAAACCGAGAACTGCTTTCGTGACAGCCTGAAAACCGGGCAAATCAGCTGGGACTTGTAGAAAAGCCGGCCCATAGACAAAACCATTCTTCCATACTAGATAGATAGAAATGCCATAGCGCAGAAAGGGGTTCCCCATATGAACCTGCAAAAATTCACCCAAAAATCCCGGGATGCCATCCTGGCCGCCCAGAGTTTGGCGCTGGAATATCAAAATCAGTCACTTGAACAGGAGCATCTTTTGTATGCACTGCTGAGCCAGGAGAACAGCCTGGTGGCCCAGCTTTTCAAGGGCATGGGCAGCGAGCCGGGAAATATCCAGGCCGCCCTGGCCGAGAAAATAGCCACCCTGCCCAAGGTGAGTATCTCGGGCCGGGAGGCCGACAAAATTTACATCACCCCCGCGCTGGACAAGGCCCTGCTGGCCGCCGAAAAAGAGGCCAAGGGCATGAAGGACGAATTTGTTTCGGTGGAGCATATTCTGCTGGGCCTGCTGGCCACACCGGACGAGGGCCTGCGGGAGATTTTCCGGGTTTTTGGCATCGACAAAAACGCCTTTCTGGCCGCCCTGGCCAATGTGCGGGGAAATACCCGCGTTACCAGCGACAGCCCCGAGGACACCTACGATGTGCTGAACAAGTACGGCCAGGACCTGGTGGAGCTGGCCCGCAAGCAAAAGCTGGACCCGGTGATTGGCCGTGACGCCGAAATCCGTCATGTCATCCGCATCCTCAGCCGCAAAACGAAAAATAACCCGGTGCTGATGGGCGAGCCGGGGGTGGGCAAAACCGCCATTGTGGAGGGGCTGGCCCACCGCATTGTACGCGGGGACGTGCCCAGCGCTCTGCGGGACCGCAAGCTTTTTTCTCTGGATATGGGCGCGCTGGTGGCCGGGGCAAAGTACCGCGGCGAGTTTGAGGAGCGCCTCAAGAGTGTGCTGCAAGAAATACAAAAATCCGATGGTGAAATCATTCTTTTTATAGATGAGCTGCACACCATTGTGGGCGCGGGCAAAACCGACGGCGCCATGGATGCGGGCAACCTGCTGAAACCCCTGCTGGCACGGGGCGAGCTGCACTGCATCGGGGCCACCACCCTGGATGAATACCGCCAGTACATAGAGAAGGATGCGGCCCTGGAGCGCCGTTTCCAGCCGGTGATGGTGGACCCCCCCACCGTGGAGGACACCATCTCCATTCTGCGCGGCCTGAAAGAGCGCTACGAGGTCTTCCATGGGGTGAAAATCACCGATGGGGCATTAATATCCGCCGCTACCCTCTCCGACCGGTATATCACCGACCGCTTTTTGCCGGACAAGGCCATCGACCTGGTGGACGAGGCCTGCGCCATGATTCGCACCGAGATGGACACCAGCCCCGCCGAGATGGACGACCTGCAGCGAAAAATTATGCAGCACGAGATAGAGGAGGCGGCGCTGAAAAAGGAGAAGGACAAGCTGGCCAAGGAGCACCTGGCCGAGATACGCGCCGAGCTGGCCGAAATGCGCGAGGACTACAAGGCCATGCGCGCCCAGTGGGAGAACGAGAAGGCCGCCATAGGCCGCCTGCAAAAGCTGCGCGAGGAGCTGGAGCAGCTGAATGCCGACATTGAAGCCGCCGAGCGCGACTATGACCTGAACCGCGCCGCCGAGCTGAAATACGGCCGCCTGCCCCAGCTGCAGGCCGAGCTGGAAGCGCAAGAAAAGCAAGCAGAGGCCGATGAAAAGAACGGTATCCTGCACGACCAGGTCAATGAAGAAGAAATCAGCCGCATTGTGGCGCGCTGGACGGGCATCCCGGTGGCAAAGCTTTTGGAGAGCGAGCGGGAGAAACTGCTGGGCATGGAAGACATTCTGCATCAGCGGGTCATTGGCCAGGACGAGGCCGTGGAAAGGGTGAGCGAGGCCATTCTGCGCAGCCGCGCCGGTATTCAAGACATCGCCCGCCCCATCGGCTCCTTCCTGTTTTTGGGGCCCACCGGCGTGGGCAAAACCGAGCTGGCCAAGGCACTGGCCGAGGCCCTGTTCGACGACGAGCACAACCTGGTACGCATCGACATGAGCGAGTACATGGAGAAATTCGCCGTCAGCCGCCTGATTGGCGCCCCTCCGGGTTATGTGGGCTATGAGGAGGGCGGCCAGCTCACCGAGGCCGTGCGCCGCAAGCCCTACTCGGTGGTGCTGTTCGACGAAATTGAAAAAGCACATCCAGACGTATTCAACGTTCTACTTCAAGTATTGGATGACGGACGTATTACAGATAGTCAAGGCAGAACGGTGGATTTTAAAAACACCATTCTCATCATGACCTCGAACCTGGGCAGTGAGTTCATCCTGGAGGGCATCCGCGAGGGAGAAATTACCCCCGAGGCCCGCGCCGCCGTGGACAGCCTGCTGAAAACCAGCTTCCGCCCCGAGTTCCTCAACCGGCTGGACGAAATCACCACCTTCAAGCCGCTCTCCAAAGAGGAGACAAAAAGCATTGTGGGCCTGCTGCTGCACGATTTGGAAAGCCGCCTGGCCCAGCGCCAGCTGCATTTGGAGGTGAGCGAGGCCGCCAAAGCCCTGATTGTGGAGGAGGGCTATGACCCGGTGTATGGCGCACGGCCCCTAAAACGCTATATCCAAAGCAAGCTGGAAACCCTGGTGGCACGGTTCATCATCCGGCAGGACCCCGCCCCCGGCACCACCATCATCGCCGACGCGGAGGACGGCAAATTGCTGCTGAAATAGCAAAGTCTCTTTTCATTTCGATTAAATAGTGTAAAATATAAAAAAATAAAAATCACATAAAAACACGGCAAGAATTTGCCAAATAAGCAAAATATGGCCGTGTTTTTATTTTACTTTGGCCCCAGCGGGTGGCATACACTATTGTAAAAACCGCGCCGAAACAGCTCCACCAGCACATCCCCCTCCTGCATCCGGGTGCCGCCGTTTGGGATGATGGTCTCCCCGCCGCGCTTTATCATAATAATCAGAATGTCGGGGCAGAGCTGCACCTCGGCTATGGTTTTGCCAAGGTAGGGGTGGCCGGGGCCAATTTCCAGCTCAAAGAGATGGGTGTTCTCGTCCTCGGCATAGTCGGTGAAGGTTTTCAGCACCGGGCTGGCGCCGTCCAGCAAATCCAGCTTTTTGGCCATCAGCGGCAGCACCGAGCCCTGCAAGGCCACCGAGAACAGGGCCACGAAGAACACAATATGGAAGATATCATCGCTGATACCCTGGCCGCCGGTGGCCGCCAGAATGGCAAACACGATGGAGGCCGCCCCACGCAGCCCCACAAAGGAAACGAAAAGCTGTTGTTTTAGCGGCACCTTGAACCAGCTTAAGATGCTGAACACCGCCAGCGGGCGGGAGAGGAAGATGAGGCAGAGCGCCACCGGCACGGCGTAGATGGCCAGCCCCGGCAGGGCCGAGGGCCGGGAGACAAAGCCCAGGGTGAAAAACAGCATAATCTGCATCAGCCAGGAAACACCGTCGAAAAAATGCACCAGGGCGCGCTTGTGCAGAATTTTGTGGTTCCCCAGAATGATGCCCGCAAGGTAGACGCTGAGGTAGCCGTTGCCGCCCAGCCATTCGGCCAGGGCATAGGCCAGCACGGCCACGCCAAACACCAGAATGGTGTCCATCCCGCTGATTTCAAAATCGATGCGGTGCAGCACATAGGAGGCCAGCAGCCCCAGCACCACCCCCACCAGCAGGCCAAAGGCAAGCTGGCGCAGCACCATCAGCGGCACCGCGCCCGGCCCGGCACCGTTCAGCAGCATCAGAAACAGAATGGTGAGCATATAGGAGATGGGGTCGTTGCTGCCGCTCTCTATTTCCAGCAGAGAGGCCAGCCCACCCTTCAGGTTCAGGTTCCGCCCGCGCAGAATGGAGAAAACCGAGGCCGCATCAGTGGAGGAGATGACCGCCCCGAGCAGCAGGGATTCCAGCCAGGAGATGCCGAAGACGAAATGGCAAAACACCCCGGTGACGCCCGCCGTAATAAGAACCCCCAGGGTGCTGAGCAGCACCGCCTGCGCCGCCACCGGGCGGGCACTTTTCCAGCTGGTGCCAAAGCCCCCGTAGAACATAATGAAAATCAGCCCGAAGGAGCAGAGCTGCTTTGCGAGGTCGAAATTCATGCTTTGCTGGATGTGGAAGGGCCCCTCGGCCCCAAAAAGCATGCCCAGCAGCAAAAACGCCAGCAGGGTGGGCATGCCAAAGCGCCCCAGCAGCTTGCTGGAGGCCACGCACAGCAGCACCACCACACCACACAAAATCAGCAGATAGACCATTCTGTTCCCCTTTCTTCCGTTCGCCGCTCTTTCTTATTTTATGAAAAACAGGGAGGCAGTTCAATCAAAATTTCTCGAAACGGCCTCCGGCTTCTCAAGTTTTTCCGCTTTGGGCCGATAGCATATAGATAAGCTGAGGGAAAAGCAAGGGGGAGGGGTTTTGGATGAAAGTGGCTGGGTATGCACCCACACAGGCCGCATCTGTAGACACGGCATTTTCCACTTCGCCCGCCCAGGAGAAAGAGCCGGACCTGTTTTGGGAAAAGGCGCTGCTGCAAAAGGCCGAGCGCCAGCGTGACAAGGACGCGGAGGATATCTACGAGACCATGCGCAAGCGCGGCGAAGAAGAGCTGAAGCTGTGGAAAAAAATGCTGGAGGACATGCAGAAGGCCAAAAAGCAGAACCGGGCCAACGCCCGCCCGCCCCAGGTGAACCTGCGCGGGATGACCCAGCGCCTGGTGGCCGCCGCCAGCGAGGCCGAGGTGCGGGCTGTTTTAAGCGAGGCCGGGCAGGCGCTTTCGGCGCTACAGCTGGCGCTTTGCGGGCTGGAGGGAAAGCAGCGCCAGCAGGTGCAGGCCATGATTCAAAGCGCGCAGAAGCTGGCCGGGCGCTGTGGGCAGAAAATTACCGAGCTGGGGCAGGAGGACGGCGCCCGCAGCCGGGTGAAAAAGTCCGCCAAGGCCGGCCAGAAAAAGAAGGCCGAAAGCATCAAGCAGGAGCTGCGCCAGCAGGAGATAAAACGCGCCCACCGCGAGCAGGCCTACCTGCTGGAGCATTTTCCCAGCCTGCAACAGCGGCAGGACAGCCTGCTACGCAGCGGCCCGGTGCACCCTGCCCAAAAGCTGGACGCCGCCAGCGAAGCCAAAATAGAGGCGATGGCCGAGGCCATTGCCGCCGCGGTGCCCGAAAGCGGCGGAGACTTTTCCGGCGGGGAGATGGCCCTGGAAGGCGGCGAAGTGGGCGGCGAGCTTTCGGCCGGCGAAGCCGCCCCGGCTGCGGCTGCTTCCGCCGAGGGGGCCAGCTTTGTGCAGACGGCCTAGCGCAAGAAAAAAGACCGCGCCTTTTTCGTGAAAAAGGCGCCCGAAAAAGCCAAATAGGCCGCAAACGAAAACCGTTTGCGGCCTGTTTTTTACATAAATGACGGAAGAGTTTTTTCAAGTTTGCCCGTTCTGGTTTTCCTCTTCCTGCGCTTGCCGGGCGGCTTCGCGGGCCAGCAGCCCTGCCTCCACCTTACGGCTAAGCCAGAGAGAAAAGACAAAATTGATAAGCAGGGATACCGCAAGGCCAATCGTAAACGAAAGGTCGCCGCTTAGGTCACTTTTTACATACAGCCCAGCAGATACCATAAAACCCGGGAAAAACAAAAACACTGGAAAACCCACAAACACCAGAGCCATTTGCAGCAGGGGCAAAAACAGCTTTTGTGCTTTGTAGAACACTATGTTGAGAACCACGGCAAAGATGAAAAAGGGCACCATGCCCACCAACACATCTTCCAGAAAATCCTCTATCATTTTACCGTTAACCCACCAGTTCCAAAGGCACATCACACAAAGCAGCGCTAAAAGCCCCAGATGAGAGCGGAGAAAGGGCGGGTGCTGTTTTATCCACTCTATTTTCTCTTTCATACACTATTCCTCCGCGCCTTCACAGTGAGCCGCTGTTGGACAGCCAACTCTGTTAAAGTTTTTTGCGCCCTTTTTTACAAAAAAGGGCGGCCTTGGCCTGCATGCCCTTG
>CAYRFC010000012.1:14985-26985 GCA_964423365.1 uncultured Oscillospiraceae bacterium
AAGTTTTTTGCGCCCTTTTTTACAAAAAAGGGCGGCCTTGGCCTGCATGCCCTTGCAGCAGCGCCAGCTTTGCCGCGCGGGGCAGCTTCTTCAGCCGGGCCTCCTCGGCCATGGCCTCCTGTTTTGTGGCAAATTCCTTTTTGTACACCATCTCCACCGGGCGGCGGCCCCGGGTGTATTTGGCCCCGGTGCCCGCGTTGTGGGCCGCCAGCCGTTTCTCGGGGTCGTTCGTCCACCCGGCGTACAGGCTGCCGTCGGCGCAGCGCAGCAGGTAGGCCCAGTTGCTCATCGGCCTTGCGGGGGCTTTGGCGCACCGGCCCGGTCGGCCCGGCTCTGGGCCAGGCGGCGCTCCTCGGCCTGGCGCGCCAGGGCCACCAGCTTGCGGGCCCCCGCCTCACTCTCCACCGCCGCCATAAAGCCCGAGGCATGGCAGAAGCTCACGTCCGGCACGCCGGTAATCTCCCGCAGCTCCTCGGGGCTTTTGCCCCGCCAGGCACCCGGCAGGGGCACCTTGTTGCCCAGCTTGCCCGCCAGGTCCCGCGGCACGCATTGCAGGCTCATCCCCCCGCGCGGGGAGGGGAACAGCACAAACTCGGCCTCGGTTTCCACCAGCACGGGCTTCCAGGGCACATAGGTGGGCAGCACCACAATCTTGTCGCGCATCTGTTTCAGGGCCTTTTCGGCCACCGCGCGGCCCCGCACCGCCGCGGCAAAGGTTTCAATGCGCTTTTCCAGCAGCTTGCCCCCCACCTCCACCGCCTCTGCAAAGGCCGCGTCCTCGTCCTCCTTGGCATCCCAGGAGGGGTTGAAAGCGCCAATCAGGGTGGCCACCACGTTGCCGGTACCGTGGTTGTCGTCCATATCCAGCGGCTGGATGAATTTTTCATCGAAGGACTGGGCCGCCTCCTCCGGCAGCAGGAAATGGCCGTACTTCTGCCACAAAAGGCCAAAGGCCGCATAGGGTGCGCCATTGGGGCGGCGCTTGCGCTCCTTGGAATGGTGGTCGAACTCGCCGTCGCCAATGTCGAAAACAATGCCCCCAAAATTCTTTGGCACCGCAAAGCCCCGGTAAATGCGGATGTCCGGACGCAGGATTTTCAGCAGCGCCGCCGAAAACACGTCGTCGGCGTGGAAACGCCCCGCGTGGGTGAAGCCGAGCTCCGGCAGGCCCGCCGGGTTATTTGCAAGTGCCATGAACCGTCCTCCATCGTTTGAAAGTCTCTATTCTTTGTGCTCCTATCATAATGCATCCTGGGCTGGCCGTCAAATGGAGTACTGTATTTAGTGGGTAGAATGCTTGCGGCCCACAAGATATAGTGGTACAATGAAATAGAAAGAAAAAACAAACCATGCAGGGAGCGTGTGTGTGATGCCATTCAAAATAGGGGAAAACGCCATACAGGTGCTGGAAAAACGATATCTGGAGACCGACGCGGAGGGCCGGCTTTTGGAGAGCCCGGAGGACATGCTGCGGCGGGTGGCCAAAACGGTGGCCGGGGCCGACGAGGCCTATGCCGACGGGGACGCGGCGGCCAGCGAGGCCCTGTTTTACAAGATGATGGAGAGCCTGCGCTTTTTGCCGAACAGCCCCACCCTGATGAACGCCGGGCGGCGGCTGGGCCAGCTTTCCGCCTGCTTTGTGCTGCCCGTGGAGGACAGCATGGAGGGGATATTTGAATCGGTGAAGAACGCGGCGCTGATTCACAAGAGCGGGGGCGGCACGGGCTTCTCCTTCTCCCGGCTGCGGGCGGCGGGCGCACCGGTGGATTCCACCGGCGGGGTGGCCAGCGGCCCGGTGAGCTTTATGCGGGTGTTCAACATGGCCACCGAGGCCGTGAAGCAGGGCGGCACCCGCCGCGGGGCCAACATGGGGGTGCTGCGCATCGACCACCCCGATATCCTCGCCTTCATTGACTGCAAGAAAAACAACGCCGATATTACCAATTTCAATATCTCGGTGGGCCTGACCGAGGCCTTCATGCAGGCCGCCGAGGCCGGGGAGGACTATGCCCTCATCGACCCAAACCACAAAACTGAGGCCGGGCGGCTGAACGCCCGCGAGGTCTTCGACAAAATTGTGGACGCGGCCTGGACGGGGGGCGAGCCGGGCATTTTGTTTTTAGACCGCCTGAATGCGGCCAACGTGGTGCCCGGCCGGGGGGAGATTGAGGCCACCAACCCCTGCGGAGAGCAGCCCCTGCTGCCCTTTGAGAGCTGCAACCTGGGCAGCCTGAACCTTTTGAAGATGCTGAAGGAGGACGGCAGCGGGCTGGACTGGGCCCTGCTGGCCGAAACGGTGGCCGGGGCGGTGCATTTTCTGGACAATGTCATCGACGTGAACCGCTACCCCCTGCCCCTGATTGCCGAGACCACCCGCGCCACCCGCAAAATTGGCCTGGGGGTGATGGGCTGGGCGGATTTGCTGCTCAGCCTTGGCATCCCCTACGCCAGCGAGGAGGCCCTGGCCCTGGCGGAAAAGCTGATGGCTTTTATAGAAGCCGAGGGCCGGGCAGCCTCCCAAAGGCTGGCCGAAAGCCGGGGGGCCTTCCCCCTGTTTGGGGAATCCACCCTGAAAGACGGCCCGCCCCAGCGGAACGCCACCGTCACCACCATCGCCCCCACCGGCACCCTCTCCATCATTGCGGGCTGTTCCTCGGGGGTGGAGCCGGTGTTCGCCTATGTCTACATCCGCAACATCATGGACGGCACCGAGATGCTGGAGGTGAACCCCATTCTGCGGGAAAGGCTGCAAAAGGAGGGCCTGTACAGCGAGGCGCTGATGCGCAAAATAGCCGAGGCGGGCAGCATTGCCCACATAGAGGAGATTCCCGAGGAGCTGCGGCGGATCTTCCAGAGCAGCCACGACGTACCCCCCAGCTACCATGTGCGGATGCAGGCCGCCTTCCAGCACCACTGCGACAACGCCGTTTCCAAAACGGTGAACTTCCCCGCCGCCGCCACACGGGAGGAGGTAGCCGAGGCCTACCGCCTGGCCTTCCGCGAGGGCTGCAAGGGCCTGACCATCTACCGGGACGGCAGCCGCAGCGGGCAGGTGCTGAACATTGGGAAGGTGAACCACGAAAGCGAGCCCGCGCCGCGCTGTGAGGAGTGCGCCCTGCCCTATGGGGCCATCAAGCCCCGGCCCCGCCCGGCCATCACCAGCGGCTTTACCGAGCGGATGAAGATAGGCTGTGGGAACCTGTACGTGACGGTGAACTACGACGAAAACGGCATCTGCGAGGTGTTCACCAGCACCGGCAAGGCCGGGGGCTGCCCCAGCCAGAGCGAGGCCACCGCCCGCCTGGCCAGCGTGGCCCTGCGCAGCGGCATGAGCGTTGCGGAAATCACCAACCAGCTGCGGGGCATCCGCTGCCCCTCCACCATCCGCCAGAGCGGCATGAGCTGCACCAGCTGCCCCGACGCCATTGCCAAGGTGCTGAAAAAGGTGGCCCGGCATATAGAGGAGAGCCGCACCGACCCCGAAATTGCCCTTTCGCCCGAGCCCCTGACCCGCGAAAAGGCGAAAGCCCCGCCGCACCCGCCCCGGCCCGATGGGCCGGAGCCCGCCCGCGCAGCGGGCGGGGGGCAGGCCGCGGCCTGCCCCGAGTGCGGCAAGCCCGTAAGCCACGAGGGGGGCTGCGTCATCTGCCGGAGCTGCGGCTTTTCCCGCTGTGGGTAGCCTGCCCCAGTAAAACAGAAGGCCACCACATATGGTTTTGGAAACCGAATGTGGCGGCTTTCTTTTTGGTGTTGCTTTTGTAAAAATACATTATTACGGTAATCTTTTGCCACAATGGGCACAAAATGTAAAGCCTTTCTGCATCTGCTTTCCGCAATAGGGGCAAAAGTAGGCCCTTTCCCCGCCTTGTCCCATCTCTCCGTAGCTCTCCTTCTCCCGGCTGTCTATCCACTCCTGTATATCATCCGGCTCCGCGGGGTTTTCAAACATATCGGAGGCGGAACGGTTCCGCCTGGCAATCTTCTTCAAAGCCACTACGAGCTCTGATCCCCCCAAAAAGATGGGAATGACACCAAACAGTACGCCAAAAGCTGGCGCACCCGAACTGACGGCAGTGCCAATCCAGAACACACCAAACAGGATAGAAACGATGGACATCACGGGACCGGAAATGGTGGGCCCGCGCCCTGGCCCAGGTATTCTCATAGGTTGCTCCTTTTTTGTGTTGCAAAGTAAAAAATAGCCTATATACAGATTATACCACAGGCCACTACCACCTGCAATACAGCCTGCATTCTGGCTTTGCGCCTTTGTTGTTTTAGATGGAAGCTTCTCCCTACATTGAAAACATCCACCCAGCTGCCGCGTTCTATCTGTCAAGAGGCTTCGCCTCTTTTTAGCAACCTGCCCAAAAAAGCCTTGTCTTTTTTTTCCGCATTTTTTTCTGTAAGCCCTTGCAAATTACGGCTTGTATAAGCAGCACTTCGCCCCCAATGTTGAAAACTCTGTTGAAAGTGTTAAAAAGTCCCATTTTCAGCGCCTTTGCCTTTTGGGTTTTGGGGGCCGGGGCGAAAGGCGGCTAAACTTTTTGTTGAACTGGCGGGGGGCCTCTGCTATACTGTTTGCACGGCCAGCAAATGCGTGAAGCTATGAAAGATTTGCTATTTTGCTGCGATTATACGTGTTTTTTAAAACGACTTACCCCTGGAGGATAGCCCATGAAATGGCTGTACAAACTGGAATATAAACATGGCCGGCACTACATTCACGGCCTGATGACCATAGTGGTGATTGGCATGGCGGCGGTGTTCCTGCTGGACATGGCCTCCGGCGGCTGGTTCAGCCCCATGCTTGCGCTGAACCGGACAGCTATCCTCAGCGGCCAGGTGTGGCGGCTGGTCAGCTTCCTATTCGTGCCGGGCAGCACCAATGCCTTTTGGCTGCTCATCTCGCTCTATTTCTACTATATGATGGGGCGGAATTTGGAACAGGCCTGGGGCGGCTTCCGGCTGAACATCTACTATCTGGTGGGCATCCTGGGAGCCATCGCCTCCTGCTTTATCACCGGCTTTGGCACCAACGTCTACCTAAACCTCTCCCTGTTTTTGGCCTTTGCCACCGTTGCGCCAGACACCACCTTCCTGCTCTTTTTCATTCTGCCGGTAAAGGCCAAGTGGCTGGCGCTGGCCTATGCGGTTTTCCTGGCCTACCAGATTGTGCAGGGCTTCTTCCAAACCCCGGCGCTGGGCCTGATTCTGCTGGTGTCTCTGGCCTTCAGCCTGCTGAACTACTTCCTGTTCTTCGGCGGCCAGATGGTGCGGGTGATTAAGGAGCAGATTCGCATCAGCAAAAACCGCCGCAACTGGCGGAACCGCTAGAGGGAAGGGGCCATGAGCCAAAACACACCGTTTTTCCACCGGGCCGCGCAGCTTTCAGAGCTTAGCGCCCGGTTTTTTGTGCCGGGGCACAAGGGCAACCCCGCCGCCCTGCCCCCCTTTGCCCCCCTGCTGGCCTACGACCTGACCGAGATAGAGGGCGCCTGTGACCTGAGCGAGCCCAGCGGCCCCCTGGCCGAAAGCGAGGCCAACATGGCGGCGGCCTTTGGCAGCGGGGCCAGCCTGTATTCGGCGGCGGGCACCACCCCCTGCATAGAGGCCATGCTGCACCTGTTCTGGCAGCCGGGCCAGCCCATTCTGCTGGCCCGGGGCTGCCATGTGGCGGCCCTGCGGGCGCTGGTGTTTCTGGGGGCGCAGCCGGTGTGGCTGCCCCTCACCCAGCAGCGCCTGGCCCCGGAAACCCTGGCCGCCGCGCTGGAAAAACACCCCGGCGCCCCGGTCTACCTCACCAGCCCCGATTACCACGGCCGCATCCCCGCCCTGGCCGCTTTGGCCGCGCTTTGCAGGCAGGCGGGCAGCCCCCTTTTGGTGGACAACGCCCACGGCGCACACCTGCGCTTTCTGCCCGGCGAGCTACACCCCCTGCAGCTGGGGGCCGCCGCCTGCGCCGACTCTGCCCACAAGACCCTGCCCTGCCTCACCGGGGCCAGCCTGCTGCACCTGCAAGACCCCGCGCTGGCCCCGCGTGCCCGCCGCCTTTTGAACCTCTACTGCTCCACCAGCCCCAGCTATCTGGTGCTGGAGAGCCTCGACCTCTGCGCCGGGCTGCTTCTGGACGCCCCGCCGGACTTCGCCGCCGCCGCCCGCAGCCTGGAGCATGTGGCCGCGGGCGCGCCGCACCTCTGGCAGCCCTGCAACGACCCCCTGCGCCTCTGCCTGCGCCCCGCGGCGGGCGGCTGGCCCTATGAGGCGCTGCTGTGTGCGCTGCGCGAGGGGGGCATTCTGCCCGAATACGCCGATGGAGAGTATATTATACTGATGGCCGGCCCCTACAACAAGCCCGAGGACTTTGCCGCGCTGGCCGCCGTGCTGGCCCGCTTTCCACAGCGGCCCCCTCTGCCCCTGCGGGAGGCGGAGGAGCCGCCCCTGCCACAGGCCGTGCACAGCCCGCGGCAGGCCTTTTTGGCGCCGCAGGTGCGTATTCCCACCCAAAATGCCGCTGGCCGGGTGATGGCCGGGCTGCACGCCCCCTGCCCGCCCGGGGTGCCGGTGGTGGCACCGGGCGAGCGCCTTGGCCCTGCCGAGGTGCGGCGGCTGGCCGCCGGTGGCATTTTGGAAGTGGATGTGGTAAAATAATACGACAGAGGCCGCCCTGGGCACACTCCGCCACTTTCCGCCTTTTTTGGGAGGATTCCACATGAAACTGATTACCGCCATTGTGAGCAAAGAGGATGCCCGCAGCGTGAACACCGCTTTGGTGGACGCGGGCTTTAGCGTCACCCGGCTCTCCACCACCGGCGGCTTTTTGCTGGCTAGCAACATCACCATGCTGATAGGCACCGAGGACGACAAGGTGGAGGAGTGCATCGCCGTGATTGCAAAGCATTCCCGCCAGCGCACCGAGATGGTGCCCAGCGGGGTGGGCTACTCCACCCTGGGCGCCACAGGCCCCGAGCCACTGGAGGTGACGGTGGGCGGCGCCACGGTGTTCGTCACCCCGGTGGAGCGCTTTGAAAAGCTGTGAGTGAGGCACCGGCCCTTGCGGCTTACCTGGGCAACCAGCCTGTAAAGGACGCCCTGCTGCAGGCCCTGCAAAAGGGCAGCCTGCCCCACGCCGTCATTCTGGCCGCGCCCGACGGCTGTGGCCGGAACTTTCTGGCCCGCTGCCTGGCGGCCGACTACCTCTTTCCCGAGGGGGGCGAGGGCGCGGCGGCGGTGCTGCGGGGGGAGAGCAGCGAGGTGCTGCTGGTGGAGGGGGAGGGCCCCTCGGGCCAAATCAAGATAGACCGGGTGCGGCAGGTGCGCAGCGACATGTACCGCACCGGGCTTTCCAGCGCCGGGCGTGTGGTGCTGATTCGTGACGCGGAGCGCATGATGGCCCCGGCGGCCAACGCCCTGCTGAAGGTGCTGGAGGAGCCCCCCGGCGAGGTACTGTTTCTGCTCACCGCGCGGGACGCCTTTTCCCTGCCCGCCACCATCCGCAGCCGCTGTGCGGTATACCCCCTGGCCGAGATGGGGCAGGGGGAGTGCGAGGCCGCCCTGCGCGCACGCGGGGCAGAGAATACCGCTTTTCTGGCCGCCGTGTATGGCGGGCGGCTGGGGCTTTGCCTGCGGGCCGCCGAAGACCCAGAGCGCGGCCAGAGCCTGCAAAATGCCCTGGCGGCGGCCAAGGCCCTGGCCAAGGCCGATTGCTATGCTTTGTTCTGCCTCTTTGCCCTGTATGACGGGCGGGAGGAGAAAGAAAGACGGAACACTTTTTTAAGCGACCTGGCCGCTGTGCTGGCCGCCAGCCTGCGCGGGGGCCTGCCCACCGGGCAAAACCTGCCGCTGGCCCTGGCCGCTGCGGCGCTGCCGCTGGTGCAGGACGCACAGCGCGCCCTGCAGGCCAACGCCGCCGCCAAGCTGGTGTTTACGGCGCTGGCCCTGCGGCTGAGCAAGCTCGTGTAAAACCAGAATTCCCACGCCTGATGGCGCGTTTTGAAACTATCATTTTGTTCAAAAGGAGCACTATGAAAACCATCATCCATGTCCGTTTCAAAGAAAACGGAAAAAGCTATTACTTCGACCCCGCCGGCCTTACGCTGAAAGAGGGCGACTATGTGATTGTGGAGACCAGCCGCGGCACCGAGTGCGGCGAGGTGGCCAAGGGCCCCCACCCGGTGCCGGACGCCAGCCTGCCCAAAACCTTGAAGCCGGTGGTGCGCCTGGCCGATGACGCCGACATCCGCCGGATGCGCCAGAACCGCGAGGACGAGGCCAAGGCCTTCAAAATCTGTGAAGAGGCCATCCTCAAGCGCGAGCTGGAAATGAAGCTGATAGACGTGGAATATGCCTATGCGCGCAACAAAATTCTCTTCTACTTCACCGCCGATGGCCGGGTGGATTTCCGCGACCTGGTAAAGGATTTGGCCTCGGTGTTCCGCACCCGCATAGAGCTGCGGCAAATTGGCGTGCGCGACGAAAGCAAGATGATAGGGGGCCTTGGCATCTGCGGGCAGCCCTTTTGCTGCAGCCGTTTTCTCACAAACTTCCAGCCGGTGTCCATCAAAATGGCCAAGGAGCAGGGCCTCTCTTTGAACCCCACCAAAATCTCCGGCAGCTGCGGGCGGCTGATGTGCTGCCTTTCCTACGAGCAGCCCGCCTATGAATATCTGGGCCGGATTACCCCCGGGCTGAACAGCGTGGTGGAAACACCCGACGGCGAGGGCGTGGTGAATGAGGTGAACCTGATTACCGGCATGCTGCGGGTGCGGCTGGACGGCGCCACCGATATGAGCCCCCACTACTACCACCGGGATGCCGTGCAGTATCTGCGCGGCGGCAAGCGCAAGCCCCAGCCGCCCGACCCAGAGCCGGACGATAGCCCTCTGGAGGAGGAAGCTGCCGAAATTTGAGGAGGAAAAAAGCGGCGGCGCGCCTTGCAATCCACAAAAAACATGATAAAATAGAAGCGTGGTGAGATGGAGAAATTCCAGCTTCCCAAACAGACCGAAGCGACGAAAGGAAGTATAGGCTATGGCTTACAAAATTAGTTCCGATTGCATTTCTTGCGGTAGCTGCGAAGGCGAATGCCCCGTGGGCGCTATCTCCCAGGGCGACGGCCAATATGTGATTGATGCGGACACCTGCATTGATTGCGGCACCTGCGAAGGGGTTTGCCCCACCAGCGCCATCTCGGCTGGTTAATCTCGCAGCCCCAGGCACCAAAAAAGCACCACCGGCGGGCACGGCTCTTGTGTCCGCCTGCTTTTTTTATAGCAAGACGAACGGAGGCGGGGCAGCATGGAGATGACACGCGAAACCCTGCCCGGCGGTACAGCCGTGTACACCAGCCGCCGCCACCGCATTGGCACCGATGCCCTGCTGCTTACCCGGTTTTGTGCGCCCCACAAAAGCTGGGCCGCGGCAGATTTATGCTGCGGCTGCGGCATTGTGCTGCTGGGGCTGTGGGACGCAGGGCTGCGGGGCAATGCCCTGGCGGTGGACATTGCCCCCGAGGCCATGGCCCTGGTGGCCCGGGCCGCCGAAGAAAACCAGATGCCCGGCCTGCGCCTGCACACCGGCGACCTGCGCAGCCTGCGCCCGCCCCAGCTCTATGACCTAGTGACGGCCAACCCCCCGTATTTTGACGCAGGCCCGCCCCCGCCCGACCCGGCCCGCGCCCTGGCGCGGCACCAGAGCGCCTGCACCATGCACGACCTTTCTGCCGCCGCGGCCCGCCTGCTGAAGGACCGCGGGCGGCTTTGCCTTTGCTACCCGCCCGCCCGGCTGGCCGGGCTGTTTGCCGCCCTGGCGGCCAGCCGCCTGGCCCCAAAGCGCATGCAGCTTGTGCGCAAGGCCCACGAGGCCCCGCCCTGGCTGGTGCTGCTGGACGCGCGCAAAAACGGCGGCGAGGGCCTTTCCCTGCTGCCGGATTTGATTCTGCCCCCGGGGGCGGCGACCCAGTTTTGAGTGGAAAAGACCGCGCCTTTTGAAAAAGGCGCGCCCAAAACCTTCCGTGGCCGCAAACATGCGTTTGCGGCGGCTTGAGGGAAAAAAGCGGTTTCCAAGGCAGATTTTTTCCACTTTTCACTTTTAACTCTCAACTCTCAACTTTCAACTGACCTTATGAAGGTGGTGATTCCCCTGCCCGGCACACTCTATATTGTGGGCACGCCCATTGGCAACCTGGGCGACATGAGCCTGCGCACCGCCGAAGCCCTGCGCACGGCGGATTTTATTGCCGCCGAGGACACCCGCGTCACCCTGAAGCTGCTGAACCATCTGGGGCTGAAAAAGCCCATGATAAGCTACCACGAGCACAACGAGCGGGAGCGCGGGGAGCAGATTCTGGCCCGGCTGGCCGCCGGGGAGAGCTGCGCGCTGTGCAGCGACGCGGGCCTGCCCGCCATCAGCGACCCCGGCGAGGCCCTGGTGCGCGAGGCTGTGGCACAGGGCCTGCCGGTGGTGCCCATCCCCGGGCCCAATGCCGCGCTTACGGCGCTTTGTGCCTCGGGCCAAAGCACCACCCGCTTTGTTTTCGAGGGCTTTTTGCCCCAAAACCGCAACGCCCGTGCGGCCCGGCTGGCCGCCTTGCGGGCCGAGGAGCGCACCATGCTGTTTTACGAGGCGCCGCACAAGCTCCCCCGCACCTTGCAGGACCTGGCCGGGGCCTTTGGCCCCGGGCGCAGCCTCACACTCTGCCGGGAGCTGACCAAGCTGCACGAGGAATTTTGCAAAACCACCCTGGCTGGGGCCATAGAGCGCTACGGCGGGGAAAAGCCCCGGGGGGAATTTGTGCTGGTGGTGGCGGGTGCGCCGCCCGCCGAAGCGGAGCCCATGCTCCCCTTAGAGGAGGCCGCCCGGCAGGCGCTGGCTCTGCCCGGCCCGCTGAGCGCCGCGGCAAAGCAGGCCGCCGCCGAAACAGGGCACCCCAAAAGCACCCTGTACAAAGAGATGCTGCGCCTAAGGGCGGAGGAAGAATAAGCCCTTTTTCTGCTCCGCCTTTGCTTTCCCAGCAAAGAATTTTATGGTGGCTTTTGTGTGTTTTTGCTTGCCCCGCTTCTGACGGCCTATTATAATACTGGCAGAAGGGCTTGCCGGTATTTGTTCGGGAGAGCGAAGCAAGCGGCAGATTTTGCTCATGGTGGAGGGATGGACATGACCGTACTGGTGCTGGCCGATAGCCACGGGGCATCACGGCGGATGCTGGAGGCCGCCATGCGGGAGAGGGAGGCCGAGGCCTGCATCCACCTGGGCGACGGCCTGGCCGAGGCCGACGCTCTCGCCACCCTGTTCAGCCCCTCCTCTATCTACCGGGTGCAGGGCAACTGCGACTGGGATTCCTCCGACCCGGTGGACCAACTGATAGAGCTGCACGGGGTAACGGTTCTTCTCACCCATGGGCACCGCCACGGCGTAAAGCACGGCCTGGGCCAGCTTTGGCAAACCGCGCGGGACAACGGCGCGCAGGTGGCTCTGTTTGGGCACACCCACACCCCCCTCTCGGAGCTGAAAAACGGCATCCTGCTGGGAAACCCCGGCTCCATAGGCCAGCCGCGCGGGCCGGCCGGCCCCACCTACGGCCTGCTGGTGCTGGATAAGGGCCTGCCCCCCAAATTCGAGATTGTACGGTTTCAGGGCTAAAAAATAAGACCGCCCCTTTTTGGTAAAAGGGGCACGAAAAACTGCAAGAGCCGCAACCGTATGTTTGCGGCTCAGAGTATCAAAGAACTCCCTCGCCTCGCTCGCTTCGTCGATGGCTTAAGGATTTGGCCCTTGACCTTAGGGGTCGTCAGGGGCAAAGCCCCTGACCCGTCGGAGACTTAGACTCTGCCTTCGAGCGAAGCGAGCTTATGTCTAAGGGTGGCCGTCTCCTAGCCAGAAAACAAAGTCAAGCGCAGGTCGCCTTCGGCTCCAAGGAATATTTCCATCTCTCCGAGGGCTCAAGGGGCAGCCCCTTGAGAATCCCCCGAAGGCCAAGGGCTGAAGTATGACAGCTTTTCT
>CAYRFC010000013.1:0-26653 GCA_964423365.1 uncultured Oscillospiraceae bacterium
GCCGCGCATTCTGCACCATCTGCACCAGCACCTCTTCCTCCCCCACCAGAATGCACAGCCTTTTGGCGCGGGTTACCCCGGTGTACAGCAGGTTGCGGTACCGCAGGGGGCTGGGCACATCGCTGACGGGAATGATGACGGCCTCGAACTCGCTGCCCTGGCTTTTGTGTATGGTGATGGCATAGGCCAGCTCCAGCTCGTGCAGGTTTTCACTGGTATAATATACATGCCGGTCCTCGCACAGCACCGTCATGCTGCCCCCCCGTGGGTTCAGCTCCTCTATCAAACCTATGTCGCCGTTAAAGGCCCCCGCCCCCGGCTCGCCGTCTGTACGCGTCCAGGGAATGTCGTAGTTGTTTTTCACCTGCATCACCCGGTCGCCCAGGCGAAACACCGTGCCGCCATACTTGATTTCCGGCTTCTGCCCACCGGGCGGGTTCAGCCGCTCTTGCAGCATCCGGCAGAGCTCCTCGGTGCCCAGCAGGCCTTTCCGCCCGGGGCAAAGCACCTGCACATCCCCGAAGGGGGAAAAGCCGTAGCTGGCGGGCAGGCGGCGGCTCACCAAATCCCCCACCAAATTCTGGGCGGCCTGCCCATAGGAATGCAAAAAGAAGTAGTCGTCCTTCTTGGTTCCGGTCTCAGGCAGCACCCCCTGCACAATGTGGTGGGCATTGCGCACTATCAGGCTGGCCGCGGCCTGGCGAAATATCTCGTCCAGGCAGACCGTGGGCACCACGCCGGACTGCAAAATGCCACGCAACACATTGCCCGCGCTCACACTGGGCAACTGGTCGGTGTCCCCCACCAAAATCAGGCGGCAGCTTGGCTTGAGGGCCAGCAGCAGGCTCTCAAACAGCATCGCGTCCACCATGCTCACTTCGTCCACTATCATCACGTCACAGCGCAGCGGGGTCTGTTCCCCATATTTGAAGCGCGGAAACTCCATCCCGGCCCGGAAATCCACCTCCAGCAGCCTGTGGATGGTAGACGCCTTCCGCCCGGTCAGCTCGCTCATCCGCTTGGCGGCCCGCCCGGTGGGGGCCGCCAAAAAAACACGCTCCGCCTGGCTTTCCAGCAGCGCAATGATGGCGTTCACCGTGGTGGTTTTGCCGGTGCCCGGCCCGCCGGTGATGACCACCACGCCCTTTTCCAAGGCCATACGGATGGCCTCTTTTTGCTTTTGGGCATACTGCACCCCGGCCTGGGCTTCCTGCCGGGCAATCTGCTTTTCTATGCTGGCGGGGGCGGGGCAGTTTCTCCCCATCATCATGCGAATACGCGCCGCGGCGTTCATTTCGGCGCGCATCATCTCCTCCAGAAAAACCTTTTCTTCCCCCTCGGCCCCGGCCTGGCGCAGCTGCCCACTCTCGCAAAGCCAGTCCAGCTCCCGCTCCACCTCGTCCGGCGGCAGACGAAAAAACTCTGAGGCGGTTTGCAGCAGCTTTGCCCTGGGCAGGCAGGTGTGGCCGTTTTGCAGGTTGTGCCGCAGGGTGTACAGCAGGGCGGCCCGGGTGCGCTCGGCCCCCTCCCTGTCGAAGGAGAGGCGCTCGGCAATGGCGTCGGCGCGCTGAAACTGCATGTACAGGGGGTAACCGCAAAGCCGGTAGGGGTTCTCCTCCACCAGCGTCAGGGTCATCTTCTCATACTGCCGGTACAGCGCCACGGCCTCGGGTGGGGTAAGCCCCAGCCCCCCCAGAGACAGCATTGCCTCCCGGGTGTTGTACCGCTCTAAAAAGCGGCGGCTGGCTTCCCGGGCCTTGCCCTCTGGGAAGCCGCGCACCGCCGCCAGTTTTTCCGGCTCATTCGCCAGCAGCTCCAGCGCCTTCGCGCCAAATTTTTCCACCAGACGCTTGGCGGTGGCCGGGCCTATGCCCGGCAGGGCACCGCTGCCCAGATACTGCTGCACCGCGTCTGCATCCTCGGGCAGGCGGAAGGCGCAGGCCTCCGCCTGGAACTGGGGGCCATAGCTGGGGTGGGTGGTGAAATGCCCGCGCAGGGTGAGCTCCTCCCCGGGCACACTGCCCGCCAAGGTGCCCACCGCGCAAACCTGCTCACCGTCCTCGTCCACCAGCTGCAGCACGGCAAAACCGCTCTCCTCGCTCTCATAGCTCACGTTTTCCACGCGGCCCACCAGAATTTCGGTTTCCTGCTGCATAGTCCTCCTCCGGCCCTCCTGCCGTAATTATTGCTCTTGAATCGCTTGTTTCAGTGCCTTCACCTTGTCGGTGTTCTCCCAGGCCACGTCCAAATCCTCCCGGCCCAGGTGCCCATAGGCGGCCAGCTGGCGGTAGATGGGCTTGCGCAAATCCAGCGCCTTGATGATACCGGCAGGAGTCAGGTCGAATACCTTTTCCACGGCTTTTTCAATGGCCGCATCCTCTGCGCTGCCGGTGCCAAAGGTGTCCACCATGATGCTGACCGGCTGGGCCACACCGATGGCGTAGGCAAGCTGCACCTCACAGCGGCGCGCCAGGCCTGCAGCAACCACGTTTTTGGCCACCCAGCGGGCCGCGTAAGCCGCGCTGCGGTCCACCTTGGTGGGGTCTTTGCCCGAAAAGGCGCCACCGCCGTGCCGGGCATAGCCGCCATAGGTATCCACAATGATTTTCCGCCCGGTGAGGCCGGAGTCTCCCTGCGGGCCACCCACCACAAAACGCCCGGTGGGGTTGATAAAATATTTGGTGTTTTCGTCCAGCATTTCGGCGGGCACCACAGGCCGAATCACCCTTTCAATGATATCCTTCTCAATGGTGGCATGCTCTGCCTCGGGCGCGTGCTGGGTGGAGATAACCACCGCGTCAATGCGCACCGGCTTGTCATCCTCATACTCCACCGTCACCTGGCTTTTGCCGTCCGGGCGCAGATACTCCAGTGTCCCATTCTTGCGCACCTCGGTCAATTTTTTGGCCAGTTTGTGCGCCAGGCTGATGGGCAGGGGCATCAGCTCGGGGGTCTCGTCACAGGCGTAGCCAAACATCATGCCCTGGTCGCCCGCGCCGCCGGGGTTCACCCCCATGGCAATGTCCGGGCTTTGCTCTTTGATAGAGGTGATAACCGCGCAGGTTTCATAATCAAAGCCGTATTTTGCACGTGTATACCCAATATCCTGCACCACACTGCGCACCACAGCCGGAATGTCCACATAGCTGTTGGTGCTCATCTCCCCCATCACATACACCACACCGGTGTTGGCGGTGGTCTCGCAGGCCACCCGGCCATTCGGGTCGGCCGCCAGCACCGCGTCCAGCACCGCGTCGGAAATCTGGTCGCAAATTTTATCGGGATGCCCCTCTGTCACCGATTCAGACGTAAACAATTTTCTCATCTTTTTCCTCTCCTGACAATAGATTATTGCAAAAGAAAAGCGCCCAAGGTTACCCCGGACGCTAAAAAGCTTATCTTTCGGGGGTTATCCCGCAGGAATTGGCACCTTGCCGTATAGACAGGTTGCCGGGCGTCTCAGGGCCTGTTCCCTCAGCCACTCTTGATAAGGCACTATTCAATTGTCTGCAATTATTTTAACAAAGGTCGCAAGGCGTGTCAACTATTTTTTTGGCAGGCCC
Source organism: uncultured Oscillospiraceae bacterium (assembly GCA_964423365.1). GTDB lineage: Bacteria > Bacillota > Clostridia > Oscillospirales > Ruminococcaceae > JAAYCI01. Next base: position 3,564 of record CAYRFC010000013.1, read on the forward strand.
GGGTAGTCCAGCGTGGCGAAATAGTCCGCCGGGGTTTCCGCCCGGCGAATCAGCTCCACACTGCCGTCACAGCGCAGCAGCAGCTCCGCACTGCGCAGCTTCCCATTATAATTGTAGCCCATGGAATGCCCGTGCGCCCCGGTGTCGTGAATGACAACCAGGTCGCCTATCTCGGTTTCCGGCAGCATGCGGTCAATGGCAAATTTATCACTGTTTTCACACAAAGAACCAGTAACATCATACATATGTGTGGCGGGCATGTCCTCTTTTCCCAAGACTGTGATGTGGTGATAGGCCCCATAAATGGCCGGGCGCATCAGGTTGGCCGCGCAGGCGTCCAGGCCCAGATAGTCCTTATGGATATTTTTCTTATGCAGCACCGTTGCCACCAGCTGGCCGTTTGGCCCCAGCATAAAACGGCCCAGCTCCGTGAAAATAGCCACGTCCCCCATGCCCGCCGGCACCAAAACCTCCTCATAGGCCTGCCGCACGCCTTCACCAATGGAAGAAATATCGTTGGCTGCCTCGTCTGGTTTGTAGGGAATGCCCACGCCGCCGCTGAGGTTGATGAAGCCGATATGCACCCCGGTTTGCTCCTTTAGCCAAACGGCTGTCTCAAACAGGGTGCGGGCCAGCACCGGGTAATACTCCCCACCCAGGGTGTTGCTGGCCAAAAAAGCATGAATCCCAAAGTTTTCAGCGCCTTTTTCTTTCAGTTTAATAAAACCTGCGCGCATTTGTTCTTTGGTAAAGCCATACTTGGCATCCTTGGGGCTATCCATAATCTTGTTGTGGATGGTGAAATCCCCACCGGGATTGTAGCGGCAGCAGATGGTTTTGGGTATCCCTGCGTGTTTTTCCAAAAAATCAATGTGGGTGTAATCGTCCAAATTGATGATGGCCCCAAGCTTTTTGGCATAGACAAATTCCTCGGCCGGGGTGGCGTTGGAGGAGAACATGATGTTCTGCCCGGTAATCCCCACGGCCTCACTCAGCATCAGCTCTGTTTTGCTGGAACAGTCCGCCCCGCAGCCCTCCTCTTTTAGAATCTCCAAAATCCGGGGATTGGGGGTGGCCTTCACCGCAAAATACTCCTTAAAACCAGTGTTCCAGCCAAAGGCCTTGCGCAACGCCCGCGCCGTGCTGCGAATCCCCTCCTCACTGTAGATGTGAAACGGGGTTGGAAATTCCCGGGTAATTTCTTCCAAATGCTCTTTTGTGGCAAAGGGCTGTTTCATCGTTTGTGCACTGCCTTTCTTTTGCATATTTTCCTTTTTTATGATAGAGCCCAGGGGTTCTTTTGTCAATTCTTGCCAGCCCCCTATAAATAGTGTATGATAGCCATGTTGGTTCAGCAGTATGGGAGGTGCCACCGCTGTTCGGGTACGTAATGCCGGTAAAATGCGAGATGAAAATGCGGGAGTTTGAGCTATACCGCGCCTATTACTGCGGCCTTTGCAAGCAACTGGGCCAAACCTACGGGCAATTTAGCCGCCTGCTTTTAAACTATGATTTGGTACTTGTGGCCTTGCTTGCCGATGCACTATCCGGCGAAAAGGGCCAGCCGCATGCAGAAGGTTGTATTGTGAATCCTGTGGTAAAACGCACCATGATGCATCAAACCGACGGCCTGGCCTTAGCCGCCGACGGGCTGGTGATGCTGAGCTACCACCAGCTACTGGACCACATGGCCGATGAAGGTGGCAAGCGGGTGCTGTATGCGCCCGCCTATCCGGTTTTGCGGCGCCAGTACAAAAAGGCCGAAGCCAAACGCCCGGAGCTTGCCCAGGTCATCTCCCGGCAGATGCAGCGCCAGCAGGAGCTGGAGGCGGCCGGCTGCAAAATACCAGATGAGGCCTGCGACCCCACCGCCCAGATGTGTGCCGCCCTTTTTCAAGAGGCCGCCTGCCATGAGGAGCAAAAACATATTTTGCACCGTTTGGGGCTATTTTCCGGGCAGATTGTCTACCTGCTGGACGCGGCGGAGGATTTCGACAAGGATTTTAAAAATAATCGATATAATGTTTTTATAAAAAATGAACACTCCCAAGCCTCCGCCATAGAAACAGTCAAGACACGCTGCAGAATGGCTGCAGGTGAGCTGGCACTCTGCTACAATCTTTTGTCAATTCAGCAATACAAGCCCATCCTGGATAATATATTTTTTCTTGGCCTGCCATCCGGCATCGCTGCCGCCGGGCTAAAAACAACACGGAGGAACGCCGGACATGGACAGATTGACAGCCTATAATACACTGGGTCTTGACAGCAATGCCTCGGAAGATGATATCAAGGCGGCCTATAAGACACTGGCACAAAAATATGATGTGGAAAAATATAGCGCAGGCCCCATGCGGGACGATGCCGCCCAAAAAATGGATGAAATCAACGAGGCATTTGATGTTCTTATGAGCTTTATGCGTACCGGGCAGGAAAACGCCTCGGTAAGCGCCGCGCCGGGCAGCCATTCCTCCATGGGCCAATACGCCGCTGTGCGCCAGATGATCAATACCGGGCGGGTGGACGAGGCTTTGGCAGAGCTGTCTGCCCTGCAAAACGTAGCCAATGATGCCGAATGGAATTTTTTGATGGGCAGCGCTTACTACTATAAGGGCTGGCTAGACCAGGCCCGCTATTACTTTCAAAACGCGGTGCGCCTGGCACCCGGAAACCGGGAATATGAGGCAGCCCTGCGAAACCTGCAAGACTCCTCTCAAGGGGAGATGAATGGCAACCCCTACGGAAATGGAGACCCCAGCGCAGCCGCCATGAACTGCGCATGTAACACCTGTAGTTTAATGTGCTGTATCAATAGTTGCTGTGGAATGGGCAGGGGGTGCTAGCCTGTGTCCCAGCGGCGTCAGCCTGCCCACAGCAACGCCAAACGCCTGGCGCTTTGTGGTGTTTTGTCCTCCCTCTCTCTCCTTTTTTTGCTGGGGGCGGGCCTCATTCCCTTCGCTGTATTCACGGGCCCCTTTTTTGCCAGCCTCTGCCTCATACCAGTGGTGAGTGAATTCGGCCCGAAGACCTCCTTCCTCGCTTATCTCGCCATTTCCATCCTGGCCTTTATTTTGGTGGGTAACAAAGAAGTTGTTCTTTTTTTCATCTTATTGACGGGATATTATCCCATTTTACAGCCTTTTTTCACGCGTCTTTCCTCTCGCGTTTTGCGCGTAGCACTAAAATTTTTCTTGTTTTTGTCTGCCACAGCCGCCGTCTATCTGGTTTTGCTTTTTGTTTTCAGCAACCCGGCCCTGATGGCAGAGTTCTCGGGCCTGTCTCTATGGTTTTGGCTGCTTTGGGTTGCCGCAGGCACTCTCACATTCTTCCTCTATGATATTTTGGTGGATAAGGTGCGAATCATCTATCTGTGCCGCTTCCGCAAAATTATATTCCGCTAGTTTTACATGCGTTAAAAGGACAGGAGTGATAAAGTCATCTATATTTATGCCAGGTTTGATGTACCCGGCAACACATTCCAAACAGCGCCTGGCCCGGTGCACCCCATTTTTCATGTGGTGCTTCCGGGTGACGAGGAGGCAGGTTATCGAAAGATTCGGCGGGTGCCTGCCCCGCCCGCCCACGGCTGGTAAGCACAGTGCAAAACCCGGTGGTAACACCGGAACAAAAATCTGTGCAGTGGGAACACATCGGTGAAGGCCCAGACAGGGCCTATGTTTCTGTGTGCCATATCATTTTTTATGGAGGAACAACCATGTGTGGAATTGTTGGATATGTAGGGCAGCGTGAATGCCGCAATGTACTGCTGGATGGACTGAAACGGCTGGAATATCGTGGATATGATTCAGCCGGTATTGCCTTTTTTGAGGAAAATGAAATCTGTGTCTGCAAAACCAAGGGCCGCCTTGCGAATTTGGCCGAAAAACTGCAGGAAATGCCTCTGCCGCAAAGCAGTATCGGCATTGGGCACACACGCTGGGCCACCCACGGGGTACCCAGTGATGTGAACAGCCACCCGCATTCCGCAGCCCGGGTGTCGCTGGTGCACAACGGCATCATTGAAAATTATGGAAGACTCAAGGAGTTTCTCCTCCACGAGGGCTATGACTTCGTCAGCCAAACGGACAGTGAGGTGCTGGTGAAGCTGCTGGATTATCACTATCACGGCAATCCCCTCGAGGCCATCATCGCCACCATGCAGCAGGTGCATGGCAGCTACGCCCTGGCCATTTTGTTTGGAGACAGGCCCGACACCATTTACGCCGTGCGTCATGAAAGCCCGCTCATTGTGGCCTATGGAGAAGGGGAACATTTTCTGGCCAGCGACATTCCCGCCATACTGCCCTATACCCAAAAGTACAGTGTTTTAGAGAATGGGGACATAGCTGTTTTAACAAAACAGAGCCTTTCCATTTTTACGGAATTCGGGCTGCCGGTAAACCGGGAGGTTTTGACAGCCGACTTCTCGGTGGAGGCCGCCGAAAAAGGTGGTTACCCCCACTTTATGCTCAAAGAGATTCACGAGCAGCCTGCCGCCATTCTGGCGGCCGTGCGCCCGCGCGTGCAGGAGGGCTTGCCGGCGCTGGGGCTTGCCAGCCTCTCCGATGAATACTTGCGGGGCCTGCAGCGCATCTATATTGTGGCCTGTGGCACTGCCATGCATGCCGGTATGGTGGGCAAAACCGCCATTGAGAAAATGGCCCGTGTCCCCGTAGAGGTGGATATCGCCAGCGAATTCCGCTACCGGAACCCCATTCTCAGTGAAGGAGAACTGGTCATCATCATCAGCCAAAGTGGAGAAACCATTGATACCCTGGCGGCGCTTCGTATGGCCAAGGAGCGCGGCGCCAAGACTTTGGCCATTGTAAATGCAGTTGGCAGCAGCATTGCCCGCGCTGCCGACTGGGTGATGTACAGCTATGCCGGCCCCGAGATTGCCGTAGCCAGTACCAAAGCCTATACCGTGCAGCTTTGCTGCCTTTATCTGTTTGCTTTGCACCTTTCCCGTGTGAAAACCGCACTGGATGAGGCCAGCATTCGCCATCTGCTGGCCGACATTCTGCGCGTGCCCCAAATGATGCAACCCATGCTTGAGAATAACGAGCTGGTGCAATACTTCGCCAGCGAGCTGATGAACTGCAATGACCTGTTCTTTTTGGGCAGAAATATCGACTATTCGCTTTCTTTGGAGGGCAGCCTCAAGCTCAAGGAAATCAGCTACGTGCACAGCGAGGCCTACGCGGCGGGGGAGCTAAAGCACGGCACCATCAGCCTTGTGGTGGAGGGCACCCCCGTTGTGGCCATCGCCACCCAGGACGAGGTGTTTGAAAAGACAATTTCCAACGTTCAAGAGGTGAAAAGCCGCGGTGCTAAAGTAATTTTATTCTGCAAGGAAGATGCCCAGATACCCGAGGGCACCGCCGACTACGTGTTCCGCCTGCCCTGCTTTGAGGGGGTGCTGATGCCCCTGCTTCTGGCGGTACCCTTGCAGCTATTCGCCTACTATATGAGCGTATTGCGGGGCTGCGACGTGGATAAACCACGCAATTTGGCAAAATCTGTTACTGTAGAATAAAAGCCCCATCGCAAGGGAGGCACTGGCATGGCTCTATCCACCCAAATCAAACTGCTTGGCTCTGTGCGGGAATTTTTACTGGAGGAAGGAAAAATTCTGTTGCCCAGCAGTTCCGAGCCAAAGCCCAGCTTTCCCCAAGAGGCCGACAGGGGTACCCGCCTCCCCCGCCACACGCCGGAGGAAACCGGCGTAGAGAGCCATATGCTGGAGGATTTTCTGCGCACCCTCTCGGCCACACAGGACAGCAATATTCACTCCTTGCTCATTCTGCGCAATGGTGCTGTGATTTGTGAGGCCAATTTTGCCCCCTATAGCAATTCCATATGGCATGTTTGCCATAGCGTCAGCAAATCCTTGATTGGTACGGCAGTTGGCATCGCAATGAGAGAGGGCCTTTTTGACATACACGACCCCCTCATCCAGTATTATGGCAATCAGATGGGCCTCTGGGGCCGAATGCGGATGAAATCCATGACGGTTCGTCATTTACTCAACATGACCAGCGGCATAGGCTTCAATGAGCTCAGTGAAATGCTGGAGCCGGACTGGATAAAGGGTATTTTCTCCACCTCCCTGCTGCATGAACCCGGCAGCCAATTTGCCTACAATTCCATGAATAGCTTTCTGCTGGCCGATTTAATCACACGCACCAGCGGTGAAACGCTGACGGATTACCTGAGGCCGCGTCTGTTTGAGCCCCTGGGCTTTGGCCCCATCTCCTGGGAAAAATCGCCAAGTGGTGTGGAAAAGGGTGGCTGGGGCCTGTACGCCATGCCGGAGGATATGGCGAAATTGGGCCAGCTATACCTAAACAAGGGACGATGGAGCATACATGGGGCGGATTTTCAGGTGCTGCCCGAAAGCTGGGTGCAAGAGGCCACACAGCTGCAGGCCAGCAACGAAACCGATGGCTATGGCTACCAGATGTGGGTGGACCCGGAAACAGGATACCCCACCATGAACGGGATGTTTGGGCAGTATGTTGCCTTAATACCCCCGCTGAATATTTGCATTGTGATGACCGCAGGATGCCCACGCCTTTTGCAGCAGTCCCCCACTTTTCAGCTTATACGGCAGTTTTTTTACGCTATTTCCTCCCTCCCAGCGGCTTTGCCCGCCAATCCATCGGCCCTGGCCAGGCTGCAACACACCTGCTCCTCTTTGCACTACAAAAAACCGGCGGCTCTGCCGGTTCCGCCAGCCCTGCCCTGTAGAAAAACGGGGCTTCTGCGCGGTGCACGCTGGAACTCCCGGCCTTTGCGCAGCCCTGCCCCACCGGAGGCCTGGCTTCCGTTTACCGGCATCACCTGGCGGTTCTCGCAGAACCGCGCGGGGCTGCTCCCACTCATTGTGCAGGCCATGAACAACAATTTCAGCTCCGGCGTCTCCGCCCTGCGTCTTGAAAGAGCGGAGGACGACCTGATGCTGTTTTGGGAGGAGGGGGAAGCCACCCAATGCCTTCCGGTGGGGCTGGGCCGCCACCGAAGCGGCCAGATACGGATGGGCGAGGAGTTCTTTCTCACCGCCTGCCTGGCGGAAGTACGCTGCAATGAGGAGGGAGAGCCTGTTTTGTGCATCGAGCTATGCCTCACAGAGCACAGCTCCTCCCGCCTGATAAAGCTAAAGCTGAGCGGGGAAAACCTGCAGCTCCGTCTTGATGAATCCCCACAAATTGGCGCAGCTTTGGAAATTGCCCTAAACCGAAAAGGGGAAGGCCTTGCAGAAATGGCTGGAGCCTCACCAGGCCTTGGCAATATCATCCTGGGGAACGACTTTGTACATTACCGTATATCCCAGCTTTGCACGCCGGAAATCACCGGTCTTCCTCTATAAGCCTCTATCGCCCAATAGCCGAACAAAAGCCATCTGCCGCGCTTGCAGATGGCTTTTGTTTTTTGTATTATCGCATTTTTTGTGAACTACCCGGCAAGATGGCAGCATGGCAGGTCGCTATTTACGGGACAATTTCGGCCCTGCCGAGGTATCCTCCACCAGATAACCCATCTCGTCCAGTTTGCCGCGAAGTTCATCCGCCAGCGCCCAGTTTTTCTCTTTTCGCGCCTCGGCCCTCTGCTGGGCCATCGCCAGAATATCTGCCGGAATTTCTTCGTCCCTGCGCTGATACAATAGGCCCAGCACCTCACACAGGGTATCAAATATCTCGGCCACCTTTTGCAGCACCGCCGGCTGGGTGGTTTTGGCCAGGGTGTTTATCTCCCGCACCAAATCAAAAATAGCGGCCAGGGCATCGGCGGTATTCAGGTCGTCATCCATCTTTTCCCGGAAACGCTTTTCACATTCCTGCGCTTTTTCCAGCAGCTCCGTTCCCGTTCCACCCTCCGGGTTCTGCAGCACGAAGTCCACATTTTCCCGGCAGGTATACAGGCGCTCCAGGCTGGCTTTGCACTGCTGCAAAATCTCCATGGTAAAATTCAGCGGGCTGCGGTAGTGTGCGCTCAGCATGAAATACCGAATCGGCTCATAGCCAATCTCCTCGGCCACCTGACGCACTGTGAAGAAATTGCCAAGTGACTTGCTCATTTTGCGGTCATCTATGTTCAAAAAGCCGTTGTGCATCCAGTAGCGCGCAAAGGTTTGGCCATTGGCGCATTCGCTTTGGGCAATCTCATTTTCATGGTGCGGGAAAATCAAATCCTGGCCGCCTGCGTGGATATCAAAGGTATCTCCGAGGTGCTTCTTCGCCATGGCGCTGCATTCAATGTGCCAGCCGGGGCGCCCCGGCCCCCAGGGGGAGTCCCACGCCGGTTCCCCGGGTTTTGCCGCCTTCCACACGGCAAAGTCGGCCTCCTCTTCCTTTAGGCTCTTTTCCGTACTCGTGGCCAGTTCCCGCCCGCTTTCCAAATCCTCCAGCACCTTGTGAGACAGCTTCCCGTAGTCCGGGAATTTTTTCGCCCGGAAATACACGTCGCCATTCTCCGCAATATAGCCAAAACCATGGTCCATAATATCTTGAATCAGCGCCACTATCTCGTCTATATGCTCTGTTGCACGGGGCATGACGGTGGGCCGCAGCACGTTTAAGCCATCGGCATCGTGCAGATACTCCGCCTCATACTGCCGGGCAATTTCCTGCACCGTTGTGCCCTGGTCTTTTGCCTTGTTAATCAGCTTGTCGTCAATATCCGTCACATTGCTCACAAAAAGCACGTCCGTGCCGGCATAGCTCAAATAACGGCGCAGGGTATCAAACACGCACAAGGGGCGTGCATTCCCAATGTGGATAAAATTGTAGACCGTGGGGCCGCACACATAGATGCGCACCTGGCCCTTATGCAGCGGTACCAGTTCTTCTTTTTTTCGGTTCATCGTGTTGTAGATATACATTTTATCACCTGTCATCACAGTTATTGCTGGTTCTTGTGCTCATGCTCATCCGGCGCTGGCGGCAGCGCCTCCTGCGGCGCATCCGCCACAGGCTCATCAGTTCTCAGCTTGCACTCTGTAGGCACATCTCCTTCCCCGTTGTACAATGGCTGCTCTATTTTTGAGAGAAAATTTTCCGCAACATTGCCCAGCAGAGGCGGCTTCCACAGTGTCCATTTGAGGGCGTGGTAAGCCCCGTAGGCAGCGCAAGCCAGTGTGCCCACCACCACCGCGGCGCGCAGCAAGGCGAACACCACATTGCCGCCCCAGTTGAAAAAACCAAGGCCAAAAATCGACTGGAAGATATTTCCCCCTACGGAGAAGATACCCTGGAAGATGGACAAAACGGCCATTACCACAGTGCGCAGCAGCCAAAGCAGAACACCCAGCGCGGCATAATATTTCACAAGGCCGCTCTTTCTCTCTATAAACAACAGCAGGCCCGCCAGCACAAGGCCCACCCAGCCAAAGAAGGGGCCCACCAGCACCGCGGCCAGCGCCACCAGGTTGGCCGCCACAAAACCCAAACCCGAAGAATGAGGCTTAAATTGTTTCACCATGGTCTCCATTTCTGTTCAAAACCGTTATTGAATCGTTCTATTTCGCCGTTTTAATCACGGCTCTGTTTGCCCAGATATACTGCAGCCCCGAAAGCACCGTTACGGCTGCCACCCCCCAGCAAAGCCACTGGCTGGTGCGCAGAACAAATTCCCCCATGCGCAGGGTACCGGAAAAGGCAGTCAAAAAACCAGCCGCCAAATAGTAATACAGAATGGTCAGCATCTGCAGCACCGTTTTGATTTTGCCCCACAGGTTGGCGGCTATCACCTTGCCGGACTTTCCCCCCGCTGCAATCATCCGCACGCCCGACACGGCAAACTCCCGCGTGAGAATGAGCACCAGCACCACCGGGTGGCAAACACCGTCCAGCATCATATAGAGAAAGGCGGTGGTGGTGAGCAGCTTGTCGGCCAGAGGGTCGGCAAATTTGCCAAAATCCGTCACCATATTATATTTTCTGGCAATGCTCCCGTCCAGAAAATCGGTGAAGCTGGCAATGGCAAATACTGCACCGGCAATCAAAAAATTGTAGGGTATATTATAGTTGCTTGCAAAAACAATAAAAACAGGAATGAGCAGTATTCGCAGCAGTGTGAGCTTATTTGGAAGATTCATTTGTGTTTTCTCCAAAATAGTATTCTGTAAAGAAGATTTACTTTATCCTAAAATTCGTCAAAAATAGGTCTAAGTTTTTGACAGAATTTTTGCATGAGATGCGCGGTAACGTCACTTTGTTGCCGCCTTCCATAGAAACGGGTTCATCGTTTCTATGGAAGAATAGTATTAGGGGGCAGTTTTCACATATTTCCCGAACAGGTCATAGCTGTCTGCCCCCACTATTTCCACCTCATAGAAAGCGCCCGGCTGCAAGGCCGCGCTGCCGTCCAGATACACCATGGTGTCAATCTCGGCTGCATCCTGGGCCGTGCGGCAGCTCCAGCGCTCCTCATCCTCATCCCAGCCGTCGCACAGCACAAGAACGGTTTTGCCAATTTGCGCTTCTTGCCGTTCTTGCAAGATACGGCTCTGCAGCTCCATCAAAATTTCTGCCCGTTTTTCCCGAATCTCTACCGGAACCTGTGTGTCTAGCGCGGCAGCCCTTGTACCCTCCTCTTCCGAATAGGGAAAACAGCCCAGACGTTCGAAGCGCACTTCCTTCACAAACTCGCAGAGCTCTGTAAATTGTGCCTCACTCTCGCCGGGGTAGCCCACAATCAAGCTGGTGCGCAGGGCCATGCCCGGCATCCTCCGGCGGATGAGCCGCACGGCCTCCCGCACTGCCCTGGCCCCGCCCTTTCGGCGCATGGAGCTCAATATTTCATCGTTACAATGCTGAATAGGCAGGTCCAGATACGGCACCACCTTTTCGTTACGCCGCATCGCATCCAAAAATTCCTCTGTAATGCGCTCCGGGTAAGCGTACAGTATGCGAATCCAGCGAATACCCTCTATCTCATTCAGGGCATCCAGCAAAAGCGTGATGGCGCCGGCCTGGCCCTGGTCCTCCCCATAGGCAGTCACATCCTGGGCCACCAGCACCAGCTCCCGCACACCCTGCTCTGCCAGCCACCGCGCCTCCTCCACACAGTCCTGCAGCGCCCGGCTTCGCATGGGGCCGCGGATGAGAGGAATGGCACAATAGGAGCAGGCGTTGGAACAGCCCTCTGCAATCTTTAAATAGGCATAGTGTGCCGGGGTGCCAATAACCCGCTGACGGGAAAAGGCCAGGTCGGTTTTCGGGCCAAAAAACTGCAAGGGCAGCCCCCTCTCGCCGGCCTCCTCCGCCAGGCGTGCCACCACGTCTACCAGCTCACTGTTTTTCCCGATGCCCACAATGGCGTCCAGTTCCGGAATATCCCTGGCCATCTCCTCGCGGTAGCGCTCGGCCAGGCAGCCCGTCACCACCACCTTCAGCCGCGGGTTTTCCTTTTTCAGCGCACATGCATCCAAAATATGCTCTATGGCCTCTTCCTTCGCCGCCTGCACAAAACCGCAGGTGTTCACAATAATCAGGTCGGCCTGGCGGGTACTGGGTACTGTTTCGTGCCCAGCCTGCAAAAGGCTGCGGCAGAACACATCGGCATCCACCTGGTTTTTGGGGCAGCCCAACGATACAATTGCCAGTTTCATTCACATTCCTGTTCTGTAAGCACTGTGTCCAGCGCGTTGAATATATCTCTTTGAGAAAAACCCCGGCGGGCCAGGGCGGCAATCACCGCCTGCTTTTTGCCCGCCAGCAGCTTCTCCCTATACCGTTTTTGTAAAAGGGCCAGCGCCGTATTTTCGTCGTCCAGGCCCAGGGCATCCAGCGTGTCCTGCACAGTTTCTGCGTCTACGCCCAGACTCAGTAAGTCATGGCGGATTTCAAAGCTGCTTTTCCCTTTTTGGGCCAGCATTTCCCCCCGCTGGGCGGCAAATTGCCCGTCGTCCATCAGCCCCAGCTCCACCATGGCCGCCAGCGCGGCCGCAGCCGAATATTCGTCCTGTGTTCGGCACAATTTTTGGTAAAGCTCCTGCTGCCCGTGGGCTCTTCTGGCCAGAAAACGCAGCGCCTGGTCCTTTGCCTTGCGGGTGTCACTGCTCTCTTTCAGCGAAGAAAGCTCCCCTTCGCTCAATGAGGAGCCCTCTTGTAGGTCATATTTCAGCAGGGTCTCCCCATCCACCGAAAAGAGAAATTCCTCCCCGGCAAAAAGGGCAAAGCGCCCACGCTTTGTCTCCCGTATGCCTGTGATGGTCTGCCTCATTCGGCGCTGATATCCAGCCCGCGCTCAGAGCTGCTCTTCGGGGCAGCGGGGGCGGCCTCTTCGGCAGGCAGGTCGTCTAAATTACCACCCGCTGCCTTCTTCTTTTTCTTGCCGGCGGCAGCAAGCTGGTCAAAGTTTTCCCGCACCTGCTTTTCCACCTCGGCGGCATATTCGGGGTTTTCGGCCAGATAGGTCTTTGCGTTGTCACGCCCCTGGCCCAGCCGCACCTCCCCGGCATTGAACCAGGCGCCGCTCTTTTGAATCACGCCCAGCTCCACGGCCAGGTCCAGCAGCTCGCCCCAGCGGGAAATTCCCTCTCCGAACATGATGTCGAACTCGGCCTCTTTAAAGGGCGGGGCCACCTTGTTTTTCACCACCTTGGCCCGGGTGCGGTTGCCAATGAACTGCCCCGCAGTATTTTTCAGGCCTTCACTGCGCCGCACGTCAATGCGCACCGAGGAATAGTATTTCAGCGCGCGGCCACCGGCGGTCACCTCGGGGTTGCCATAGCTGATGCCCACCTTCTCGCGAAGCTGGTTGATGAAGATACACACCGTGCCGGTTTTGCCGATAACACCCGTCAGCTTCCGCAGGGCCTGGCTCATCAGCCGGGCCTGCAGGCCCACATGCGCGTCGCCCATCTCGCCCTGAATTTCCGCCCTTGGCACCATGGCGGCCACCGAGTCGATGACTATGGCGTCAATGGCGCCGCTGCGCACCAAGGCCTCGGTAATTTCCAGCGCCTGCTCTCCGGTGTCCGGCTGGCTCACCAGCAGGTTGTCCACATCCACGCCCAGGGCCCGCGCATACACGGGGTCCAGCGCGTGCTCCACGTCAATAAACGCCACGTCTCCGCCGTTCTTTTGGGCCTCTGCCAGCACGTGCAGAGCCAGGGTGGTTTTGCCGCTGGATTCCGGGCCGTATATTTCCACCACGCGCCCACGGGGCAGGCCGCCCACACCCAGCGCTGCATCCAGGGACAGGGAGCCGGTGGAAATGGCGTCCACCTGCATGGCCACGTTTTGGCCCATCTTCATCACGGCGCCCTTGCCAAAGCTTTTTTCAATATTGGCAATGGCCGTTTCCAGCGCCAGCTTTTTGTCCTCGGGTGCCGTTCTACCGGGCGTAGCCGGTACTTTTTTGTCCATTTCTATTGTCTCCTTCTCGGGGTGGCCAGCAGGGCCGCTATTTCTCAAAAACCATAACTTGTCGGCTCCTGTGAAGCGTTTACCAGGAGGTGCAGGCCGTTTTCTTGCCTAAAGCCGGCCTCGCCCGGCAGGAACCGCATTGAATTGTATTCTATTATTTTACACCATTTATACCCCTGTCCGCAAGGCCAAAAGCCGGCCTCTCGCTATCGGATGGGGCGTGCCCGCCCTTGCTGTTCCGAATGTTTTTCTCCCGTTGCCAGTTCTCCTGCCGCCTCGTAAAGGCAGCCTGCGCGGCTTGCTACGCCTCTGGGGCTGGCCCCTCAGCCTCGCCCACAGGCTCTCCCTGCGGTGTCAGCGGCTGCCACTGGGCCGCCACCGGGGCCTCCCAGCGGAAATCCGGGTTCATATAGTCCGGCACCGATGCAGCGGGCTGGGCGGCGGCTTCCCCGGCCTCCTCCTCCACTGTCGGCGCCTTGGGCAGTGAGGCATGGAGCCGCACCGCCACCGGGCGGGGCCCTGCCTCGGCGGCACAGAGCAAAAACAGCGGCAAAAAACACACCAAATAGCCGGGCTGGGCCTCCCACACCAGTAAGAAAACCACAAAACCAAACACCGCCAGCCGCACAAAGGTCAGCGCCTCATTGCGGCGCAAAAAGCTCCGTATGGCCGCCATCAGCATCCAAAACAGGGTGGCGGCCTGCACGGCAAAATACAAGAGAGACATCACGCCCCCAGCCATCACACCCAGCACCGCGTTGCCCGGGTTTACCGGGTTTTGCTGCAGGGCTGAAAGGGCCCCATAGCTGCCGTCCCCAAAGCTGTAGCTCAGCTTATCGCCCAGATGCTGCACAAAACCCAGAACCCCATAGTCGGCCAAGCGGTTTTGCGCCTCCTGCAGCGCCAGCTCTCCGCGTGCGCCGCGCCCCTGTACAGAGAGCAGAAGATTTTCATCTGCCTGGTTGTAGCCACCCGTTTGAGAGAGGCCCATCAGCAGCCCGCGAGAGAGGGGCATGCCGTCCTGCAGGTAGTTTGCGGCGGGCACCAGCGGGGAATACAGCAGGGCAAGGGCGCCGCCCACCAGCACCACCGCCAGCGTGCCAAAGCCCGCCAGCAGCATCAGGCCCCTGCCCTTGCCGCAGAGCAAAAGCAGCAAATCCACCGCCACCGCCAGCCAGAGTACCAAAACCGAGAGACGGAACAGTGCGCCCAGCGCCAGCAGGGCCGAAAGTACACAAAAGCGCAGCACCGCGCCCCGGTACAGCCCCTCCCGCCAGCGGCCTCTGGCCCCCAGCCACAGAAGCACCGCCCCCACCGGCAGGGGCAGCAGCAGGGTGGTGGTGTAGGCCATGGGCACATACAGCAGAAAAGGGCTGGTAAGGCAGGCGGCCAGAAGCACAAAAATGGCGGTAAGAGGGCCGAACAGGCGGCGGGCCACCAGATACAGCAAAAACACCGAGCCTGCAATAGCTGCCACGTTCAGCACCATACTGGGCAGCAAAAAATCGTTCAGCCCCGCCAGCTGCAGCAAAGAAAACAGGCCGCAGAGCAAGGTATAGGGGGCAATATCGTAGGGGTGGTTCACAAAATACTCCCCCGGCGGGGGCTGCCCCAGCGCAAAGCCGGACGCCAACTGGTATACCTGCCCAAACCCACCCGCCTCGCCACCGGGCTGCACCCGCAGCTGCCAGCCCAAAAAGCCTTGCAGCGCTATAAGCGCCAGCATCAGCAGGCCTACCACGGCAATCTCTACGCCCTTTTTGGGCTTTTTAGCATGGGTAAATATCCAAAACAGAAGCAGAGACAGCAGAGAGCCGCACACCGCCACACCCAGCTTTGTGTACCAGGAGAAACGAACCCCGCCAAAGGAGTAGACGTTGAAAAACAAAACGATTGCCAGAATGCCCGCCACCAAAACGGCAAAAACCAAATTGAATACATGGTAAATTCCCGGTGTATTCAGCCGCGCCCTGAGTAGATTTGTGCCTTTTTCCACTTCCTCGCGCCTCCTTTTCGGCCTCCCCTTTTGTTCTGCCCTCGGGTACCGCTGGTTCTAAATTCAAATGACCAATTTTACAGCAAATGAACAAACTGTAGCGCATAAATACAAAAAAATCAAGCGCTGCATAACAGTTTCTAGCAAAAGCTTGCTGCACAGGCTTTTGCGAAACCGTAATAAGCCAAAACGGCGGGGGCAGATGCCCCCGCCGTTTTGGCCCGGCAGAAACATCTGCCCAGGGGCATACAAACCGACCGTACCCAAAACCTGCGCGCCAAACATCTACTAAGGGTGTTGTGGGCGGCAGTCTTCTATAAAGCTACGCTCTCTCCCTCTTCCAGCATCTCCTCCACCTCGGGAATGCCGGTGCCGGCGGGAATCAGCTTGCCAATGATGACGTTCTCTTTGAGGCCCAGCAGCGGGTCCACCTTGCCTTTGATGGCGGCATCGGTGAGCACCCGGGTGGTCTCCTGGAAGGAGGCCGCCGAGAGGAAGGACTCGGTGGCCAGCGAAGCCTTGGTGATGCCCAGCAGCTTCGGGTCCACCGTCGCCAGCTTCAAATCTGTCTCGCCGCCCAAAATCCGCTGTTCAATCTCACGGTTTTTGGTCTCCACCTCACTGCGTTCCACCAGCATGCCGCTCATCAGGTCGGTGGAGCCGGAATCCGCCACCACCACCTTGCGCATCATCTGGCGCACAATCACCTCGATGTGCTTGTCGTTGATATCCACGCCCTGCTGGCGGTACACGCCCTGCACCTCCTGGATGAGGTAATTCTCCACGGCGGTAACGCCCTTGATGGCCAGGATATCATGCGGATAGGCGTGGCCCTCGGTCAGCATATCGCCCAGCTCCAGCTCCTCGCCCTCCTGCACGCGAATGCGCTGGCCGAAGGGGATGAGATAGCTGCACTCGGTGGGGGCGCCGTTTTCGTCCACGCCGCTCACCACCACATGGCGGTTTTTCTTGGTGTCGTCAATATGCGCTTTACCGGCAATTTCCGTCATAATGGCCAATGCCTTGGGTTTCCGCGCCTCAAACAGCTCTTCTACGTGCGGCAGACCCTGGGTGATGTCCTCGGCGCTGGCAACACCGCCGGTGTGGAAGGTACGCATGGTGAGCTGGGTGCCCGGCTCGCCGATGGACTGGGCCGCAATGATGCCCACCGCCTCGCCGATGCCCACCGGCATGCCGTTGGCCAGGTTGGCGCCATAGCATTTGGCACAGCAGCCGTGCGGTGCCTTACAGGCCAGCACACTGCGAATTCTCACCTTGGTGATGCCCGCGTCCACAATCAGCCTGGCGTCGTCCTCATCCATCATGGTATCGCTGGAAACCAGCAGCTTCCCGGTCTCCGGGTGCATCACATTTTCCACGGGATAGCGGCCCACCAGACGCTCGCTCAGCGGCTCAATCACCGCCTTGCCATCGCCCAGAATGTCGCACACCTCAATGCCCTCGGTGCTGCCGCAGTCCTGCTCGCGGATGATAACCTCCTGCGAAACGTCCACCAGACGGCGGGTGAGGTAGCCGGATTCCGCCGTACGCAGCGCGGTATCGGCCAGGCCCTTCCGGGCTCCGCGGGAGGCGATGAAGTATTCCAGAATGTCCAGGCCCTCGCGGTAGTTGGAGCGGATGGGAATCTCAATAACGTCACCCGAGGTGTTGGCAATCAGCCCGCGCATTCCCGCCAGCTGGCGAATCTGCTGCATCGAGCCACGGGCGCCGGAGTTCGCCATCATGAAGATGGGGTTGCGGCTGTCGAGGTTTTCCTCCAGCGCGTCCGACACCTTGTCGGTGGTCTCCTCCCACACAAAACGAATTTTATCCAGACGCTCTTTGTTGGAGATGAGGCCGCGGTTGTACTGCTTGGTAATCTTGCCGATATCCTCGTCGGCCTGGGCAATCAGCTCTTTTTTCTTGGGCGGAATCACCGCGTCGGAAACGGCCACGGTGAGGCCCGAGAGGGTGGAGTATTTGAAGCCCTGGCTCTTGATTTTGTCCAGCATCTCGGCGGTCACGGCGGTGCCGTGCTTGTGAATGCAGCGGTCGATGATGATGCCGAGCTGCTTTTTGTTCACCAAAAAGTCAATTTCCAGCTTGAAGGCGGCCTCGGGGTCGCTGCGGTCCACATAGCCTAAATCCTGCGGGATGGGTTCATTGAAGATGATGCGGCCCACGGTGGTGTCCACAATTTTGTAGCACAGCTCGCCGTTTATTTCAGCGCTACGGCGCACCTTAATGGGTGCATGCAGGGTAACGGCCTTGCACTGGTAGGCCATGGTGGCTTCGGCTTCGTCGGAGAACACCTTGCCTTCGCCGGTGTCTCCCTCGCTTATCATCGTCAGATAATAGCTGCCCAGCACCATGTCCTGGGTGGGCACGGTCACGGGCTTGCCGTCACTGGGCTTCAGCAGGTTCTGGCTGGCCAGCATCAGCCGGCGGGCCTCCCGCTGGGCCTCTTTAGAAAGCGGTACGTGCACGGCCATCTGGTCGCCGTCAAAGTCGGCGTTGTAGGCGGTACACACCAGCGGGTGCAGCTTCAGGGCGCGGCCCTCCACCAGCACCGGCTCAAAGGCCTGGATGCCAAGACGGTGCAGGGTGGGCGCGCGGTTCAGCAGCACCGGGTGCCCCTTGATGACGGTCTCCAGGGAATCCCACACCTCGGCACGGGTGCGCTCCACCATCTTGCGGGCGCTCTTGATGTTGTTGGCAATCTGCTTCTCCACCAAATCCTTCATCACAAAGGGCTTAAAGAGCTCCAGCGCCATCTCCTTGGGCAGGCCGCACTGGTACATCTTCAGCTCGGGGCCCACCACGATAACCGAACGGCCCGAGTAGTCCACCCGCTTGCCCAGCAGGTTCTGGCGGAAACGGCCCTGCTTGCCCTTCAGCATGTCCGAAAGGCTTTTCAGCGGGCGGTTATTCGGCCCGGTCACCGGGCGGCCGCGGCGGCCATTGTCAATCAGCGCATCCACGGCCTCTTGCAGCATCCGCTTCTCGTTGCGCACAATGATATCCGGCGCGCCCAGCTCCAGCAGGCGTTTCAGGCGGTTGTTCCGGTTGATCACCCGGCGGTAGAGGTCGTTCAGGTCACTGGTGGCAAAGCGGCCGCCGTCCAGCTGCACCATGGGGCGGATATCCGGCGGAATCACCGGGATGGTGTTCAGAATCATCCACTCGGGGCGGTTCCCGCTGCCCCGGAAGGCCTCCACCACCTCCAGACGCTTGATGAGGCGCAGACGCTTCTGGCCTCCGGCCTCCACCAGCTCCTCGCTCAGGCTCTCCGAAAGGGTCTCCAAATCAATTTTGCTCAGCAGGTCTTGAATGGCCTCGGCGCCCATGGCAGCCTGGAACTCATCCTCATAGCGCTCCCGCATATCGCGGTACTCTTTTTCGCTGAGAAGCTGTTTTTCCTCCAGCGGGGTAAAGCCGGGGTCTGTGACGATATAGGCGGCAAAATACAGCACCTTTTCCAGCAGCCGGGGGCTGATGTCCAGCAGCAGGCCAATGCGGCTGGGGATGCCCTTGAAATACCAGATATGGCTGACCGGAGCGGCCAGCTCGATGTGGCCCATCCGCTCGCGGCGCACCTTGGCGCGGGTCACCTCCACGCCGCAGCGTTCACACACCTTGCCCTTGTAGCGAATCCGTTTATACTTTCCGCAGTGGCATTCCCAGTCCTTGGTGGGCCCAAAAATCCTCTCGCAGAACAGGCCGTCCCGCTCGGGTTTCAAGGTGCGGTAGTTGATGGTTTCGGGCTTTTTGACCTCTCCAAAGCTCCAGGCGCGAATCTGCTCCGGCGAGGCGAGTCCAATGCGGATTGAGTCGAATTCATAATAATCCATAGATTACCCTTTCTTTCACACGGTATTCTATCCCGGCACACAGGGAACTTCCCTGCTATTCGTTGTGGCTTACTCCTCTATGATGGTATCCTCGAAGCGGTCTTCCTCTGAGAAGATGTCCTCGGGGTCCAGCGGGGCCACCTCATCCTCGTCCTCAAACTCGGCCTCTTCCTCTTCCACCTCTTCTATGGCGTATTCGCCCTCCAGCTCGCCTTCAATCAGCACTTCATCGCCCATGGCAAGCTCGCCGCGGTTGTAGCCGCCCTCTTCCTCGTCGTAATTCTGCTTGAGGTCGATTTCGCCGCCCTCCTCGTCCTGCACCACCACGTCCAGGCCCAGGCTCTGCAGCTCTTTTATCAACACGCGGAAGCTCTCGGGAATGCCCGCCTTGGGCACCTCCTGGCCTTTTACAATGGCCTCGTAGGTCTTCACACGGCCCACCACGTCGTCGCTCTTCACGGTCAGAATCTCCTGCAGGGTATACGCGGCGCCATAGGCCTCCAGCGCCCACACCTCCATCTCGCCGAAGCGCTGGCCGCCAAACTGGGCCTTGCCGCCCAGCGGCTGCTGGGTCACCAGGCTGTAGGGGCCGGTGGAGCGGGCGTGAATCTTGTCATCCACCAGATGGTGAAGCTTCAAATAGTACATATAGCCCACGGTAACGCGGTTGTCGAAGCGGTCTCCGGTGCGTCCGTCATACACCACGCTCTTGCCGTCAGACTGCATCCCCGCCGCCTCAAAGCAGGCGCGGATGTCCTCCTCCTGTGCGCCGTCGAAGACCGGGGTCATCACCTTCCAGCCCAGGGCCTTGGCCGCGTAGCCCAGATGCACTTCCAGCACCTGGCCAATGTTCATGCGGCTGGGCACGCCCAGCGGGTTCAGCACAATGTCCAGCGGGGTGCCGTCCTCCAGGAAGGGCATGTCCTCCTGGGGCAGAATCCGGCTCACCACGCCCTTGTTGCCGTGGCGGCCCGCCATCTTGTCACCCACAGAAATCTTACGTTTCTGCGCAATGTAGCAGCGCACCACCTCCCGCACACCGGGCTGCAGCTCGTCGCTGTTTTCGGGGGTGAACACCTTTACATCCACAATGATGCCATACTCGCCGTGGGGCACACGCAGGCTGGTGTCGCGCACCTCGCGGGCCTTTTCGCCAAAGATGGCGCGCAGCAGGCGCTCCTCGGGGGTCAGCTCGGTCTCGCCCTTCGGGGTCACCTTGCCCACCAGAATATCACCGGCGGTCACCTCGGCGCCAATGCGGATGATGCCGCGCTCGTCCAGGTCTTTCAGCGCGTCCTCGCCCACGTTGGGGATGTCGCGGGTAATCTCCTCTGGCCCCAGCTTGGTCTCGCGGGCCTCCTGCTCATACTCCTCAATGTGGATGGAGGTATACACGTCGTCCCGCACAATCTTCTCGTTGATGAGAACGGCGTCCTCGTAGTTGTAGCCCTCCCAGGTCATAAAACCGATGAGGGCGTTTTTGCCCAGCGAAATCTCGCCGTTTTTGGTGGCGGGGCCGTCGGCCAGCACCTGGTGCTCGCCCACCTGGTCGCCCTTGTTCACAATGGGCCGCTGGTTCACACAGGTGCCCTGGTTCGAGCGCATGAATTTAATCAGCTCATAGTTATCCAGCTCGCCCGCCGGGGTGCGCACGGTAATCTGGTCGGCCGAGACGCGCTCCACCACGCCGGCACGCCGGGCCAGAATGCATACGCCCGAGTCGGTGGCGGCCTTGTACTCCATGCCGGTGGCCACAATGGGCTGCTCTGTCACCAGCAGGGGCACCGCCTGCCGCTGCATGTTCGAGCCCATCAGCGCACGGTTGGCGTCGTCGTTTTCCAAAAAGGGAATCATGGCCGTAGCCACCGAGACCACCATCTTGGGCGAAACGTCCATGTAGTCTGTCTTTTCCCGCTCTATCTCAATGATAAGGTCTTGGTAGCGGGCGTGCACACGCTCGCGGGCAAATCGGCCCTCCTCGTCCAGGGGCTCGTTGGCCTGCGCCACCACGTACTCGTCCTCCACGTCGGCGGTCATGTACACCACCTCGTCGGTCACCACGCCGGTGGCCTTGTCCACCCGGCGGAAGGGGGCCTCGATGAAGCCGTACTCGTTGATTTTGGCAAAGGTGGCGAGGTAGGAAATCAGGCCGATGTTCGGCCCCTCCGGGGTCTCAATGGGGCACATCCGGCCATAGTGGCTGTAGTGCACGTCGCGCACCTCAAAGCCCGCGCGGTCACGCGAGAGACCGCCAGGGCCAAGCGCCGAGAGGCGGCGCTTGTGGGTCAGCTCGGCCAGGGGGTTGTTCTGGTCCATAAACTGCGAAAGCGGCGAGGAGCCAAAGAACTCCTTGATGGCGCTGGTCACCGGGCGGATGTTGATGAGGGCCTGCGGGGTCACCACGTCCATGTCCTGCGCCTGCAAGGTCATGCGCTCACGTATCACACGCTCCATGCGCGAAAAGCCGATGCGGAACTGGTTTTGCAGCAGCTCGCCCACACTGCGGATACGCCGGTTGCCCAGGTGGTCGATATCGTCGGTGTTGCCGATGCCGTGGGCCAGGCCGTTCAAGTAGTTGATGGAGGCAAAGATATCCTCCTTGGTGATGGTGCGGCTAATCAGGCTCACGTAGTCACGTGCGCCCTCGCCCGCGCCATACTCCCGCTCCCGGTCACTGCGGTTCAGCTCGCGGCGCAGCAGCTCCTTACGCTCCTCGTCATCCTCGGTCTCATTCATAATCTGCTGCAAAAGCGCAAAGTTCACCTTTTCGGTGATGCCCAGCTCCGCCTTCACATCAAAACCCAGGAAATGGCTGGCGTCCACCACGCCGTTGGAAATCACCTTGACTTCCTTCTCGTCAATCTTTAGGTAGACGGCGTTCACACCGCTGCGCTCAATCTCCTCGGCCACCTCGCGGCTGATTTTATCCCCCGCGGCACACAGCAGCTCGCCGGTCAGTGGGGCAATCACGTCCCGCCCGGCCACAAAACCGGAAACACGCCGGCCAATGGCCAGCTTCTTGTTCATCTTATAGCGCCCAAAACGGGAGAGGTCGTAGCGGTGGGGGTCGAAAAAGAGGTTCTCTATATGGGTCTTGGCGCTGTCCACCGTGGGCGGCTCGCCCGGGCGCAGCTTGCGGTAGGTCTCCAGCAGGCCCTCCTCCACGTTTTTGGTGGGGTCCTTGGCAATGGTGGCCTCAATGCGCTCGTCGTCGCCAAAGAAGTCCCGAATCTGGCTGTCCTCCCCCAGGCCCAGCGCACGGATGAACACCGTCACCGGCAGCTTGCGGGTCTTGTCAATCCGCACGCTGAACACGTCGTCGCTGCTGGTTTCATACTCCAGCCAGGCGCCGCGGTTCGGGTTCAGGGTGGTGGAGAACAGCTGCTTGCCGGTTTTGTCGTAGCTTTCGCCAAAATACACACCGGGGCTGCGCACCAGCTGTGAAACAATCACGCGCTCGGCGCCGTTGATGATGAAGGTGCCGCTCTCGGTCATCAGCGGGAAATCTCCCATGAAGATTTCCTGCTCCTTCACCTCGCCGGTTTCCTTGTTCAGCAAACGGGTGGTCACACGCAGGGGGGCCGCATAGGTCACGTCCCGGTCTTTGCACTCCTTGATGGAGTATTTCGGCTGGGAATCCAGCCTGTAACCGATGAAATCAAGCATCAGGGAACCGGAGTAATCCTCCACAGAACCCACGTCGCGGAAAATCTCTTTCAGACCTTCCTTCAAAAACCATTGGTAAGAGTCTTTTTGCACCTCAATGAGGTTGGGCATCTCCAACACTTCATCAATACGGGAAAAACTCATGCGTTCCGTCGTTCCAAGCATCATCGGCTTGACATTCACCATGCGCGCAACCACTCCCAT
>CAYRFC010000014.1:0-25529 GCA_964423365.1 uncultured Oscillospiraceae bacterium
TGTTTTATCGGTGGAGAGCAGCAGTTTTTTTGCGTGGCTCATCCGCATGTGGGTAGGAATCAACCAGTTTTGCTGGCCTTCGGGCACAGATGTGGAGACCGCCATGCGGCAGAGCAAAGCCCTGGGCTTTGATACGTTTGAGCTGTGCTTTACGGGGACGGCGGTGCGCCCGGCAGCGAATGGCGTGGCCGACACGCTGGATATAGCCCGATATGAAAACCGACTGGCCAATGAAAATAGTACGATGGAAGATTTTATCCGGCTGAAACAGCTCTCCCGGGAAATGGGGCTGCCCATCACTGGGGTGGGGGGAGTTGTCAGCTTTTCGTTGTATCCCTTGACGAGCCCTGACCAGGCTGTGGCCGAAAAGGCGCTGGGTGCTTTGCACAGGATGGCCGAGCTAGCCCGGGTGGTGGGTGCCAACACCGTGCTGCTGATTCCCGGCCTGCTGACAGAAGAGATTGGCTATGAAGAAGGGTATCGGTTGGCTCAGAAGCGGATAGCGCAGCTGGCGGCGGAAGAGCCGGATGTCACCTGGGCCGTTGAGAACGTGTGGAACCATATGCTGTATAGCCCCTTGGAGCTGGCCCGGTTTGTGGATGAGATGGAGAGAGAGAATGTGGGCCTATACTTCGACGTAGCCAACGCCCGGCGGTTTGGCCACCCCCAGCAATGGATACGCACCTTGGGAAGCCGCATAAAAAAAATACATGCCAAAGACTACCGAATGGCCAATGACAACATCCACTCCTTCTGCAACCTGCTGGAGGGTGATGTGAACTGGCCGGCGGTGATGGGGGCATTGAGAGATATCGGGTATACCGGGGAGCTGGTTTTAGAACTGATTCCCCCTGCCCAATATCTGGTGGAGCAAAGCCTGGCACAGGGGCTGCAGGTGCTGCGCCACCTGGCCCAATAGAGGGGTATTTTGTCTTTTTGTTCTGTATATTCTGTATAAATGTATCCTATGGGAGGTATAAAGATGAAAATATATGGTGTTTTGATTGTGGGCACAGGTTGGGTATCCAGCGAGCATATCCGGGCCTTTGAGATGAACCCCCATTCCAAGGTGGTGGCCATTTGCTCGCGCACCGAGGCAAAGGCCCGGGAAAGAGCAGCACAGTTTCATTTGGAAGGGGTGAATGTATATACCAGCTATGAGGAGGCCCTCCAAGACCCGGCGGTGGACATCGTGTGCATCTGCACCCCCAACAACCTGCACGCCCGGCAAACCATCCAGGCGGCGCAGGCGGGCAAACACATTTTAATAGAAAAACCCATTGCCTTGAACTGGGAGGATTGCAAGTCCATGAAGGCCGCCGTGGACAAAGCCGGGGTAAAAACGCTGGTGGGCTATGTGCTGCGCTGGAACCCCCTGTTTGTAAACGCAAAAAAAATGCAGGAGCAATATCTAGGCAGGCTCTATTATGCTGAAACCGATTATTTCCACCGGGTGACGGAAAGCTATCCCTGCTATGAATGGACCATGAAAAAAGAGGTGGGCGGTAGCAGCCTGCTGGCCGGAGGCTGCCATGCGGTGGACGCCATGCGCTGGTTTATGCAGGATGAAGTGACGGAGGTGGTGGCCTATTCCAGTACCTGTCGAAGCGATTTGGAATTCGATGGCACTTTGGTGATGCTACTGAAATTCAAAAATGGAACCATGGGCAAGGTGGGGAGCAGCTACGATACCATATCCCCCTACATCTTTAATTTACACCTGTTTGGAGACAAAGGCTCGCTGCTGAACAACAAGCTCTATTCCCCTGGGATGATTGAGCACCAGCGGGATTATGTGATGCTGCCGGTGGAAACGCCCGACAGCGGGGATGTGAGCCACCATCCCTTCCCAGAAGAGATTAACCATTTCATAGATTGCATTGTCAATAACACAAAATGCATTGTAGATTTGAACGATGCCATGAAAACCCAGGAAATTGTGTTTGCGGCCGACCTAAGTGCTGCCACGGGAAAACCGGTTTCTTTGCCTCTCAAATAGAGGCACACACAAAACCATCACAGCCTGCCAGGATAGGAAAGCTGTGTAATTTGTTTTGTGCATATGTATGATGAAGCGTTGTCGAGTCGTCGTATCCGCGATTATGACAACCTTGAATTGAAACAAAGTTTGGATGTGATTTATTCCTTTGCTTTGATGTATGATACAGGGCTTTTGTACGATTTCTTTATCACTAGGGAACTGGAAGAAAAGGAGTGTACAAAAATCTCTGTCAAGGAGAAAGCGGCCTCTGTGGAGTGGCTAGAATCTCGAGAATAGCAGGGGCAAAGCCATATCGGATTTTTGCCTGTTTTCGGCAATACACCACCGGACAGGGCATATGGCGAAAATCATACATATATTCGAACAAAGCTCACGGGTGAAACGCCGAAATGTACCGAGGTTACTTGACCCCTCGGTACATTTCATTGACGTTTGCCATCGAACGCTCAGAATCTACTCCTTGCCAACAACCTTTCCTACTTTATTTTTTGCCTGGCCGGACCTGGCAAAACGAACCGACTGAAGATGATAAAACACACTGGCTTTGGCTTTATTACAGCAAATCAACAAACTGTCGCGCATAGATGGGGGGAAAATCAGGTGCTGCATAACAGTTTCTCAAAAGCTTGCTGCGCAGCCTTTTGAGAAACTGTAATAAGGCGGGCAATTGTGGTATATTGATGACATGAAAAGTGAAAGGGTCTTGCATTTTCGGTATTTCATGCCAACGGGAAAAAAGTAACATTCATGCTAGAGAGGCCAAGCGGCAAAAGGCGGCAAAAGGAGACAAACATGAGAATACTCATAGATGGGAAAGAGTTTACAAAAGAGGAGATGAACCAATGGAAACAGGGGCGGGTGGCTAAGGTTTTTCGCAACCTAAAAAAACCGGCCCCCCTGGCGGAGAGCCTGGACGCTTTATGTGATGAGCTGACAGAGCGGAAGCTCTGTATACCCTATGAAGAGATGATAGCGTCTCTGCGGATGAAATTGGCCATAGGGCGGATAGGAATGAAGCTTGCCGCCGTTTGTTCCGGCGGCAGGCGCCGGGCGGCCAGCACCACCCTTTTTGCCAGCGGCATAGGGGCCGAGCGGTTCAGCAAAATGGTGGAGGCTTTGATGCTGGAGGATACGGAAGCGCACCGGAGGGCGAATATAGCGGCCTGCCCCGACCACTATGTGCTGCTGCCCCGCAAGGAGATGCTGGAGGTGATAGAAACAACAGGGAATGCGCCTGTTCCCACCCAGTTCTTTATCACCCTGGAGGAGGAAACAGGGCTGCAAGAGCCAAGAGATACCCGCTATCCCTATCAATCCGTGGGCATTGCAAAGCTGGCAGATGGAACCATGATTGGCGGGGTGCGGCATCAATTCAGAGACACGCAAGAGGGCATGGAGGTGAGAACCTGGGTGGAGTTTCCGGCCATATGCCCCAAGGGTCTCATCAAAGCCCACCAAAAGCACTTGGCGGCAGAGTGGTCCAGCTGGATTGCCTGGGCCATAGAAAACCAATAATATTACGGGAAAGGGTTAAAAACCGGCCGCCGTTCAGCCGGTTTAGCCAAAACCCGCCACCCCGCAGCAGCAGGCTGGCGGCCATTATCCCGTTCTTTGTATTACGCAGCGCTATGCGGCTTGTATCAACGTAAAATCTAAGGTGTGGCGTGCAAAGATTTCATCATCCGCCACCTCGTCTCGCCACGGGTGCTGGCCTGTGCTCACCCATAGCAGTGCAGCTTCGGCCAACTGTGCCCCGGCCAGGTCTGCATCTACAGAAAGTGAAGCGCGGAAACAACTGCCTGTTTCAAACTCAGCGTTGGCTAAATAGCCGCCCATGCCCACCACGGTGCCTCCCGCGGCCTTTTCACTTTGGGTGAGTACCTGGCAGATACTCTGGGCCCCTTCGTCGTTGGCAGCGCAGGCCACCCAGAGGTGGATGCCGGGGTTTGCGGTGATGACGGCGGCTGCGGCATTGAAGGCATTTTGGGCGGTGCCGTCGTAGTTGGCGTAGAATATTTTTTCCATGGGAAAGTTCGGAAGTTTTTCCAGGAAACCGTCTACTGCGCCGTTATAACGTTGTAAATCATCGGTGATGTTGCGTATGGAAAGACAGAGCAGGCCCACCGTCTCGTTTTGGTGGTTGTTTTCCAGCAGATGCGCGGCCATATACCGGCCCATGGCAAGGCCGCTGGCGTAGGCGTCTGGTGCTATAGCTGGGGCCAGCAGGCGGTTTTCAGCATCATATAATGCGGCGGTTTCGGCAATGAGCGGAATGCCTGCCTGGGCGCATTTTTCTGCGGTAATCTGCCCAAGCCGCTGGTCTGGCGGGCACACAATGATACAGTCTACATTGCGAGATATCAGATTGTCTAGGGCGATGAGATATTGAATAGAACTCATTTCGGCGTCTACCACCACTACCTCGGCGGCGCCTTTTTCCACTGCCTTGGTTGTGAGCGCCTGGGCAAGGTGCGCAAACCACTGCTGGGAAAGGTCCTTACAGATATACCCCAAAACGGGGCCGGGGTTGCCTTGAGAACCGCTGGGTGCGCCGCCTGAACAGGCGGAAAAAGCGAAGGCACAGAGAACAGCCAGACATATACAAAGACGTTTTTTCATTTGAAACCAGCCTTTTGCTACAGGTGTGGTGTATTTTTGTATGATACCATAGTTTCATGGTATCACACAAACCGGGAAAAACAGCACGGCATTCATTCAACAAAGTTTGTATTTCGTCAACGTGCTATGCAAATTGGCACAGAAAACTTTTTTTAGGGCCATTTACTTGCTATACTAAGGCAGAAGCAAGCCAGGCTTTTGCGGATGGGGGACAGTTTATTTTATGAAAAATAGACGGCCTCGCATCCAGCGCCTCAGCATTCGTATGACTCTTTATTTCTCGGTGGTCATCATCATTGCGTTTGTGGCGCTCACCTTGCTCATTAGCATCCTGTTCTCTGGGCGCTTGCTGAAAGAAATGAACGACGTGCTGCTGCGCAAGATGAACCTGATGAACAGTGAGCTGAGTGGCTCTATAGAGCAGGTGCAAAGCCTGCATGGCTCCATTATCAATGACAATACCATCCGCACCAGCCTGCTAAAGGTGAACCGGCAGGGGGTGGATGCCCCCAGTATGGCCCTGGTGCAGGGCCGGCTCACCAATTATGCGCAGCGCGCTTCCTATATAACCTCCATCGTGGCGCTGGATAAAAACCAGAATATCCTGCACTCGTTCTATTCTCTGCCGCCCTATCCAAAGCTTATGGAACAGGCGGAGGCTTACCGGACATTCGAAGCCTCTTCCAGCACCCGATGCTTTAGTATGCCGGACGCCATTCCCATTGCCTCTGGGGCAGACGGCAGCAGCATCACGTATCTGGGGCACCTGTACAACCCCGCAGAGAACTATGAGGTTTTGGGCGTTGTGGCCATTAGTTTGCAAAGCAATTTCCTGTTTGCCAACTTAGGGCCCATATCGGAGGACTCCTTCGATGCCTGCTTCTTGACGGATGAGGCGGGGCGGGTGGTGTATCAAACCGGGCGGGCGGGTTTTGAAAGCCTGGTGCCAGAAAGTCTGGGCCCAGAATTTCGGGTCTACCAAACCGAAGTCTCTGGCTATCCAAACTGGAGTTTGACCTGTGTCTTGCGGGAATCGGAATTTCAGTCTGGGTTAAACGGCCTGTACCGGGTGGTTTTCACCGTGTCCCTCATCACCCTGCTCTGTGTGATTGTCTTCAGCTCCTATGTGGCGAAAACAGTTACCCAGCCCATTAAAAAACTGCAATCGGCCATGGCACGGTTGGGCACGGGAGAGTATTCCGGAAAGCTGGAGGCAGATGCCCCAGGCGAAGTGCAGGAGCTGGTGACAGGCTTCAACACCATGGTGTCGGATATCAACCGCCTTACACAGGAAAATCTGGAGAAGCAGCAGAAGGAAAAGGAGTATGAGGTGGCTATGCTGCAAACCCAGTTGGACTTGTTGCAGTTGCAAATCAATCCACATTTCATACACAACACTTTAAATACGATGAAATACATGGCCCAGGTGGCTAAGAATGCAGAGCTGGAAAGAACCATCACCGCCTTCAATGCCCTGCTGAGGGCCAGCATGTCTTCCTCAGGGGCGCTGGCCAGTGTGGTGGAAGAAATAGAGAATACGAGGAACTATCTGCACCTGCAACGCAGCAGGTATGAGTTTGATATTCGCTTTGAGGCACAGGCAGAGCAGGATGTGGAATTCGCTCTGCTTCCCAAATTGATTTTACAGCCCCTTGTGGAAAACGCACTTTTTCATGGTATCGCACCAGCAGGCGGCGGGGCCATTGCGGTTCACTTTGAACGGCAGGGAAACTTCCTGGCTGTGGCGGTGACAGACAACGGGGTGGGTATGCCGGAAAAACTGGTGGAGCAGCTGATGAAAGATGAGGTGGCAAACCCCCGCAGTTACACGCACATTGGCCTAAAAAATGTGAATGAGCGTCTGGCGCTGCTGTATGGCGAGGAAAGTGCGCTGCAAATTCAAAGCCAACTTGGACATGGCACCCGAACTTCGTTCAGAATTCCGTACCAAACCTGAGAGGTGGAGGCGGCCATGAGGCGAATATTGCTGGTGGACGATGAATACCCGGCCAGGCAGCTTGTGAAAGCCATGCTGAACTGGGAGGAAACCGGGTTTGAGATTTGTTGGGAGGCAAAAAATGGGGCGGAGGCCTTAGCTCTCTACCACAGGCACCGGCCAGATATTATTATTAGCGATATTCAGATGCCTGTGCTAGATGGCCTAGAGCTGCTATCACAAATTCGCCGCGAAGCGCCAAACCTCCCGTTTATCATTCTTAGCTGCTATGAGCGTTTCGATTACGCGAGGCAGGTGATTCGCCTGGGCGGGCTGGACTACTTAATCAAGGATACGGTGACACCCGATGTGCTGTATACAGCGTTGCAGAACGCCGAGGCGATTTTACAGGGCCCGGGCACAGCCACGGCACTGCTACCCAAGGAGCGACCCGGGCCTTACAAGCCACCTCCCCTAAGCATCGCTTTGCAGCAGTGGCTGCTGGAAAAAAGTGACGGAGCAGCAGAAGCTTTGTTTGCCTGCACCAAGTATAGCCACTATCTGTTCATTCAGGTGGGCTTCACCTTGCTCGAAGGGGAGGCACCGGAACTGACCAGGCTGATGCAGGCGGCGGAACTGCTGTCTGCTGAAGGGGAGTGCTGCGGCTGCTCCGCCTTGCCAGACGAGACAATGGCGGTATTGTACTTTTTCCACCCAAGCGCAGACCAGGCAGGGCGCAACACCCGCCAGGCCTTTTACAGAAGGCTAAAAAACACCCTGGAAGCATTGAGCCAGCCGGGCCTCACCCTGGGGGTGAGCGCCATACATACGGCACCGGGCGAGCTTGCACAGGCGCTGCAAGAGAGCCAGGATGCCCTTGGATATCAAATATTGCATGGCACGGGAGGTATTTTGTATTTTAGCTCTCTGCAAAATGCCGGTAACACGGTGCAGCATCGCCATCTGGAAGTACGCATAGGCCGCCTGCGTTTGGCACTGGCAAAAAATGATGCCGAGATGCTAAAAAAAACATTGGCCCAGCTTTACCGAAAGGATTTGCAGGGTGTGATGCAACTGAACTATCTGGGCTATTTGCAGGCCATTCTGTGGGGGGTGTTGGCAGAGGAGCAGATGCAGCGCGGCTTGCTGGGGCCCGGTAGCCCAATGGACAGAAGGGCGCTGGAGGAAATAGAAAACATGTCCACGGCCGAGGAGATGCAAGCCGCCTTTTGGGAGCGGTTTGCTGTTGTGCTGGAAAGCAGCAGCCGGAATACCGGTTCCCCTTTCAGCCAGCGCATTCGCCATGTAATGCAATATATTGCCGAACATTTGAATCAGGACATTGGCCTGGAAGAACTGGCCAGGCAGTTTCAACTGCACAAAACCCATTTGGCGCGCGTGTTTAAAGAGGAGGCGGGCGTGGGTGTGAACGAGTATATCCGACGCCAGCGCATAGAGCGTGCCAAGGAACTGTTGCTGCAAAGCCAGTACAGAGTGAATGAGATTGTATACGAGGTAGGTTTTAAAAGCCCCCAGAATTTTTATACACTGTTCATGCGCTATGTGGGCCTCACCCCGAAGGAATACCGGGACAGGTTCGGATAGACACAATATAAAAACAAGCGGCGGTAGGGCCGTTCTTCGTACCCGCATAGAGGTGGGCTGGTTTTTTGTTGCCATTTTGCCCAGCAGCCACCCCATATCCATGAATACTCCGCAGATAGCGGTGGTATATTGTACGGACAAAAAGAAGGAGGACGAACATGAAAAAGAGTAAAAAATGTATGGCCATGGCACTGAGCTGCGCGCTTGCTTTCGCACTGGCGGGCTGCGGCGGCGCCAGCAGCAGCAGTAGCAGTGCGGCCCCTGCGGCCAGCACGGCCGCTTCCTCGGCGGTGGGCGGCGAAAGCAAGGCCGCGCCTGAGGGCGGCTTGAAAGCCGCCCTTGTGCTGGACGGCCCGATAGACGACGGCGGCTGGAATGCCGATTGCTACACCGGTATGGAGCAGGCGCGCGAGGAGCTCGGCTATGAGATATCCGTTTCTGAAAACGTGGCCGCGGCCGACTTTGTGAGTGCCTTCCGCGAGTATGCCGCAGAAGGGTATAACCTGATAGTGGCCCCCGGCAACCAGTTCCAGGATGCGGTGCAGCAAATCTATGAAGAATTCCCAGACTCCCACTTTGCGGGCATCAACTTCAGCTTCACCGCAGACAATGTAACCTCCATGAGCTTTAACAATGTGCAGGCCGGTTTCCTTGCCGGGGCTTTTGCGGGTTTGTTCACAGAAACAAATTCTGTGGGTTACATTGGCGGCACGGAGATTCAGCCCACCACCGACTCTATGCGTGGCATGGAACAGGGCCTGGCCTACGTGAACGAAGCGGGGAAATTCACTTCCTCCATGACCGGCTCTTGGGACGATGTGGCCAAGGGTAAGGAGCTGGCAACTTCCCAAATTTCCACGGCCAACGTAGATGTGATTTTCAGCTTTGCCGGCGCGTGCAACACGGGTATTGTGGAAGCGGCCAAAGAGAAGGGCACCTGGGTGATTGTGGAGCCCATGGACATCATGGCAAGCGACCCCGGTGCCATTTGCGGAAGCGTGCTGATGAGCAACGGGGCTTTGATTATGTTTGCGGCCAACCTGGTGGCAGATGGTGAGCCCGGCCAGGCGATGATTGGCGATATAGCCAACGGCGTGGTGGGCTTTGGTCAATTTGGCGAAACGGTTCCCGCCGAGGTTGTAACTGAGCTGGAACAGATTTGCCAGGATATTGTGGATGGAACCATCACCATGGAATAGTCCGGTATTCCACATTGCCAGCGGCCCCAAAAGGCTGGCGTGGAAGCCCCAATTCCAGCAAAAGAAGCCGGAATTGGGGCTTCTTTTAAATACAGGAGGAGTGCCCAGTGAAGGAACGTGCTTACCTCTCCATGGAGGGTATCACCAAACGTTTTGGCAGCTTTGTTGCAAACAACGGCGTGAATTTCAGCGTAGCCAAAGCTGAGGTGCATGCCCTGCTGGGGGAAAATGGAGCCGGAAAAAGCACGCTGATGAATATTTTATCCGGCCTTTATCAGATGAACGAAGGACATATTTATATCGGGGGGCAGCAGGCCACCATCAAAAAACCCCAGGATGCGAAAAAATGGGGTGTGGGAATGGTGTATCAGCACTTCATGCTGGTTCAAGCCATGACAGTGGTGGAAAATGTGATTTTGAGCATGAGCCAGGGTGGTGTGCTGCTGGGCCGCGCACAGGTGCGGCAGAAAATTGCGGATCTTTCCCAAAAATATGGTCTGGATATCCACCCGGATAAACTGGTGAGTGAGCTTTCGGTGGGAGAGCAGCAGCGAATCGAGATTATCAAGGTGCTGTGTGCCGATGCCAGCATTCTCATTTTGGATGAGCCCACCGCGGTACTCACTCCCGGGGAGGCCGAGGGCCTGTTCGAGATTATACGAAAGCTGGTGCAAGAGGAGCACACGGTTATCTTTATCAGCCATAAGCTGAAAGAGGTGATGACCATTTGCGACCGCATTACGGTGCTGCGGCAGGGAAAATTGGTGGGAACCGTGAACAAGGCCGACACCACGGCTGACGACCTGGGCGACTATATGGTGGGAAGAAAAATTGTGATGGACCGCATTCCCCCTTCTGCCCATGTGGGGGCACCTGTTTTGCAAATGCGCGAGGTGCGCTGCTGTGGGAAGAATGGGCTGCCGGTGCTGGATATTGGGGAGCTGACCGTACACGCAGGGGAGATTCTGAGTATAGCCGGAGTGGATGGCAATGGCCAATCGGAGCTGGCCAAGGCTGTTACGGGCCTGCTTCGCCCCCAAAACGGAAGGATTTTGGTGAACGGGCAGCCCTTACAGGGGGCCAGCCCTCTGGCCTATATTCAGGCAGGGGTGGCCCATATTCCGGAAGACCGGGGCCGCATGGGCCTGGTGGGAAGCATGAGTATCTATGAAAACCTGGTACTGAAGGAAATCAGCGACCCGCCCTATTCCCGTTTTCATGGCTGGTATATTGACTACCGCCGCCTGCACAGCCATGCACTGAGCATGATTGAAAAATATGATATCCGCACCGCTGACGAGAACTTGGCGGTGGGCGCGCTTTCCGGGGGGAACGCCCAGAAGGTGATTCTAGCCAGGGAGATAGAAAGCCATGCAGGGCTGCTGGTGGCGGTGCACCCCACCCGAGGGCTGGATGTGGGGGCCTCCGAATTTGTGCACAAAGAGATTGTGGCTGCCCGTGAGATGGGCTGTGCGGTTCTTCTCATCTCGGCAGATTTGGACGAGATTTTACGCCTGGCAGACCGTTTGGCCGTGCTGTATGAGGGGCGCATCATGGGTTATGAAAATCCCGAAGCACCGGACATCAGCCGCCTCAGCCTGATGATGGCCGGAAAGGAGGCAGGAGATGAAGAAATTGGATAGCGTCAAGGCCGACAAACTGGTCCTGCCTATATTGGCGGTGCTGGCAGCGCTGGTGGTGGGCTCGGTTTTGATTTTACTAGACGGGGGGGCCCCCCTGGAAGCCTATGCGGTGTTGTTTTCCAGCGTGTTCAAAAATCCGGTAAACTTTGGCGAAGCGGTGGCCAAGGCTGTGCCCATCGCCTTCACAGGTCTGGCGGTAACCTTTGCCTACCGCTGCGGGGTGTTTAACATTGGCGCGGAAGGCCAGCTTTTGGTGGGGGCCACCTGCAGCGTGGCAATGGCCTTGGCCTTTCCGGAAATGCCTGCCATTCCCATGATTGTCTTATGCATTCTGGCCGGTATGGCGGGGGGCGCGCTGTGGGCACTGCTGCCGGCGCTGGTGAAAGCCACGCGTGGGGTGAATGAGGTCATCACCACCATTTTGATGAACTATATCGCCACATTGTTGGTCAGCTGGCTCATCAACGGGCCCTTGCAGGAGGCGGCCGGGAGCAACCCCCAAACCGATGCCATAGAAAAGGCCTTCCACCTGCCCATCTTGGTAAAAACCACCCGCATTCACCTGGGTGCTGTCTTGGTATTGGTGGTGGCTGTGGCAATGTTTTATTACCTGTTTTACACCGCCCCGGGTTTTAAAATGCGGGCGGTAGGGCTGAACCGTGAAGCCGCGGCCTACGGTGGTATCAGCATCAACCGCACGCTGATTCAGTCCATGATGGTGTCGGGTGCTATTGCCGGTATGGGTGGCGCGGTGGAGATGTTGGGCATTCAGTTCCGCATGGTGTCGGCATTTGGCGCGGGCTATGGTTTCGATGGCATCTCCATGGCACTCATCGGGCAGCTGCATCCTTTCGGGGTCATGCTCACCTCGTTGCTATTTGGTGTTTTGCGTACGGGGGCAAATAGTATGCAGCGTTTGGTTGGCATTCCCACTTCGGTGGTAGATGTGATTCAGGCGCTCATCATCTTCTTTGTCATCGGTGCGGGAACCCTGCGCTTTTTCTCCCGGCGGAAAAAGAACGCTAAAAACCATGTGGAGGTGGAAACCCCGTGACAGGACAGATTTTTACCGTGGCATTTTTTGCAGAACTTGTGAACTCCAGTGTCCGCATGACAACCCCCCTTTTATATACGGCGCTGGGAGAGATGTATTCTGAGCGCTCAGGCATCACCAATATTGGCCTGGAAGGGCTCATGGTCACCGGGGCTGTCTCAGCCTTTATTGGGGCCAGCCTCACCGGGAGCCTGTGGGCCGGCCTTCTCATTTCGCTGCTGTGCGGGGTGGTCATCAACATGTTTTTTGCCTACACCGTTATTGTGCGTGGCAGCAACCAGGTGGTGCTGGGCATGGCGCTGAACATCTTGGCTGCCGGGCTTGCCAGCTTTTTTTACCGCTCTATTTTTGGCATTTCCTCCATGCCCAGCAAGGTGGAGGGTTTTGCCAAGCTGCCCATTCCCCTTTTATCCGATATCCCGGTGCTGGGAGAGCTATTCAACCAAAACATTATGGTATACATCGCTTTCCTGCTGG
Organism: uncultured Oscillospiraceae bacterium; assembly: GCA_964423365.1. Classification (GTDB taxonomy): domain Bacteria; phylum Bacillota; class Clostridia; order Oscillospirales; family Ruminococcaceae; genus JAAYCI01. Next base: position 12,536 of record CAYRFC010000014.1, read on the forward strand.
CGCCGCTTAGCTATTTTGTGTTGTTCCAAACAAAAGCGGGGCTGAAGCTGCGTGCCTGCGGAGAATATCCAAAGGCGGCCGATTCCTTTGGCATCAAGGTGTTTTCCCAACGTTTTTTGGGCTGTGCTATAGGCGGGGCGCTGGGTGCCCTGGGTGGGGCCTACCTCTCCATTGGCTATATGAACATGTACGTGGAAAATATTGTGGCCGGGCGGGGCTATATTGCGCTGGCAGCGGTTATTTTTGGCAAGTGGAAGCCCGGCGGTGTGCTGCTGGCCACCCTGCTGTTTGGCCTGGCCGACGCCCTGCAGCTACGCTTGCAGGCCATGAGTTTGGGGATACCCTACCAATTTATGGCTATGCTGCCCTACGTGATTACCTTCCTGGCGCTCATTGGCTTTGTGGGCAAATCCATTGGCCCGGCGGCCAACGGGGTGAACTATGCACGTGAAAACCGATAAGGAAATATTTTGGCAGAACAATCTCATTGGCGGGGTGCCGATATGAAAGTTTATTGTTTTTTTGCGTATGTCATAAAAAAGCGCCCGGTTTGACCGAGCGTTTCTTGAATAAACACTTATTAGGACAATACCGCCCATAGAAACATGGATAAAACTGCTAGCCACTACTCTTTTCCGGGTTCCCAATGATTTTTACGCCACCAGCCGATTCCACCGTTTTCGCCGCCAAATCACGAATTTCCGAATAGGCCTTGTCAAGTTTGGCTTGCAGTTCATGGACGCTTTTGTTGGAGGTTTCTATTTCCTTTTCCAGGTAGGAAACCTTGTCTTCCAAACGCACAACGGCATTTTTGCGCTCCATTTCAGCCAAAGCCGATTGATGGGCCTGCTCCTGCTTTAGAGCCTGAGTGGTGGCTGCGATGGCAGCCTCCCGTTCAGCGGACAGCAGGCTTGGGATGGTTTCAACCTTCTCTTCCAACGTTCGTATATACTCCGCTTTGCTTTCGGCTTGAGACAACATTTCAGTGGCCTGTGCTTCCCGTTTTTGAAGCGCTGCCTCCCGTGCGGCTTTTTCGTCTGCCCATATGTTATTTTCTCTTTCTCGCGCCCTGGCTAAGTCGTACTGGTACTCCTCTTCTTCACGCGTACGCTCCATTTTAAGCCGCTTCGCCTGCGCCTCCTGCTCTGCTTGAATTTCAGCCTTAGCCTGCGCATACTCAGAGGTCAGTTTTTCAAGGCTTTCCCTGGCGCATCTTTCCTTCTCTTCCCGCTCTCGCTCTATCGCACAAGACCGCTCTCGGCCCGCTTCAATCACCAAGGCGAGCTTTTGCACTTCACGTCCTACGCCGTAAAGCTCCTGCAATCGGCTTTCTTCGCTTTCAATCGCCTTTTCCAAATCGTTAAATTTATCTTGGAGCTCCCGAGAAAATATGTTCTGTTCAACAGCTTTTCTTGCGGTATCTAATGCTTTTTTGTTGATTCGTTCCCCTTCTTCTCGTTCGGGGTTAAGCTTTCCCTTTTCCGCTTGCTCGGCGCGCGCTAAAGCTTCATTCAGCGCCTCTAGTATTTCGGATTTCGTGTTTTTCATCGTAATTTCTGGCTCACCCAATTTTCTCACCTGTCCCTTCTCGGTTTTTAGGGGAATGGCATTTGGCGGACACACGCAGACCGCATGCAGTCTCTGGGCCGCTCTTCAGCATTGCCCTGTTTTCCACAGTAGTATTGCAATTTTAGTGTGGCACACAGCTTTTGCATTGTCAAGCGGGCAGATGTTATAGCGTAATGACGCTATAAAATACCATGTTTTTTCATTATGCAAAATCGCGGCTGTGCCTATCCAAGAGTTCAGCTGCCGGGAAGGGTTCTTACGTAAAAGTCTAATAATACGTTCAAATGTAAGGCCAACTTTCGCGCTCTCACTGGTCGCTCACAATCAAATCCTCCTCGTCAATCACCCGCATTTTTTTGCGGTTCAGCAGTTCATACATCACCGGTACAATCAGCAGGGTGAGCAGGGTTGCGTAGATGAGCCCCCCAATGCACACGATGGCAATGGGCTGCATCAGCTCGGCCCCTGTGCCAAGCCCCAGCGCCATCACCGAGAGCCCCAAAACGGTGGTGGTGCTTGTCATGAAAATGGGACGTATGCGGGTTTTTCCCGCCTCAAGCAGGGCGGCGCGTGTGTCCATGCCCTCGGCACGCAGCTGGTTTGTATAGTCCACCAGCACAATGCCATTGTTCACTATGATGCCCACCAGCATGACAAAGCCGATAACCGCGATGATGCTGAGCTCCATGCCGGCGATGAGCAGGGCGGCCAGGCCGCCGGTGAAGGCAAGCGGTATGGTGAACATGACGATGAAGGGGGATTTGAGCGACTGGAACTGGGCCACCATGATGAGGTAGACCAGCAGCACCCCCAGCAGCAGCATCAGCGCCAAGTCGCCAAAGGCCTCCATCACCGAGGTGCTCTCGCCCGTCACCTGATAGCTCACACCTGCAGGCAGGCTTGAGGCAGAGATGGCGCGCTCCACATTGCCCGCCACCTGCCCCACGTTGTAGCCGCTGCCCACCTCGGCGCTCACCGTCAGGTAGCGCCGCTGGTTGATTCGGTTGATGGAAACGCTCGTCTCGGTCTCCTCCACCTCGGCAATATCCCGCAGGTAGACGCGCTCTTTTTCCCCCTGGGCCGTCTCGTGCATAAAGCTGAAGCTCCGCATGCTATCCGGCGTAATGGCGCCATGCTTCGGGCTCAGCACCAGAATATCGGTGTCAATGCCTTCCAGGCTTACCGTTGTGGCGGTTTTTTGGGTGGCCAGCAGGCGGCTCACCTCGGCATACACCTGTGCCACCGTCAGGCCCTTGGCCATGGCCTTGTTTTTATCCACGGTGAAACGTAATTCCGGATTGGTGTCGCCCACGCCGTCCACCACATTGACACAGCCTTCCGTGCCGCGCAGCACCTCGGCCATCTGCCGCGCGGTGGCAATGAGTTCGCTCTGGTTTTCGCCGTACAGCTCCACGGATATGCCGGAACCGCCCATGGCGTCCATCATGCCCGACATGGAGGACGAGCCCGAGGCCACCACCTCATAGGGGGCGTCGGCAAACTGGCGGTTGATGGCCTCGGCTGTCTCCAGGCCGCTGGCCTTTTCGTTCACCAAAACATACAGCATGGCGCTATTCTGCTGCTGGCCACCCCCTTGCCCCTGCCCCATGCCGGCCCCCAGCATAAAGCCGCCCCCGCTGGAGAGCATGGCGCCCACCGTCTCCACGCCCGGCATGGTGCGCACCCTCTCGCTCAGCTCGTCGGTATACTGCATGGTTTCCTCGGTGGTACTTCCCTTGGGGGCTGTCAGGGTCACCATCACCTCGGGCATGTCCATCTCGGGCATCATGATGTAGCCGCGCAGCAAAACCGCCACAATGCTCAGTGCCAGCAGTGCCGCAACAGAGCCCAGCATCAGCGCCTTGTGGCCCAGCGCAAACCCGGCCAGCCTCTCATATAGGGCATATACCTTGGGGGCAAAGCTGCCCTCGCGGCGGGAGGTGTTTTTCAGCAGGCCGGAGCTCATGGCGGGCACAAGGGTGAGCGCCACCACAAGGCTGGCCAGCAGTGAGTAGGCCAGCGTGAGGGCCATGTCTGTAAAGAGCTGGCGGGTGATGCCCTGGGTGAACACGATGGGCAAAAACACACAGATGGTGGTGAGGGTGGAGGCCGTGATGGCCCCGCTTACCTGTGCCGCGCCCGAGACGGCCGCCTTGATGGCCGTTTCCCCTTTGCGGCGCAGCCGATAGGTGTTTTCAATCACCACCACCGAGTTATCCACCAGCATGCCCACCCCCACGGCCAGGCCCGAGAGGCTGATGATGTTGAGGGATACACCGGAAAAATACATCATGGAAATAGCGAAAATGACACTGATGGGGATGCTGCAAAGGGTGATGAAGGTGGGGCGTATGTCGCGCAGGAACAAAAACAGCACCAGAATGGCAAACACAGCGCCAAGCAGCAGGTTTTGCAGCACGGCGGAGATGATGATATCGATATAATCCCCCTGGTCCATCAGGCTGACATAGGAGAGGGCGGGGTATTCGGTTTGCAGCGCGTTTAGCTCTGCCCGGATGTTGCTGGAAACGGTGGCCGTGGCGTAGGTGGATTGCTTGGAAAAGGTGAGCAGAACCCCGTCTTTTCCGTCAATTTTGGAGTAGAGCTCCCCGCTGTTGTTTTTCAGCGAGATGTCGGCCACATCGCGCAGATAGATGGGGGAGAGCCCATCCAGCTGCAAATCCACCAAAAGAAGGTTTTCCATCTCCGGCAGAGAGTTGAAATTTTCGCCCACCCGCACCAGAGTTTGTGTGCCGTCCTCCGTTACCATGCCGGCAGGCATGGAGAAGTTCTCGGCCATCAGAATGTTGGAAACCATTTCCAGCGTGATGATGGAGTTGAGGTCTGCCTGTTCCAGCGCGGCTTTTTTGGCTTTGTCCAGCTCCTCCATCCCGCTGTCTATTTGGGCCAGGGCCCCGGTAAGCTGCCCCTGCGCCAGCAATAGCTGGGCAGAGCCGGTGCTCAGCTCTACAATGCCCTCCAGCTTCTGCTTTTCCATCTCGGCCTTGGCCTTGGCAATGGTGATGGTGCCTGCATCCAGCATGCTCAGGGTGCTTTGCATCTGGGCAATGGCCTCTGTAAGCTGTGCGCGGCCGGCCTGCACCTCGCCCAGGGCTTTGGCAATGTCGGCCCGGCCCAGGCCATAGCTGGAAAGGGCGGTGTCCAAGGCACTATAGCCCAAGTCAATTTGGGCCAAAGCCGCCTCCGCCTCGGCCAGCCGCACCGGCAGCTCGGCCCGGGTGGTGGGCAGGGGCAGGGCGGCAAGCTCTGCGTCAATTTGGGCCAGAGAAGCGTTTACGTCTAAAAGCGCCTGCTCTTTTTGGGCCCGCTCCTCCTCGGTGAGCGCAGGGTTTGCCAATTCCAGCTCCAAGGCTGCCTTTGTTGCCTCCAGCTGCACAATTTGGCCTTGCAAGGCCTTTAGGTTTTCCACCAGCGCGCCCGCCTCGGCCCGGCGGGTGTCCAGCTCGCTGAGGCTGTTTTGCAGGCCCTGCAAAATGGTCTCGTACTGGGCCAGCTCCTCCTGCTTTTGGGTCATGGCGGAAATTTGCTGCAACAGCAGCATTTTGGCCTGCATCAGCTCCATCTGCTTTTGGTCTATCTGGCCGGAGGCCTCCCCGGCCATGCCGGAGGCCGTGTCCATAGCGCCCTGCAGCTCATCCATGGCGCTTTGTATCTCCTCCAGGCCACTTTCCGCTTCGCTTTTGGCAGTTTCCAGCTCATCCTCGCCCTCGCTGAACTGTGCCTCCACAGCCAGGCGTACCTTTTGGTTCAGCTCGTCAATTTTGCTCTGGCTCAGGCCAATTTCCACGGTGTCGGCCACCAGGCCATTTGCGTCCACGCTGGCCACACCCGCCACGCCCTCCAGCTTGGTCAGCAGGGTGTCCTCAATAAAACGGCTCAATTCGGTGGGCTCCATGCCCTCCATGTCCACAGCCAGCACCATAACGGGCAGCATGCTGGGGTTCAGCTTCAAAATAATGGGCGTGCCCACGCTCTCGCCCCAATATTCCCCCATTTGGGCGGTGCGCTGCAAAATATCCACCGTGATGGTGTCGAGGTTTACCTCCTCGGCAAATTGCAAAAATATCATGGAACGGCTTTCACTGGAGGTGGAACGCACGGTTTTGATGTGTTCCAGGGTGGCCATGGCCTGCTCCAGCGGTTTGGTTACCATGGTTTCCACCTTCTCTGGCGTTTCGCCGGGCACAGGTGTCATCACCATCACATAGGGCAGGTCCATGTTGGGCAAAAGGTCGGGGGTCATATTCATAAAGGAAACTATGCCCAGCACCAGCACCGCCACAACGGCCACAAACACGGTGAGAGGTTTTTTTACACTAAATTTTGCCATGATATGCTGCAAGACCACCTTTCGTGCGACAAGCCAGCAAAGGCTATACTGAAATCAGTTTATTATACAACACCAGCGGGGGCAGGGCAAGCAAACCCACCATAAAGCGAAAAATTGCAGGGCCTTGGCAGGGCGGTTGCACACCCTTTCATGGCGCAATAAAAAGAGCGGCATCGGCAAAAACAGCATAAACATCGCTGAGGCGATTGCCGAGTTTCTCCCTTACCGCATGCCGTTTCAGTCGGCATCCATTATGCCCGCTCCTATTTTTCCTTGCATATTTTGAAAATTTGTCATGCAATTATAAAAATAGTGTGAAAACATCGTTTCAAAAGCGATATTTTTCACACTATTGTATGGAGCAAAGGGCTTAGCAGCTGCAAACATGGTGCCATGAGGTGTCGTCTATACCCGCCCCTCTAGAGGAAGGGGTTATAAAACCGGCCGCCGTTCAGCCAGTTCAGCCAAAAGCTGACGCCCACCAGCAGCAGGCTGGCGGCCATCACCCCGTAATCCGCCGGGCGGAAGGGCCGCGCCTTGTACCAGGTGCGGCGCTTTTCTTTGCCAAAGCTGCGCAGCTCCATGGCGTTGGAGATGGTCTCAATCTTGTCCATGGAGGAGAAAATGAGCGGGAACAAAATGGCCGTGGCGTGGCGCACCCGCTGGGGAATGCTGACCTTTTTGGACATATCGATGCCGCGCGCCTGCTGGCTCTGGCTGATTTCATGGTAGCTGCGCTTCACGTCGGGGATATAGCGCAGGGCCAGGGCCACCGAATAGGCCGCCTTGTAGCCCACCCCTATCTTGTTCAGGCTGGAGGCAAACTCGCTGGGCTCGGTGGTGGAGAAGAAGACAAGGGCGATGGGCATGATGGCAAAATACTTCATGGTGACGTTTAGCTGGTAAAAGAGCTGCTCCTGTGTAACGGTGAAGTGGCTGGTGAACTGAAACAAAACATGCCGGGTGCCATAAATGGCAACGCCCTCCTCGGGGGAGAAGAGGTAAATCATCAGGTTGTTCACCAGCATCAGCACGGTGATGAGGGTGATGATGAACCGCAGCTCCCGTATTTTTGCCTTGCTTACGGCAAACATAGCCAGGGCCAGAAGGATGATGAGGGCGAGGAAGCGCGTGTCGAAGCTGACCATGGCCGCGATGCTGGCCAGCAGCACCATGATGAGCTTGGCCGCCCCGGTGAGGCGGTGGATGGGAGAATTGCGGTTTGTATAGCCGATGCCCGCCACATTAGCCATGGCCCCTCACCTCCCGGTCATAGTCTATGAAATGCTGCACAAACCGGCAGGCCTCGCCCTCCAGCCCGCAGAGCTGGGCCAGGGAGAACAGGCTGGTTTGCTTCAGGCTGGCCGCCTCGGTCAGGGCCTCGTCGGTCAGCACCTCGGCGGCACTGGCGTCGGCCAGCAGCCGCCCCTCGCTGAACACCAGCGCCCGGGGGGCGTATTCCAGCATCAGGTGCATGTCGTGGGTAATCATCAAAACGGTCACGCCCTGGGCGTTCAGGCTGCGCAGGAACTCCATAATTTCGGTGTAATGGCGGAAGTCCTGCCCGGCGGTGGGTTCGTCCAGAATGATGATTTCGGGCGCCATCACCAGCACCGAGGCCACCGTGACCCGCTTTTTCTGCCCGAAGCTGAGGGCCGAGATGGGCCAGTTGCGGAAGGGGCGCAGCCCGCATATTTCCAGCGTCTCCTCCACCCGGCGGGTCACCTCCTCCTCGGGCACGCCGCGGCTGCGCAGGCCCAGGGCCACCTCCTCAAAAATCATGGTCTTGCTCATCATCTGGTTGGGGTTCTGCATCACATAGCCAATGTGCCCCGCGCGCTGGGTGATGCTTTGCCCCGCGAGGTTTTCCCCGCGCAGGAAAACGCCCCCCGCCGTGGGTTTTTCAAAGCCGCAGATGAGCTTTGCCAAGGTGGATTTGCCCGCGCCGTTTGTGCCCACAATGGCGGTCATCTCCCCGGCGTTCACGGTGAAGCTGATGTCCCGCAGCACCGGCGGGCCCTCGGGGTAGGCGAAGGAAAGCCCCTCCACCCGCAGCAGCTCGGTGTCGGTTTTGGGCAGGGCCGGGGGATGGGTGCCGCGGTACCAGCTCCGCACGGCGGCCTTGTCCTCCTCTGTGAGGCGCAGGCTGGCTATATCTGCGGGGTGCATGCCGGGGGTGATGGCCACCCCGGCATAGCGCAGGGCGGTGAGGTACAGGGGCTCCCGTATGCCGTTTTCGGCCAGCAGCCTTGTGCAAAGGAGCTCATCGGGGGGAAGGTCGGCCAGAATACGGCCTTCGTTCACCAGCACAATGCGGTCTACCCGGCGGTGCAGCACGTCCTCCAGCCGGTGCTCGATGATGAGCACGGCGGCCCCGGTTTTCTGCATCAAATCCTCAATTTGCTGGATGGTCTGCTTGCCCGTGGCCGGGTCCAGGTTCGCCAGCGGTTCATCAAAGAGCAAAATCTGCACCTCATCCACGATGACGCCCGCCATGCTCACCCGCTGCTTTTGCCCGCCGGAAAGGTCGTAGGGGGAGTTTTCCAGCCGGTCCTCAATGCCCACCAGCTCGGCGGCGGCCCGCACACGGCGGCACATCTCCTCCTGGGGCACACAGTCGTTTTCCAGAGAAAAAGCAATGTCCTCGCCAGCGGTGAGCCCCACAAACTGGCCGTCGGGGTCTTGCAGCACCGTGCCCACCAGCTTCGAGAGCTGGAAGATATCCAGAGAGGCGGTTTCCTGCCCGCCCACCAGCAGGCTGCCGCTGGCCTGCCCGGTGTAGTTGAAGGGGATGAGGCCGTTGACACAACTGGCCATGGTGCTTTTGCCGCTGCCCGAAGGCCCCACAATGACCACCTTTTCCCCTTCGTGCAGGGCAAAGCAGATGTCATACAGGGTGGGGGCGGCCTGGGCGCGGTATTGGAAGCCGTAGTCTGTGAACTGGATGAGAGGGCTGGGCATGGCTGTTTTCCTTTCCAGAAAACCTTGTTGTCCTCCCGGCAAAAACCCGTGTTTTTTACCGGGAAATGGGGGGTACAGGGCTTACCAAGAAGCAAGGCCACCAGGAAAGCTCCCGATGGCTCTTGCTTGCTTCGTTTAAAGAGGCGTGGGCTTACTCCTTGTTCAGGCTGCCGGTTTTGGTGCGGGTTTTGGAGTAGGCAAACAGCAGCAGGCTACCGATGACAGCGGTGACGATGCCATTGGTAATACCGGCCAACAAGCCCTGGAAATAGGCCTTGGCCACAGGTTCTGCGAAAATGAGAACATCCAGTGTGGGGGCGATGCCAATCCAGGCCACAAGGTGAATGAGAATGCTGCCCACCACAAAACGCACGACATTCTTCTTGGTGAATATACCCTCCTCAATGCTCACACCCTTCATCAGGAAGCCGCCAGCCAGGCCCACCAGAGAGGAGGTGATAATCCAGCTCCACCACAGGCCATAGCCATAGGTAAGGTCTGTTAAAGTATGGCCGATGAAGGCGATGAGCAGACCGGCAATGGGCCCGTACACGGCGGCAAAGAAGCCCAGCACGCCGTACTGGAAGCTGATATTGGTGTTGGCAAAGATGGGGATGGCGACGAAGCGGGCCAAGAGGAAGTAGATGGCCGCGCCGATGCCGATGGCAACGATGGTTTTGACAGAAAACTTTTGCATGGGAAACCTCCTAATTTATACAATCCAAATATATACCCCGCGCCGCAGCGGGAAGCCTACCCGTTTTGTGCCCGCCTACTCGTACACCAGCCGCGGCCCCTTGCGCATCACAATGCGCCAGGCGTTCCCGGTGCCAATGCGGTAGGCGTCGGCAAAGCTGCCCTGGTTGATGGCGACCGCCATATGCTCCAGGCTGTTCACATACACCAGCGGCTCGCCCACGTTCACCTCGGCAAAGCTTTTTTGGTAAGAGAGGAAATTGCGGTACAGGGTGCGGGTCTCGTTGTAGATGGCAATTTCCACATACTCGCCAAAGCCGATGCCGAGGGTGGAGAACAGCTCCTTGGAGATATTGGTCCACAGGCTGCCAAAGCGCACATCCAGCACGTCTATGGTGCCGGTGACCTCTGCGCCCTCCTGCCGGGCCTCCACCACCGGGAACTGGATGACCGACTCGACCGGAACCGCCGGGCCAATGCCCGCAAAGTTGATGACGCCCGAGGCGAGGCGCGCCCCGGTGTAGGCGTAGATGTCCCGCCCGTGGAAGGTGTAGCTGTCGCTGCTGCCGGGCAGCCTGTTCACCGTCTCGTCAATTTCGCGGGCGGCGGCCAGCCCCACCATGCGTGCCACATGGGTAAGGGTGCCGTTGTCTGGCGTGATGATGTACTGGCCGCCGGTGGTTTCGGCGGCGATGCTGCGCCGGGTGGAGCCTACGCCGGGGTCTACCACCGAGACAAAGACGCTGCCCTTGGGCCAGTAGCCCACCGTTTGAATGAGGCGGTAGCTGGCCTCCCAGATATTGTACTGCTGAATGTCGTGGGTGAGGTCGTACATCCGCAGCTCGCTGCACACGTTTTCCGCCACGCCATACATGGCCGAAACGGCGCCGTCAGAGTACCCAAAATCGGACTGGAAAATCAGAGGCTTCATTCGCGGCCCCCTCCCTTTGCCGTGTATTCATAAATTGTTCACAACTTTGCTCTCTCTTATTATAAAGGGCAAAGCCGGCAAAAGTCAATCGATTCTGGTGGTGGGGGAATAATCATAAAGTAATAAGTGGGCTTGTGTATAAAATGGCAGAAGAGGAGTGTGGCGAAGGGCCAATGTGGAAATAACGCACGGCGAAATACAGCTGTACTGGCTTTGCACGTGTTGCCATTAATTCAGTTCGAGGTGAAAGGCCTTGTCCTGATTCAGCAGCAGGGGCCGCAGGTAACCGCAGGTGTTGGCCAGCGGCAAAACATCGGGGTGTAGGGGGATGCCGAGCTGATGCTTCATGTAATCTCGGCGTGGTTGCCCAGCTTTGCCAGCGCAAAGGCCGCCGTCTCCTTTTTCAGCAGGGGATATTTTTCGTAGTGTTTTTCCACTATTTGCAGCAGGTATTCCCCGGCGGCGGAAAGCCCCCCGCCAAGGACGAACACCTCCGGGTCTACCACATAGCTCACATCGGCCAGCATCTTCCCCAAAAAGTGCAGGCAATGGTCCAGCACCTCGGCGGCAAGAGCGTCCCCGGCCTTGGCCGCGTCGAAAACTTCCTTCGCTGTGAGGCGGGGGCGGCTGCGCAGGGTGCTGGGGGGTGCCTTTTTTCCAAAAACGGTTGGCGTTCCGTACAATGCCTGTGGCCGAAGCCATTTGGTCCAAACAGCCCTGGCCGCCGCAGTTGCAGGGTAAAGTCTCTGCGGGGTTCACCTGAATATGCCCAATCTCGCCCGCCAGGCCTTTGGCCCCAAAGAGGATACGCTCGTCTATTCTGTTGACACTAATATACAAACAAGGTATACTTTACCTTATGAATATAAGTAAAGCGCAGTATGAGCGGATAGCTGGTCACTTTCCTGTTCAGCGCGGAAACGTAAAGACCGATAATTACACCTTCATATGTGCCGTCTTGTACATGGCCGAAAATGGTTGTAAATGGCGCGGATTACCAAAGGAATACGGCAACTGGGCGACTATTTACAAGAAGTTTAACCGTTGGGCAAAAAACGGAGTAATGCAACGCATTTTTGCCGCTTTGCAGTCGGAAAAAATCATCTCTGTTTCTATTGAAGTCCTTGCGCTTGACAGCACATATTGCAAGGTTCACCCAGATGGTCACGGGGCTTTAAAAAACATGGAAAGCAGGCCATCGGTAAGTCCAGAGGCGGTTGGAACACCAAGCTTCATGTGGTATCCGCAGATGATAAGGTCATCATTGAAATGGCACCTCTCCGGAGGAGAATGTCACGACGGACCGGAGGGACGTGTCTCAAAAGCGGCGGTAGGCAAAGATTTCCTCGGTATTCCGAGCGTATGAAGGCGATGAAACTCGCAGCTTTGCACGGCTTAATGGGCACGAGCCAGTGGTACCGCCAAAGAAAAACCGCAAAGACCCTTGGGAATACGACAAAGAATTGTACAAACGGCGCAATATTGTGGAGCGACTTTTTCGTAGGCTTAAGGAGTTCCGCAGAGTGTACACACGCTACGATAAACTTGATTTGATGTTTATGGCATTCGTGCAATTTGCCGCTGTTGCTATTTGGTTAAATTAGTATCAACAGAACCTAGAACTATCAGAGTAGGGCGTGAGGACATGGATGAAAAAAGCTGCATATATACAACTGATGCTGATTTAGAAAAAAATGCACGTATTGCAATGGAGCGTGCTAAATCGCCCGATGCCAAATGGTATACTACCGATGAAGTATCCGACATGATGGATAAGTTATTTGCAGAGCTTGAGGCATCCTCGAGCAAAGATGATGCGTAAATTTAAAACAAAGTCCGAACTAATGAGAGAAAAGATACATTCTGTCTCCGAGCATTATGGGATGCATGCCGATTTCCAAGGTGGCATGGTGTATATTACCACCATCGTAGGTAAGTGGTTTTTTGACTATAATGATAGACCGATTACTCTGCGTCATAAGAACGCTAAAACGAGATTTGATAAGCATGGGCGTTCCAAAGGATATTATCATCAGCAGAAAAATACTTTCAATTCCCCTTTTGCCGCCCTAACATACATCCGTAATCATGAGCGAGCGGAAATGCGAAGGGTTATGAATCAAACTTTCGAATCAATTACGCTATATGAGTTATTGTGTCAAACAAACATCCACGCAATTATTCATTTCCTTGAATTGGAATACGGCATGATGGCTGTAGATGAGCTTTCACTCTGTGGAATCTATGATGAATTATTGGCGATAGCTCCAATGAAGGAAATGCAGGAATCTATTATCATTGTTGCATGTGTTCATAACTCAGGGCTAGGTACTGAAAGGCGCTTTGAGTCTAGCTACATGCTTTTGGGAGACGAATTTCCCCGTGCTATTAAAACAACTACATTAAATGCATTGCTAACCATGAACATCTGCCAGACATCTATTGAGCTATATGGTTCAGTTGCAGTGGCTTCAAGTATTTTGTAC
>CAYRFC010000015.1:0-5937 GCA_964423365.1 uncultured Oscillospiraceae bacterium
GGGCCGCTTTTTTGCAAAAAAGCGGCGGTCTTTGTCTTTGGCCCTGGGACTGCGGAAAGGGCTAGGCGTTGGTGAAGCTATCCACCAGCCACTGGCCGTTTTGCTGAACGAGGCGGACGGCCTGCTTGTTGGAGCCGGTTTCTGCGGCGGCCTCGCCCTCCTTGGGCACGTAGCTGAAGGCGCAGGTGGCGGTGAACTGGGCCACCAGAACGCCGTTTTCCTCCTTGGTGGTGAGGGAGGCGGGGTCAATTTCGGCGCTGACAAAGGTGTAGGTGTTGGCCTTGTTGGCCGGGGAGCTGATGCGCGCCTGCAGCTTGGCGGTGTTGGCCTCGGTAGAGTTTTGGATGCCGGAGAGGCTTTGCGCGTTGATGGCCTCGAGGTAGGATTTGTAAAAGCTGGTGAGCACGGTGCCCGCCTGCTCTGCGCTGATTTCTTCGCCCGCCGCCGCGCTGGAGGAGGGGGCCTCGGTTTGGGTGTACTCTCCAAAGGAGAGGGTGGTGGTATTTGGGTCGCTGAATATCACGCTGGCCTCCTGGGTGGCGCCCTCCACCACGGCCTTGATGCTGATGGTGGTGCCCAGCTCTACATTTTGCAGCTCCACCACGCCGCCCGAGGGCTTGGCGGGGGTCTCCTGCCCGTTGAGGAAAATCAGGGCGTCGTCGGAGGCGCAGTTGCTGATGGTGAGATTGGCAAAGGAGGGGGCGGCCTCCCCGCCGTCTGCCGGGGCCTCACCCTCCACGGGGTTTGGCTGGGCAATGGCGAAGGCGCTGAGCCCGTACTGGGTGGAGCTGCCGTCCGGCAGGGTGACGGTGGCGGTGTATTGCCCGGGCATGATGCCGCTGTATAGCATACCCTGCGGGTCTAAAACGCCGGCGGGGTCGTTGAATTCGTCGCCTGCGGCCAGCCGCAGGGTGATGCCCTCGGCGGCGGCGGGCACCAGCACATCCACCCCGGTGACATGCACGCGGTAGGTTTTGATGAAGAGGAAATAGGGGCTGCCCACCAGGCGCACAGAGGGATAGCTGAAATTGGAGGTGGCAGGGTCGGCCGAGACGCGGGACAGCTCCTTGGCCAGGGCCATGCGGGTGGTTTCGTCCTGGAAAGCGTCGCAGAGGGCAATCCAGCCTTCGCTGCTGGAATTGGTGACGTTGACAATGGAGACGTTGCGCGTGTTAGCCAGGGCCTCATAGTCCCGGGTGGCCAAGGCCTCTATAAAGGTGTCGATGGTTTCAGAGGGGCGGTTTTGCCAGTAGAGAAAGCCCAAAATGGCCCCGAAAAGCAGAACGAGCCCCGCCAGAATGCCGATGAGGATGTTGCGCAGAAGGCGCGCGCCGCCACGGCCAGCGTGGGCCGGGGGTGGCGGTGCAGGGCGGCGGCGCGGGGCCGGGGCACGGGAGGAGGACTCGGCCAAAATAGAGGCCGGGGCGGCCGCAGGCATGCGCTGCGCGGGGGCTGCCTCCTGTGTGAACAGGTCGTCCGCTGGGGCGGGGGCGGCAGAAGCGCCAAGGGAAGCGCTGTCTGCCGGGGGAAAGCCGGGGGCCGCAGGGGTGGCAGCCGCAGAGGCAGGGTAGCTCTGCCGCAGGCTTTGGGCGGGCGCCTCCTGCCGCAGGCTCTGGGGCCGGGGAATCTCCTGATGGTGGGTGTCTTTTTTGGGGGCGCTGGGCTGTGCCTTGGGGGCACTGGGCCGGGCCGCGGGGGCCTGGGTGAAGGCCTCGGGTTCCGGGGGCAGGGGCTGGGCGCCGGCAAAGAGGCCGCCGGAGGGCGGGGCTGCCGCCTCGCCAAACAGGCCGGGGGCCTCGCTTTCCGGCAGAGGCTGGGCACCGGCAAAAAGAGCGGGGCCGGCCTCGGGGGCCGGTGTGTCTCCAAACAGGCCGGGGGCCTCGGCGGGGGCCGGGCCGCTTTCCTCTGTTGCAGCGCCAAATAAACCGGCGGCCAGGAAGGGCTCTGCCGTGTTCTTCTGGCTGGAGAAGGCCGGGGAGGCCTCGGGGGCCGGGGTGCTTAGCGGGCCGCCGGTACCGGCGGCGAAAAGCGGCTTTGCCGTACCTTCGGCAGAGGCAAAGGGGGCCGCCGTGTCCTCCAGCGGGATATCGAAGGCCGAGACCGGTTTTTTCTCCGGGGCGGCGGGCAGGTCCTCGGCGTCAAAGGGGAGAGGCGCACCGGACAGGGGACCTTGCTGCACAGGGGGAGGCGGGGCCTGCTCAAACAGAGAGCCGGCCTTATCCTCTGAAAAAACCGGGGCAAAGAGGGGCTCCTCCTTGCCGGGGGCGGGCAGGGCATCTTTTACAAAAGGAGAGGAGAAAGAGCCGGTGATGCCGCCGGAATCCGCCGTGGGGGCGGGGGCGGGCTTGGGGCGCTGGGGCAGGCCGGGCTCCTCCAGAGGGGGCAGGGAGGGCGAGCCGGACAAAGCGGGGGAAGCGCCACCGGAAAGTGGCGCGCCGCAGGCCGCGCAGAACTTACTCTCGTCATTTTCAATTTTGGCACCGCACTGAGGGCAGAAATTCATCTCGTGCCTCCTTCTGAGACTTTGGAATGGGAGCAGTATGCAATGCGGCCGGGCTGCCTCGGCAGGCCAGGCACAGGAAAAGACCATTTGACTGCAAAAAAGCACCAAAACAACAGGTGAAGCAAAACTTCACCGTCCCTTATTATATGATACTTTGGCGTGCGGGTCAATTCAAAAAGAAATTTTGCACCGAAAAACGCAAAAAAGCCTTGTGCTGTGGCCGGAAAAGGGGCAGAATGGGCAGAGAGGGGGAGGCCCGTGCTTCTATATATTACATTAAAAGGGTGAGAAGCGGACGGCGGGAAAAGGGCGGGAAGACCGCAAAGCTGTAACAGGGCCGATTTCCGAAAGGGGGAGAGGAGAAATGAACCAGGACACCCTGCTGTTTTTTGAAAAACACCCGGCGGCCCTGCCGCTGTATGAGGCTTTTGAAAAGCGGGTTTTTGCGGCGGTGGAGGGGGCCTGCTGCAGGGTGCAAAAAACGCAGATAAGCTTTATGAAGCGGCATATGTTCGCCTGTGTTTCGTTTGCGCCGGTGCTGCGGGCCAAAGAGCGCCCGGCCCGCTATATGGTGGTGACGCTGGGGCTGGCGCGCAGGCTGGAATCACCCCGGGTGGCGGTGGCAACCCAGCCCTACCCCGGGCGCTGGACCCACCATGTGGTGGTGGCAGAGGAGGCGGAGATTGACGAGGAGCTGATGGACTGGGTGAAGGAGGCGGCGGCGTTTTCGGCCGGCAAGAGATGAACATCCGGTGGAGCGCGGACGGGGAAAGCCGAACCCCCCAAGCAGAGGGCAGGCTGCCTCCGCTTGGGGGGGTTCGTATGGGGAGGGCTGGCTTATGGCTCGTCATCAAAACCAAAGCCACTGAGCTGATGCAGAAGGGAGACAAAGGAGGACTCCTGGCTGGCGAGGGAGCCAAAAAACTGGATATCGATATTTTCCACCACGGGCAGAGCCTGCTTTAGAATGGCCTGCCCCTCTGGCGTGAGGCTGACTACCTTGGCGCGGGTGTCTGTGGGGTGTTCTTTTCGGCTGACCAGATGGTTTTTTTCCAGCAGGCCCAGAATTTGGGAAACAGACATGACATCCATGCCCGCCAGCTTGGCCAGCATCACCTGGGTCACCTCCGCCTCGTACTGCAGGGTGTAGCCAAGGGAGGTGAGAATGACAAACTGGGGATGGGTGATGCCCAGCGGTTTCAGGCGTTTTTTAATCTCTCCATGCCATTTGTTGTAGCTGCGCATGAACAGAAGCCCGGTGGCCTCCTCGGAGTTGTCTTTGTTCTTAGACGGAAACTCAAGCATGGGCTTCCACCGTGTTTTTTAAGAGAAGCACAGAATCTGGTACATCGGCAAAAACCTGCTGCAAAAAACGCAGCTTTTCTTCGGTGAAACCGCTGCTTTCCAGCCGGACAATGTGCTTAATGCAAACGGAATTCCCCTTGCCCTCGGAGATTTCGTGCCCGAAATACAGCTCGCCAAAGGGCGTGGCGGTCCTATCCCAAAACTCCTTTTCCTCTGTTACCGCGGTAAGCAGATACTCCATGGGGGGCATGCCCTCCAGCTCCATAATGCCGCGGGAACCGGCCTTGAAGCCCTTATCCAGGGTGATGTTCTTTAAATCTCTTTCCCAAACATACCATTTTTGAATGTCTGCATAGTAGGCCCACACCGCCTTTTTGGGTGCGTTTACCTCTGCTGTGAAGCTGAATTCCATACATAACCTCTTTCTACAAGCTGCATTATATACTTGTTGCATTTATTATAAGTATATTTATAATAAATGTCAATAGTATAATCTGGCGCCCAGCAAAGGCCCCTGCCTTGCTTGTGCGGAAAGGTAGAGAAGACCAATACAAAGGCCGCAAACACCTGTTTGCGGCCTTTGTTACTACAGCTCTATGTGGAAAAGTGATTTTCGTTTCTTGGGTTTACACCTTCAGCTCCGCCCGTGCGCCGAGGAGAGGCTGGTGGGCCGCCAGCAGGGGGCGCACCGTTTCCGCTAAAAAGCGGGACACCTGCTGGGGGGCACGGCCAATGTAGAGGCTGGGGTCGAGGGTCTCGGCCAGCTCCGCTTCGGTGAGGGAGAAGGCGGGGTCGGCCAAGAGGCGGGCCAGCAGGTCGTTCTGGCCGCCCTCCTCCTTCACCACCCGGCCCGCCGCCAGGGAATGCTCGCGGATGCGCTCGTGCAGCTCTTGGCGGTCGCCGCCTTTTTTCACCGCCCGCATCAGGATGTTTTCGCTGGCGAGGAAGGGGAGCTCGGCGGCCAGGCGGGCGGCCACCACCTTCGGGTACACCACCAGCCCGTCGCACACGTTCAAAAGCAGGTTTAAAATGGCGTCGGCGGCCAGGAAGCCCTCGGCCACGGCGATGCGCTTGTTGGCGGAATCGTCGAGGGAGCGCTCGAACCACTGGGTGCTGGCGGTGAGGGCGGGGTTCAGGCAGTCCACCTCCAGGTAGCGCGAGAGGGCGGAGATGCGCTCGCAGCGCATGGGGTTGCGCTTGTAGGGCATGGCGGAGGAGCCGATTTGCTGCTTGCCGAAAGGCTCTTCCATCTCCTTGAAGTTTTGCAGAATGCGCAGGTCGCCCGCGAATTTCCCGGCGCTTTGGGCCAGGCCCGAGAGGCTGGTGAGCACGAAATAATCCACCTTGCGGGAGTAGGTTTGGCCCGAGACGGGCACGATTTTTTCGATGCCCATCTCCTTGGCGATGCGGGCTTCCACCCGCAAGATTTTCTCCTCATCGCCGCCAAACAGCTCCATAAAGCTGGCCTGGGTGCCGGTGGTGCCCTTGCTGCCCAGCAGGGCCAGGTCTTCCAGCCGGCGGCTCAGCTCCCCAAAATCCAGCAAAAACTCATGCAGCCAAAGGCTGGCGCGCTTGCCCACGGTGGTGGGCTGGGCGGGCTGCAAGTGGGTATAGGCCAAAGCGGGCAGGGCCTTGTATTCGTCGGCAAAAGCGGCCAGCAGCTCTATCACCCCCAGCAGCTTGCGCTGCACCAGGGCCAGGGCCTGCTTCATCACCAGAATGTCGGTGTTGTCGCCCACATAGCAGCTGGTGGCCCCCAGGTGGATGATGCCCGCCGCGTCCGGGCATTGCTGGCCATAGGCGTAGACGTGGCTCATCACGTCGTGCCGCACCTCTTTTTCGCGCTGCTCGGCCACCTCGTAGTTGATATCGTCGACATGGGCCTCCAGCTGGGCCAGCTGCGCGGGGCTGATGGGCAGGCCCTCCTCCATCTCGGCGCGGGCCAGGGCCACCCAAAGCCGCCGCCAGGTGCGGAACTTGTAGTCATTGGAAAAAATGTACTGCATTTCGTCGGACGAATAGCGGGTGCTGAAGGGGGAGATGTAGCGGGACTGGGACATAGGGGCCTCCTCGTTAAGTGGAAAGTTGAAAGTGGAAAGTTGAAAGTGACAAGGGCAAGGGCGGAGGGG
>CAYRFC010000015.1:6037-8192 GCA_964423365.1 uncultured Oscillospiraceae bacterium
TAAGTGGAAAGTTGAAAGTGGAAAGTTGAAAGTGACAAGGGCAAGGGCGGAGGGGCAGGCAGGGGGAAAGAGGCGCTTTAGCTAAAGTAAAAAACGCCGCCCTCGAAGAGCTTTTGGTGCTTTTCGCCGGGGATGTTGACATAGAGCTGCCGGCCGCTGCGCTCGGAGTGGGCCATTTTGCCCAGCACCCGCCCGCAGGGGGAGGAGATGCCCTCGATGGCCAGCAGGCTGCCTGCGGGGTTAAAGCGTACATCCATGCTGGGGCTTCCGTCTAAATCCACATACTGTGTGGAAATTTGGCCCTTTTGCAGCAGGCCCTCCAGCACTTCGGGCGGGGCGGTGAAGCGCCCCTCGCCGTGGCTGATGGGGATGGTTTGGATGCTGCCGGGCGCCTCCCGGCTGAGCCAGGGGGAGAGGGAGGAGGCCACCCGGGTGCGCACCATCATGCTCTGGTGGCGGCCAATGGCGTTGAAGGTGAGGGTGGGGGCGGCTTCGCTGGGCGGGGTGATGCGGCCAAAGGGCACGAGGCCCAGCTTGATGAGGGCCTGAAACCCGTTGCAGATGCCGAGGATGAGGCCATCGCGCTGCTGCAGCAGGGCGGTGACGGCCTCGGCGAGGGCGGGGGCCCGGAAGAAGGAGGCGATGAGTTTGGCGCTGCCCTCGGGCTCGTCCCCGCCCGAAAAGCCCCCGGGGAAGATGAGCATTTGGCTCTGGGCTATTTTGGCGGCCAGGGCCCGGGCGCTCTCGGCCACCTCGGCGGCGCTGCGGTTGCAGAGAATGAAAATCTCGGCACTGGCCCCGGCGCGTTCCAGCGCGCGGGCGGTGTCGTACTCACAGTTGGTGCCCGGGAAAACAGGCACCAGGGCGCGGGGCTTTGCCAGGCCGAGCCGGGGGCCTTTTTGGGGCGGGGCCGTGAAGAGGGGGGCGGGGGGCGCTTCGCCGCCGCAGGGCTGGCGGTAGGGGAAAACCGGCTCCAGGGTGGCCTCAAAGGCCTCTTGAACAGGGGCCAGCGGCACCGTCTCGCCGGGAAAGGCGAGGGCGTAGTCCTCGGTGATTTCCCCCAGCGGCTGGCAGAGCACATTTTCGGGCAGGGGGCCGGGGTCCTCGGCCAGCTCCAGCACAAAGCTGCCATAGGCCGGGGCAAACAGCTCCGCGGCATCGAAGCCGGCGGGCAGGCGCAGGCCCAGCCGGTTGCCAAAGGCCATCTGCAACAGGGCCTCGGCCAGGCCGCCCTCACCGCAGGCAAAGGCCGAGACGGCCTTTTTCTCGCGCAGCAGGGCCTCCACAGTGTCGGCCACGGCCAGAAAGGAGGGGGCCAAGGGGATGAGCGGGTTTGCCATAAGCGGGCGAAGCCAGACGAGGCGGTGGCCGGGTGCTTTCCACTCCGGGCCGGTGACAGGGGCCGCGTCGCCCGCCGCCACGGCAAAGGAGATGAGGGCGGGGGGGACGTCCAGCTCCTCAAAGCTGCCGCTCATGGAGTCCTTCCCGCCAATGGCCGCGGCACCGAAATCGAGCTGGGCAGAGAGGGCCCCCAGCAGCGCCGAAAAGGGCTTGCCCCAGCGCAGAGGGTCGCTGCCCAGCCGCTCGAAATACTCCTGAAAGCTGAGGTAGGCATTTTTGCGGGAGAGGCCGGAGGCCGAGAGCCGGGCCAGGCTTTCCAGCACGGCGAGGTAGGCCCCGGCGTGGGGGTTTTGCTGGGCGATGGCCGGGCTGAAGCCGTGGGCCATGCCCGCGCAGGTGGAGGTTTCGGCGGGGGTGGGCAGCTTCATCACCATGGCCTGTGCGGGGCTGAGCTGGTATTTCCCGCCAAAGGGCATCAGCACGCTGGCCGCACCGATGGTGGAATCGAAGCGCTCGGCCAGGCCCTTTTGCCCGCAGTGGGAGAGGCTGGCCGCGAAATCTTGCAGCTTTTCGGCCAGGCTGTGCCCTGCCGGGGCGGGCAGGCTGGGCAGGGGGAGGGCGGGCACCTGCACACGGGTGTGTTTTTCGGCCCCGCTTGCGTTTAGAAACGCGCGGGAGAGGCTGGCGACGGTTTGCCCCTGCCAGCGCATCACCAGGCGTGGCTCTTTTGTAACGGTGGCCACCGGGGTGGCGTGCAGGTTTTCCGCCGCGGCCAGGGCGGCAAAGCGGGGCAGGTCGGCGGCTTCCACCACCA
>CAYRFC010000015.1:8292-19993 GCA_964423365.1 uncultured Oscillospiraceae bacterium
TTTTCCGCCGCGGCCAGGGCGGCAAAGCGGGGCAGGTCGGCGGCTTCCACCACCACGGCCATGCGCTCCTGGCTCTCGCTGATGGCAAGCTCGGTGCCGGTGAGGCCCTCATATTTTTTGGGTATCGCGTCCAGGTTGATGTCGAGGCCGTCGGCCAGCTCGCCAATGGCGACGCTGACACCGCCCGCGCCAAAATCATTGCAGCGGCGGATGAGGCGGGTGGCCTCGGGGTTGCGAAACAGGCGCTGCAGCTTGCGCTCCACCGGGGCGTTGCCCTTCTGCACCTCGGCCCCGCAGCTCTCCAGGCTCTCCACCTTATGCGCCTTGGAGGAGCCGGTGGCCCCGCCGCAGCCGTCCCGCCCGGTGGCCCCGCCCAGCAGCAGCACCACGTCGCCGGGCTGGGGTACCTCCCGCCGCACCGCCGCAAGCGGCACCGCGCCCAGCACCGCGCCCAGCTCCATGCGCTTGGCCAGGTAGCCCGGGTGGTAATACTCCCGCACCTGCCCGGTGGCCAGGCCTATCTGATTGCCGTAGCTGGAATAGCCCGCCGCCGCCGTTTGCACCAGCTTGCGCTGAGGCAGCTTGCCGGGCAGGGTATCGGCTACCGGGGCCAGCGGGTTGCCCGCGCCGGTGACCCGCATGGCCCCAAACACATAACCGCGGTTGGCAAGCGGGTCGCGTATCGCGCCGCCAATGCAGGTGGCCGCCCCGCCAAAGGGTTCAATCTCGGTGGGGTGGTTGTGGGTTTCATTTTTGAAGAGGAGCAGCCAGGGCTGGGTCTCGCCGTCAACGTCGGCGCTGATGTGGACGCTGCAGGCGTTGATTTCCTCGCTCTCGTCCACCCCGGAGAGCCGCCCCTGTGCCGCAAGGCCCTTGGCCCCGATGACCGCGAGGTCCATCAAAGTTTCCGGTTTGTCTTTGCCAGAGTAGAGCTGTTCGCGCAGTTTTTTATACAACTCATAAGATTTTTTTGTGCTTTCATCCTCAATCTCGGCGCTGTCGATGTGGGTGGAAAAGGTGGTGTGGCGGCAATGGTCGCTCCAGTAGGTGTCTATCATACGCAGCTCGGTAAGGGTGGGGTCGCGGTTTTCCTGCTGGAAATAGGCCTGGCAAAAAGCGAGGTCGTCCTCGTCCATGGCAAGGCCATACTGCTGGCGGAAGGCCGCGCGGGCCGGGGCGTCCATGGCGGTGAAGCCGCCGAGGATGGGGATGGCCTCGGGGGCGGGCTGGGCCATGTATAGAGTGCTTTTTTCTTCTAGAGGCTCCTCCTGTGCTTCTACAGGATTGATTAAATATCTCTTGATTTCCGCCAATTCCTTGCTGGAAATGCTGCCTTCCAGCAGGTAGACCTTGGCACTGCGCACCAGCGGGCGCTCGCCCTGGCTGATGAGCTGGATGCATTCGGCGGCGGAATCGGCCCTTTGGTCGAACTGGCCGGGGAGGTAGCTGACGGCAAAGCGGTGGGCGGCGGCGGGCAGCTGGTGGTGGAGAAGGTCGACCGGGGGCTCGCTGAAAACGGTGGTGCAGCAGCTTTCAAAGAGCGCCGCCGGAATGCCCTCCACGTCATAGCGGTGCAGGATGCGGAGATTTTGCAGGTTTTGGATGCCCAAAAGTGTGCAAAGCTCCTCTTTCAGGGCGGCGGCCTCCACGGCAAAGGCGGGCTTTTTCTCGGCATAGATGCGATAGACCATTGCGTCCTCCCCAGGATGATGCGAAATATATAGCAACAAATAACAGCTCTAATGGATATAATTTTGCATTTCCAGCGCTTTTTTTCCAATGTCGCGCCGGTAGTAGAGGCCCTCGAAATGGATGTGCCCGGCGGCCTGGTAGGCCTTTTCCAAGGCGGCCTCCAGGTTTTCCGCCACAGCGGTGACGCCCAGCACTCGCCCGCCCGAGGTGACGAGCACATTATTCACAAGGCAGGTGCCCGCATGGCAAAGCTGCACGCCGGGCAGGGCGGCGGCCTTTTCCAGCCCGCTGAGAGGCAGGCCCTTGCGGTAGCCGCTGGGGTAGCCCCCGCTGGCCAGCACCACGCAGGCGGCGGCGCCGGGGCGTGTTTTCACCATTTCGGGGCGCAGGCGGCCCTCGGTGCAGGCCAGCATAATTTCCAGCAGGTCGCCCTCCAAAAGGGGGAGAACGGCCTGGGTCTCGGGGTCGCCAAAGCGGCAGTTGTATTCTATCACCTTGGGGCCGGTGGCGGTGAGCATCAGGCCAAAATACAGGCAGCCCTGGAAGGGGGTGCCCTTGGCCTGCAAGGCGCGCAAAGTGGGCAGGAATATCGTATTCATACATTCATCTGCTATTGCATCATGATAAAATGGGTTAGGTGCGATGACGCCCATGCCCCCGGTGTTGGGGCCCAAATCCCCCTCCAAAGCGCGCTTGTGGTCCATGCTGGAGGCCAGCGGCACCAGGGTGCTGCCGTCGCAGAAGGCCAACACACTGATTTCCGGCCCGGTGAGAAATTCCTCCAGCACAATCTGGCTGCCGCTGTCTCCAAACACGCGGTCCTTCATCATGCTGCGCACCGCCACAATGGCCTCGCTCTCGCTGAGGCAGATGACCACACCCTTGCCCAGGGCCAGGCCGTCGGCCTTCACCACCACCGGGTATTCGCAGCCAGAGCGCAGGTAATTCAGGGCCTCGTCCATGTCGCGGAAAACCTCGCAGCGGGCGGTGGGAATGCCGTGCTCCTTCATCAGCCCCTTGGCAAACACCTTGCTTGCCTCAATGCGGGCTGCCGCCGCCGTGGGGCCAAAGGCGGGAATGCCCTTGGCGGCCAGCGCGTCCACCAGGCCCAGCGCCAGTGGGTCATCTGGTGCAACAACCACATAATCAATGTGGTTCCCAGCGCAATATTGTACTACGGCTGTAATGTCGGTGGGCTTGAGCGCAATGCAGGTGGCCCCGGTGGCTATGCCGCCGTTGCCGGGAATGGCAATGATTTTGTGACAGAGGGGGCTTTCCTGCAGCCTTTGGATGAGGGCGTGCTCGCGGCCTCCGCTGCCGATGACAGCAACTTTCATTGAGATTCTCCTAATATAGAGCTAAATTAAGAAAAATATAGATAGAATTTCTTAAATAGTATGTGCAAACGGTGTTTAGTGAAAAAATAGCCGCAGGCCAGTGAAGGCCATGGCAATGCCGTATTCGTCACATTTTTCAATGACGTGGTCGTCCCGAATAGAGCCGCCCGGCTGGGCGATGCAATCTACGCCGCTGCGGTGGGCACGGTCGATGTTATCGCCGAAGGGGAAGAAGGCGTCGCTGCCCAGCGCCACCCCACTGAGGGCGGAAAGGTAGTCCCGCCTTTGGGCCGCACTGAGTGGGCTAGGGCGGACGGAGAAAAGATTCTGCCAGTGGCCCGGTGCCAAAAGGGCCTCGCAGTCGGCCTGCTCGCCCAGGAATTGGTCGATGGCGTTGTCGCGGTCGGTGCGGCCAACGCTGGACAGGAATGGCAAAGAAAGTACCGATGGATGCTGGCGAAGATGCCAAATATCGGCTTTATTCCCGGCCAGGCGGGTGCAGTGGATGCGGCTTTGCTGGCCCGCCCCCACGCCGATGGCCTGGCCCTCTTTCACATAGCAAACCGAGTTGGACTGGGTGTACTTGAGGGTGATGAGGGCGACAAGGAGGTCTTGAATTTGGCCTTCCGAGAGGGTTTTGTTGGCGGTGGGGCGGTTTTGCAGCAGAGCGGGCGTGATATCTGCTGTATTGCGCCCCTGCTCAAAGCAAAGGCCGAATACCTCCTTGCGCTCCAAAGAGGGGGGCTGCCAGCCGGGGTCCACCTGCACCACATTGTAATTTCCGTTTCTCTTTTTGCGCAGAATAGACAATGCCTCTGGGGTATAGCCCGGCGCTATAATGCCATCACTGACTTCTTTTGCCAGAAGCTGGGCGGTGGCCTCATCGCAGGGCTGGGAGAGGGCGGCCCAGTCACCAAAGCTGGACATCCTGTCGGCCCCGCGGGCACGGGCATAGGCCATGGCCAGCGGGGAGAGGGGGAAATCCTCGGGGATGTTGCAGGCGGCCAGCAGGGCGGGGCCGAGGGGCAGGCCCAGGGCCGCGCCTGCAGGGGAGACATGTTTAAACGAAGCCGCTGCTGGGAGACCAGTGGCATTTTGCAGTTCCTGCACCAATTGCCAGGAATTGAGGGCGTCGAGAAAATTGATGTAGCCCGGCTTGCCGTTCAGCACCTCCACCGGGAGGGGAGATTCCGAGAAAATACGGGCGGGCTTTTGGTTCGGGTTACAGCCATACTTTAGCTCCAATTGGTGCATGTTATCCTCCAAAAAGTGGCTTATACTTTGCTGAAACGGTTTATAATAGAAGTGAATTCACTGCCGTCCAGATGGAGGCTGCGGGTGAAAAGGGAAACGCGATTTTCGGGATGTAAGCTGCCCCAGATGGACTGGGTATAGGCGTCCAGGTCCGCCTGGGTGAGCAGGGGGGCCGTGAGGGCCACGGGAACGGGTTCTCCGCAGAAGCTGGGCAGGGGCTGGCCGTCGCCCTGGTAGGTGTGCAGGAAATGGCCCTGGCCGGGCTGTGGCTGGGGATATTCAAAAAACTGGCGCTGCACGGAGGAGGGCTGGTTGCCGGCACTTTTCAAAATGGACAGGGCGTAGGTGAAGCCGCCAAAGTCGGAGGCGATGAGACCGGAGATGCGGGGGGTGAAGTTCGGTGCGTCCGGCTCAAAGGTGCGGGTGCGTAAAGCCTCATTGAAGCCGATGCCACGTTCTAAACAGGAGAAAATGGTGTCGGTTTGGTCGCCGTTGCTGACGATGGTGTGGGGGCCGTGTTTGCGCACGGGAGCGTACAGAATGAGGCTGGGGTCGCTAAGCTTAGCGGGGTCGGCCGCCTCGGTGATGATGCCGCCGTCCTTTTCGGTGAATACACGGTTGCGGGAGTTTTCACTGCGGCCCATGATGAAGTAGACAATGAGTGCCTGATGCCCGGTTTGGCTGCGGCCCAGCAAAATGCCCCGCCCAGGGTAGGGGTTTTGGGAAAGCCGTGTTTGAAAGTCCTGTAATAGCATAGAAAACCCTCAATTCGTAAAAAAATATGTTCTAGAAGCCAGACTCGTCCAGCTCCCGGCAAAGCTCTTGCACGGCCTTGGGCAGCAATATCCACTCGGCCTGCTCCATCACACGCCTCTGCAGAATTTCAGGAGTGTCGCCCGGCAGCACCTCCACCGCTTTTTGCAGCAAAATTCGCCCGCCGTCGGTCACCTCGTCCACCAGATGCACGGTGGCCCCGGTGAGCTTGACCCCACGGGCCAGCGCTTCCCGGTGCGGGCGCAGGCCATAGTAGCCGTCTCCGCAAAAAGAGGGAATTAAACTTGGGTGTACATTGACAATACGGTTCTTATAAGCCCCCAGCACCAGCGGCCCCAAAATGGTGAGGAAACCCGCCAGCACCACCAGGTCAATCTGGTGGGCGCAGAGGGTTTCCAGCAGGGCCTTGTCGTAGTCCTTGTGGCTGGGGAAATCCCGCAGGGAGAGAATGCCGGTGGGGATGCAGGCATTTTCGGCACGCTCCAGCGCCAAAACGCCAGATTTGGAGGAGGAGACCAGGGCCAGCCTGGCGTTTGGCATCTCACCGCGCGCCGCCGCGTCGATGAGGGCTTGCAGGTTGGTGCCGCCGCCCGAGACCAAAACCGCCACATTTTTCATAGCAAAACCTCCCGCTGGCCGGGCACCACCCGTCCCAGCACAAAGGGGGCCTCCCCTTCGGCGCGCAGGATGGAAAGGGCTGTGTCTGCGCTGCTTTCCGGCAGGGCCAGCAGCAGGCCCGCGCCCATGTTGAAGGTGTGGTACATCTCACTTAGGGGGATATGCCCGGCCTTTGCTATCAGCGAGAAGACAGGCGGCACCGGCAGAGCGCCGAGGTCTAGCTGGGCCGAGAGGCCGGGGGGGAGCATCCGGGGGATATTCTCGTGGAAGCCGCCCCCGGTGATGTGGCAGATGCCGTGCACCGGGCAGGTCTCCAGCAGGCGGAGAACGGGCTTTACATAGATGCGCGTGGGGGCCAGCAGGGCCTCGCCCAAGCTGCCGCCCAGCGCAGAATGAACATGAAACAGTGCATCAGATTTAGAATCTATGTCAAAAACCTTACGAATGAGAGAAAAGCCGTTTGAGTGGGGACCGGAGGAGGGCAGGGCGATGAGTACATCGTCCGCTTGCACCATGGCGGTGTCCAGCATCTTGGGTTTATCTGCCAGGCCCACGGCAAAGCCCGCCAGGTCATACTCATCCTCGGGGTAAAAGCCGGGCATTTCGGCGGTTTCGCCCCCAATGAGGGCGCAGCCGGCCTGCACGCAGCCCTCGGCCACCCCGGCCACAATTTGCTCAATGCGGCTGGGCTGGTTTTTGCCACAGGCGATATAATCCAAAAAAAACAGCGGCTTTGCGCCGGAACATAAAATATCGTTGACGCACATGGCCACGCAGTCGATGCCGATGGTGTGGTGCTTGTCCAGCAAAAAGGCCAGACGGAGCTTGGTGCCCACACCGTCGGCCCCCGAGACGAAAACCGGGCATTCATAGCCGCCCAGCTCAGGCGCGAAGAGGCCGCCGAAGCCGCCCAGGCCCCCCAGTACGCCGGGA
Organism: uncultured Oscillospiraceae bacterium; assembly: GCA_964423365.1. Classification (GTDB taxonomy): domain Bacteria; phylum Bacillota; class Clostridia; order Oscillospirales; family Ruminococcaceae; genus JAAYCI01. Next base: position 14,901 of record CAYRFC010000015.1, read on the forward strand.
ATGCGGGTGCGCTCCACATGGGCTTGCATCCGCTGAACGGCTTCGTATCCGGCGTTTACGTCTACACCGGCGGCTTTGTAGCTGTGGCTGGCGCTGTGTTGCATGGGCAGGCTCCTTTGGTGGCAAAGTGGGGTGAGGGCGGGTGAGGCCAAAAAATGAAAACAAAAACCAAGCCTATTGCAGGTCTGCTGTTGCGGGCCGGGCCGCCCTCGGGCGAAACCAGGGGTGCGAAAGGCAGAAAACACAATAAGATTACATATATAGAGAAAAATGAGAGGATAAAGGCTAAATAATCAGTCGCAGCCGTTTTCGCCCAGCTTCTGCTCGAACTTGCTTTTTTGCTGGCGCTGGGGTGGGGGCACCGGGTATTTCCCGGTGAAGCAGCCGTCGCAGTAGCCCAGGGGGCACTCGGGGGCCAGGCGGCCCAGCGCGTCCTGCGAGAGGTAGCCCAGGGTGTCGGCCCCGATGATGCTGCGTATTTCGTCGATGCTGTGGTTAAAAGCGATGAGATTTTCGCTGGAGTCAATGTCGGTGCCAAAATGGCAGGGGTAGAGGAAAGGGGGGCAGGAGAGGCGCACGTGCACCTCTTTGGCCCCGGCCTCGCGCAGCAGGCGGATGATTTTAAGACTGGTGGTGCCGCGCACAATGGAGTCGTCCACCATCACCACCCGCTTGCCCGCCACCGTGGAGGCGATGGGGTTCAGCTTGATGCGCACGTCATTCTCCCGCTTGGTTTGGGTGGGGGCAATGAAGGTGCGCCCGATGTATTTGTTTTTGAGGAAGCCCATGTTGTAGGGGATGCCGCTCTGGCGGGCGTAACCAATGGCCGCATCGATGCCGGAATCCGGCACACCGATGACCACGTCGGCCTCTACAGGGTGCTCCTTGGCCAGCTCCTCCCCGGCCCGCACCCGCGCCGCGTGCACCGAGGCCCCCTCGATGACCGAATCCGGCCGGGCGAAGTAGATGTACTCAAAGACACAGAGCGAGGAGGGGCCGCCGCAGTGGGTTTGGATGCTCTGCACGCCCTCCTCGGTGACGCAGACAATTTCACCGGGGGCAATGTCGCGCACAAAGCTGGCCCCCACCGCGCTGAGGGCACAGCTCTCGCTGGCAAACACGATGCTCTGCCCAATTTTCCCCATGCAGAGGGGGCGGAAGCCGTGTGGGTCGCGCGCGGCAATCAGCTTGCGGGGGCTCATCACCAGCAGGGAGTAGGCCCCGCGGAGCTTCTTCATGGCCTCGGCCACGGCAAGCTCTATGCTGGGGGCGGTGAGCCGGGCCCCGGTGATGGTGTAGGCGATGACCTCGGTGTCGCTGGTGGTGTGGAAAATGCCGCCCTGCAGCTCCTTTTCCTCGCGCAGCTCGGCCGCGTTGGTGAGGTTGCCGTTGTGGGCGATGGTCATGCTGCCCTTGACGTGGTTTGACACCAGCGGCTGGGCGTTGGAGCGGCGGCGCGCCCCGGTGGTGGCATAGCGCACGTGGCCCAGGGCCAGCTGGCCGCTGCCCAGAGAGCGCAGATGCTCCGGGGTGAAGACCTCGCCCACCAGGCCAAGGTCTCGGTAGTTGGTGACGACCCCCCGGTCATTCACGGCGATGCCGCAGCTCTCCTGGCCCCGGTGCTGCAAAGCATAAAGGCCATAATAACAAAGTGTGGCAATGTCCTCTATTCCACCTTTGTCAAAAACACCAAAAACACCGCATTCCTCGTGGGGTTTATCGGAGAAGGGAGCGCCCTCTATCATGCGTTCTCTCCCAGCAGGCGTTTCATCACTTCCTGGTAGGCATCCTCCACGCCGCCCATGTCGCGGCGGAAACGGTCCTTGTCCAGCTTCTCATGGGTGGTGCTGTCCCAGAAGCGGCAGGTGTCTGGGGAGATTTCATCCGCCAGCACAATTTCCCCCTCGGCGGTTTTGCCGAATTCCAGCTTAAAATCGATGAGGTCGATGTTGGCGTCCTTGAGATACTCGCGCAGCACGTCGTTTACTTTAAAGGAGTAACGCGCGATGGTGGCCAGCTCTTCCTCGGTGGCCCAGCCCATGGCCAGAATGTGATAGTCGTTCACCATCGGGTCGCCCAAAGCGTCGTCTTTATAGCAGAATTCCAGCACGGTGCGCCCCATGGGCACGCCCTCTTCCAAGCCCAGACGTTTGGCCAGGCTGCCCGCGGCAATGTTGCGCACAATCACCTCCAGCGGCACAATGCTGACCTTTTTCACCAGGGTTTCACGCGGGGAAAGTTCCTCCACCAAATGGGTGGGCACGCCGTTTTTCTCCACCAGCTTCATCAGGTGGTTGGTCATGCGGTTGTTGATGGGCCCCTTGCCCACAATGGTGCCCTTTTTGGCCCCGTTGCCCGCGGTGGCATCATCCTTGTAGTCCACAATTACCAGCGTTGGGTCGCTGGTGTTGTACACCTTTTTGGCTTTTCCCTCGTAAATCATTTCCTTTTTTTCCATCTGTTTGCCTTCCCCCTACATTTCTATAAATGTGTCAAGGCCCGCTGCCGGGCCCCGTTGCAAACCTAAGAATGAAGCTGCTTTTGCAGCTCTGCATCCTTTTCACGCACTTTGTTTGCCATATCGGCCCGGTGCGCGGCCAACCGCCCGGCCAGGCCCTCATCGGAGAGGGCGAGTATCTGGGCGGCCAGCAGGGCGGCGTTCTGCCCCGCGCCCAGCCCCACCGTGGCCACCGGTATGCCCGGGGGCATCATGACGGTGGAGAGCAGGGCGTCCAGCCCGTCCACCGCGCCGCCCTTGCAGGGGATGCCGATGACCGGCAGCAGGGTATTGGCGGCCACCGCACCCGCCAGGTGGGCCGCCATGCCGGCGGCGGCTATCAGCACACCGTAGCCGTTTTGCGCCGCGCCGCCCACAAAGCTCTCCACCTCGCGCGGGGTGCGGTGGGCGCTCATGATGCGGGCCTCGGCGGGGATGCCCAGCTCTTTCAGTGTGTCCAGCGCTTTTTGCACGGTGGGCAGGTCGCTGTCGCTGCCCATAAGAATGGCCACTTTTTTCATAGAACGCTCCTCATTATAGTTTCTCAAAAGGCTGCGCAGCTGGCTTTTGCTGGAAATGGTTATGCAGCGCCTGATTTTCCCTGTACTTATGCGCTACCGTAGCAACTGATAAAGTGGGAAAGGATGGCAAGCCGCAGGCGCGCCTGCGCTGCAATTTGTTCGTTTGCTGTAAAATAAGGCAGGCTCCCGGCTTTTCATCCGGGGAACCAGTATTATTATACCATTACATAGGGCAAACGCAAGGGCCGCCGTGCAGAGAAAAAACGGTGGCATTGGCGGCTTTTTGCAGGCTGGCGGCGGAAAGCTGAATTTGCAGGCCCACCTGCCCGCCGCTTACAAGGATGGACGCAAAAGAGAAGGCACTTTGCTCCAAAAAAACGGGGTAGGCCCTCTTCATGGCAAGGGGGCTGCAGCCGCCCCGGCGGTAGCCGGTGGCGGGCAAAAGCTCATGGAGGGGGAGCAGGGCCATGTTTTTTTCCCCGGCGGCGCCGGCGGCGGTTTTGAGGGGCAGCGCCTGCGAGACGGGCAGGCAGAAGACATACAGCCCGCCGCTGGCCCCGCGCAGCACCAGTGTTTTAAAGACCCGGGCGGGGTCTTGCCCGGTTTTGGCCGCCACAGAAGGGCCGTCCAGGCCGCCGTCGGCCACAGAGTATTCGAAGGGGGTGTAGGGCAGAGAGAGGGTGTCCAGCAGGCGCATGGCATTGGTTTTTTTCATGGCAGAGCTTCCTTTGTGGGGGCAGGGCGGCGGTTTGCCGCGTTTTGTGGTTTGCACCCCGGGCGGCTTCATGCTACAATGGGGCACAGGTGCAATAAATTTCCGTTTCAGCGGAGTGAAATAGAGGGAAACAGCATGATAGTGATTTTTAAGCCCGAGGCAGAGGACGAACAGATTGGCGCGTTGTGCCGGGATTTTGAAGAGACCGGCTTGCAGATTCACCGCTCCAGCGGCACCCATACCCAGCTGATTGGCCTGGTGGGGGATACCTCGCTGGTGGACATTGAGCTGGTGCGGGCCAACCCCTGCGTGGCCGAGGTGAAGCGGGTGAGCGAGCCCTACAAGCAGGCCAACCGGAAATTCCACCCGGGCGACAGTGTGGTGGAGGCCGGGGGCGTGAAGGTGGGCGGCGGCCATTTTGCCGTGATGGCCGGGCCCTGCAGCGTGGAGAGCGAGGAGCAGATTACCGCGCTGGCGCGGGATGTGAAGCTGTGCGGGGCGCAGTTTTTGCGGGGCGGGGCCTTCAAGCCGCGCACCTCGCCCTATGCCTTTCAGGGCCTGCGGGCCGAGGGGCTGGAGCTGCTGAAAAAGGCCAAAACCCAAACCGGGCTGCCCATCGTGACAGAAATTATGAACACCTCGCACATAGAGCTGTTTTTACAGGCCGGGGTGGACATGCTGCAGGTGGGGGCGCGGAACATGCAGAACTTTGAGATGCTGCGCGAGCTGGGCAAAACCCGTGTGCCGGTGCTGCTGAAGCGCGGGCTTTCGAACACCCTGGAGGAGCTGCTGATGAGCGCCGAGTACATTCTGGCCGGGGGGAACGAACATGTGGTGCTGTGCGAGCGGGGCATACGCACCTTTGAGCCCAGCACCCGGAACACCCTGGATATCAGCGCGGTGCCCATGCTGAAGCGAAAGAGCCACCTGCCGGTGATTGTGGACCCCAGCCACGCCACGGGCCTGGCCTGGATGGTGGAGCCGATGGCGCTGGCCGCTGTGGCCGCCGGGGCCGACGGGCTGATGATAGAGGTGCACGACGACCCGCCCCACGCCCTAAGCGACGGCGCGCAGAGCCTGACCCCGGACGAATTTGCCCAGCTGATGAAAAAGCTGGAGCGGCAGCGTGGCTTTATGCGGGCAGAGGAGCTGTAAAAAATCCCAAAAAATGGCAGGGAAATACCCCCGGAAAACCAAAACGGAATGCCTTTTTGTATATTTAGCACAAAAATATACAAAAAGGAAAAATAAAACCGCAAAAGAACGAAGCTTTATGGCGGCCCATGCAACAGCCGCCGGCGCCGCCCGGCAGAGAAAAACACGCAAAAGCGCATGGCACTCCATGCCGCCGCTGCGTGTT
>CAYRFC010000015.1:20093-21487 GCA_964423365.1 uncultured Oscillospiraceae bacterium
GCGGCCTGCCCCTCCTGCAGAATGCCCTGGCAGGCGGCCAGCAGCAGGGGCTTTGCCTCGGGGCAGTCGTAGGGAATTTTGGCAGCCTCCTTGCCAAAGCGGGCACGGGGGAGCTGTTCTCTCAGCCTCTGCATCCAGCCCTCGTGCCCGGCGTGAAAGGTGAAGTGGCCGGGGCTGGCCGAAAACGCAATGTAGGCATTGCCCAGCCGGTAGGTGGGCACCTGGTAGCTCAGCCCCTCAGAGACATCGGGGAACTGGCTGCGCACATAGCTGATGCATTCCCGCATCCAGCTTTCGGCCTCCCCTTGCAAAGAACGCAGATAATCGTCCACCGTTGCATGCACCATGGCAGTTTCTCCTTCATATCCATGTGGGCGTATAGACAAGGAAAAGAAACAAACACATATCTCTATTCTTTTATATTATACAGAGAATATACCAAATACAAACCCGAAATGCAAACACAATGGGTAATATTGAAGCCGCAAACTACAAATAGTAGTAACATTTGAGAATTTTGAGAGATTTTTGCATTTTACTGTACGCCGCTTGGAGAGTGCGGTATAATAATAAAATGGCTGACAAAAGAAGCGGGCCAGTGCACAGGGCAAAACCGAGGTTTTGCCCGGCAAAGCAGAGCCGGCAATATTTTTTTGACCTGCCAACCTGCTGCCCCTTGGGTGGCGGGTGTTGCGATACTACAAGGAGGGTAGCCAAATGAACTGGAAAGCAAAAGTGGCCGTGGGGCTGGCGGTGGCAGTGCTGGCAGCGGGCGCGGTAACGGGGGTGGCGTTTTTAACCAACCAGCCCCAGGTGGAGGCCGCCGAGGAGCCGGGGCTATATGTGAACGGCGCCAAGGTGCAAGACCCCGGCCTGATGATGACCGTGGGCGAGCGGGAGATTGGCTTTGACGACTACCGCTATTATTACATGGTGAGCAAATCCTACGTGGAGCAGATGTACGGCACCGAGCTGTGGACCCAGGACTATGACGGCTCTATGGGAATTCAGCTGCGGAAGATGACCGAGGAGAATATAGTGCAGGCCTGCACCTGGCTGAAACTGGCCGCCGAGGCGGGCATCAGCCTGAGCGAGGAAGAAAAGCAGGAAGTGCTGGACACCCTGGCCCAGCAGAAGGAAACCCTGGGAGAAGAGGGCTTTGCCAAAAACCTGCGGGAGATGTTCTTCACAGACGAGGCGATGTATATCCGCATTACCGAGGAGCAAAAGCTGGTGCAGAAAGCCCAGGAGCAGCTGAAAGCGGAATACACCGCTGATATTGAGGCAAACCTGAACGACTATTTTATCACGGCCAAGCATATTCTCATCACCCCGGACGGCTTTAGCAGCAACCAGCCCACCGCCGAGGAGGAGCTGCTGGACGCCGTGGGCAG
>CAYRFC010000015.1:21587-25414 GCA_964423365.1 uncultured Oscillospiraceae bacterium
GAGGCGGTTTCCAGTGAGGCGGCCAGCAGCGAAGCCCAGCCCGAGCTGACCGACGAGGAGAAGGACCAGGCGGCCAAGGAGTTTGCCCAGCAGCTGCTGGACCAGCTGAACTATGCCCAGAGCACGGGGCAGGATGTGAACGCCCTGTTTGACCAACTGATGACGGACTATGGCATGGACCCCGGGGTGGAGCAAAACCCCGACGGCTACACCTTTGGCGAGGGTGAGATGGTGGAGCCCTTCTACGAGGGGGCCAAGGCACTGGAGCCGGGGCAGCTTTCGGCCCTGATTCCCACCGATTACGGCTATCATATCATTCTGCGGCTGCCGCTGAACGAGGAGGCCGTGGGCGGGGGCGACCTGGAGACCGCCATAGGCAACCTGGCCTCACAGAAGGTGACGGCGGACAGTACCGCCGCCCAGGAGGGCCTGGAGGTGGCCTACGGCACCTACTATCAAGACGTGACCCCGAAAAACATGCACTGATTCCCATGGGAGAGATTTTAGAGACACCGCGCCTTGTTTTGCGCGAGATGGACGAGGGAGACCTGCCCGGCCTGCGCCGGATATTGCAAGACCCTGTGGCCATGGCCGCCTACGAGCACGCCTTCTCTGAGGAGGAGGTGCGCGGGTGGCTGGAGCGCCAGCAGCGGCGCTACCGCGAGCATGGCTTTGGCCTGTGGGCCGCCTGCCTGCGGGAGGGCGGGGAGATGATAGGGCAGTGCGGCCTTAGCTGGCAAAGCTGGGGGGCGCAGCAGGTGCCCGAGGTGGGCTACCTTTTTGCACGCCGCTTCTGGCACCGGGGCTATGCCACCGAGGCAGCCCGCGCCAGCCGCGACCATGCCTTTGGCAGGCTGGGCCTTGCGGAGGTATTCTCCATCATCCGCGACACAAACCTGCCCTCCATGAATGTGGCCATACGCAATGGAATGCTGGTGCGCGGGCGCCTGGTGAAGCAATACTATGGGATGGAGATGCCGCATCTGGTGTTTTCTGTGAAAAGGCAGGTGGAATGAGTGATGTGGAAAGCGGACTACAAGGTGGGGAACACCCAGATAGACAGCCAGCACAAGCAGCTGGTGCTAACCCTGGAGGACCTGCTGTGTGAGCTGAACAAGCCCCCCGAGGAGAGCCAGAAGAAGGGCTATGAGGAGACGGTGAAATTCCTGAAAAACTATGTGGTGGTGCATTTTAACACCGAGGAAATGTACCAGGCCTCGATTGGCTTCACCGGCATGGAGGAGCACCGCAAGATGCACAAGGCCTTTATTGACACCATACGGGAGATGGAGATTGACCTGATTCGCACCGACTATGACCGGGACAAGGTGAAGAAGCTGGCCGACTATTTGATGCACTGGCTGCTGAACCATATACTAAAGGAAGACAAAAAAATGGCCGACCCGGCCTACCGCAGCGAGGCGCGTGCAACCGCAGAGTTTTTGCTGTAGCAGGTGGGTTTTTGGCAAGCCGGCCGCCCGCCGCACCCGGTGGCTTTTGTGTAAAAACGGTAAAAACAAAGTAAAGTATTTTTTTCTCCACGGCCTTCTGCCAGCCGTGGAGATTTTTTTGTGCGTAAAAACGAAAGATATGGCAGGATGGGATTTACCATTTGGCATTTTACATGGATTTTACATTTCTTTGCCCGCCATTTGATATTGCCCTGCTAGAATGCCCTTGCAGACAAGAATTTTACAAAGCTTCCTGTGAGAAGGACAAAAGGAGACACCATGAAAAAGATTGCAAGCCTGATGACCGCCACCGCCCTGAGCCTGGCCCTGCTGGCCGGGTGCAGCAGCGGCTCCTCCTCGGCATCCCCCGCCACAAGCCCCGCTGCCGGCACAGAGGCCACAAGCCCGGCTGCCAGCAGCGCCCCCGCAGCGGGCGACTGGAGCGCCGCCACCCCCATCACCGTGGTATCCCGCGAGGACGGCAGCGGCACCCGGGGCGCTTTTATTGAGCTGTTTGGTGTGGAGGAAAAGCTGGACGACGGCACCAAGATGGACAACACCACCCTGGACGCCGTGACCGTGAACAGCACCTCCATCATGATGACCACCGTGGCCGGCGACCCCTACGCCATTGGCTACATCTCGCTGGGCTCCTTGAACGACACCGTGAAGGCCCTGGAAATTGACGGTGCGGCCCCCAGCGTGGAGACGGTGAAGGACGGCAGCTACGCCATTGCCCGCCCCTTTAACGTGGCCACCAAAGACGGGCTTTCCGAAGTGGCGCAGGACTTCCTGAATTTCATCCTCTCCAGCGAGGGGCAGGCCGTGGTGGAGGAAAATGGCTATATCTCCATGGATAACGCCGCAGCCTATGCGGGCCAGAAGCCCAGCGGCAAGGTGGTGGTGGCCGGCTCCTCCTCGGTGGCCCCGGTGATGGAAAAGCTGAAAGAGGCCTACCTGGTGGTGAACCCCGGCGCGGAGATTGAAATTCAGCAAAGCGACAGCAGCACCGGTGTGAACGCCGCCATTGAGGGCATTGCCGATATCGGCATGGCCAGCCGTGAGCTGAAGGACAGCGAGCTGGAGGCGGGCCTGACCGCCACCGTGATTGCCACCGACGGCATTGCCGTGATTGTGAACAACGCAAACCCCGGCACCGCCCTGACCAGCGAGCAGGTGAAGGCCGTGTTTGTGGGCGAGGCCACCAGCTGGGACGCCGTGGCCTAGGCATAGCTCATAAGAGGTAAAACTGCGCCGGGCAGGGCAACCAAGCCCTGCCCGGCGGTTTTTCCGGCCGGAGCAGTGCAAACGTCACTCCCGGGGCGCTTGCCGCTCGGCCGGTTTTCACATGGAGAGAATTAAGGAGCATCTCATGCAAAAAATGCGTGAAAACAGCATGCGAATTGTGTTCTTGTTGGCTGCCTTGGCCAGCATTTTGGCCATCGCCCTCATCTGCGTGTTCCTGTTTGCAGGGGGGCTGCCGGCCATGGCCGAAATAGGGGTGTTCAAATTCCTGTTTGGCACAAGCTGGCGCCCGGCCAACAACCTGTACGGCATTCTGCCCATGATTCTGGGCAGCCTGTGCGTGACGGCGGGCGCGCTGGTGGTGGGGGTGCCTGCGGGCGTTCTTACCGCGGTGTACCTGGCCCGCTTCTGCCCCAAATGGCTCTACCGCTTTTTGCGCCCCATGGTGGAGCTGCTGGCGGGCATCCCCTCGGTGGTGTACGGCTTTTTTGGGCTGGTGGTGCTGGTGCCGCTGGTGCGCCAGCTCTCTGGCAACCAGAGCACCGGGCTCTCCATCCTCACGGCCTCCATTCTGCTGGGCATTATGATACTGCCCACCGTGATAACGGTGAGCGAGAGCGCCCTGCGGGCGGTGCCGGGGGCCTACTTTGAAGGCTCTTTGGCGCTGGGGGCCACCGCCGAGCGCAGCAGCTTTTTTGTGCTGCTGCCCGCGGCCAAAAGCGGCATTCTGGCCGCGGTGGTGCTGGGCATAGGCCGCGCGGTGGGCGAGGCCATGGCCGTGGTGATGGTGCTGGGCAACCAGCCGCGCATGCCCAAAGGGCTGCTGCAAGGCGCCCGCACCCTGACGGCCAACATTGTGCTGGAAATGGGCTACGCGGCCGACCTGCACCGCGAGGCGCTGATTGCCACCGGGGTGGTGCTCTTTGTCTTTATTCTGCTCATCAACCTCACCGTCAGCCTTTTGCGCCGGAGGGAGAAACTATGAAAAAACGCAGATTTTGGCAGCTTCCGCCCAGCTCCCTGTTCCTGTTTGTGCTGGTGCGGCTGGCGGCGGCCTTCACGGCGGCGGCCTTTCTGGCGCTGGTGGGCTATATCCTGATAAAAGGGGTGCCGCACCTCAGTCCCTCGCTG
>CAYRFC010000016.1:0-22647 GCA_964423365.1 uncultured Oscillospiraceae bacterium
AGGTGCTGGCCGCACTGGAGGCGCATCGCCTGAATGGTGAGACCATCTTTTAGCGTATAGGTAGAGAAAACAGCCGCAGATGCACGAATGGCATCTGCGGCTGTTTGGCGCCAAGCCGGGGGCTTTTCTACCGCGGCAGAGCGGCCAGGCTGGCAAACAGAGGGCGGTTCACCTCATAGAGCTGCTTAAACAGCGGGAAGTAGAGGTCATAGCGGTGCACATTTTCCGGTTTGGGGCACACCGTCTGCGGCCTATAGCGCACCATTTGTGTGCAGGCCTCCTCTATACCGGCATACCGCCCCGCCCCCACCGCTGCTACAATGGCCGCACCCAGGCAGGCCTGCTCGGGGTTTTCCGCCACGCAGACCTCCCGGTTGTAGATATCCGCCTGCATCTGGGCCCAGAGCGCGCTTTTCGCGCCACCGCCGGAGGCCACCACCCGCTGCACCACAAGGCCCGCCTCTTGCATCACTTCCAGGGAGCAGCGCAGCGAGAGCACAATTCCCTCCATCACACTGCGGATGACCGCGGCGTCTGTATGGCTTCTTTCCAGGCCAAAGAACATCCCTCTTGCCTTTGGATTATGCCAGGGGGAGCGCTCGCCCGAGAGATAGGGCAAAAACAGCAGGCCGCCCGGGCAGGGCGGGCAGGTCTCGGCCTGTCTGTCCATCTGGGCGAAATCGGCGCGGTGCAAAACATCCTGTGCCAGCCATTGCAGCACCCCACCGCCGGAAAGGCTGGCCCCCACCATAGACCACAGGTCTTTCTGCACATAGCAAAAGGTGTTCAGCCTGTGGCCGGGGTCAAAGCCGGGGCGGTTCACCACGGCTGCCAGCTGCGCCGCGGTGCCAATGTTGCTGGTGAGCAGCCCCGGGGCGCAGAGGCCGTTCCCCAGGTTCTGCATGGCGTTGTCTCCCCCGCCATACACCACCCGCGTTCCCTCTTGCAGGCCGGTTTGCCGGGCCGCCTCTCCGGTGAGGCAGCCCGCCGTCTCCACGGCGGCATGGCAGGCGGGAAACAGGGCTTTGTCCAGCCCCAGCAGCGCCAGCAGCTCCTCTGCCCAGCACAGCGAGACGGGGTTGAAGGCCATGCTGCCCGAGGCGTCGCTGTAGTCGGTTCCATAGCATCCACACAGCCGGTAGCGGATATAGTCTTTCGGCAGCAGCACCTGCCGAACACGGGCATAAAGCGCCGGCTCTGCGCGGCGCATCTGCCCCAGGCTCAGGGCCAAAAAGCCAGTGGCCGGGCGGTTTTGGGTGATTTCCGCTATCTTTTCCTGCGGCAGGCTGTGCAGATAGTCCGCCGCCGAGGCATCCATCCAGATACGGGCCGGGGCCACCGGCCTGCCCTCTGCGTCCAGCGCCACAAGGCCGTGCATCTGCCCACTCAGACCTAGGGCCTCCACCTGGCCGGGCGCAAGACCGGAGGCCTGCAAGGCCTCCCGCACTGTTTGGCACACCGCTTGCCACCATAGCTCTGTGTCCTGCTGCGCCGCACCCCCCGGCGCTTTTTCCACCGGATAGCCCCTGCTGCTCACCGCGATATTGTGGCCGTTTTCGTCCACTATGGTTGTTTTCACACTGGAGGTACCCAGGTCGATGCCCATGAAATAGGCCATGATTGCCCCCTTTCCCCCGCATGGGGTATCAGACATGGAAGTACAAAAGGGCGCGCCGCCAGGCACACCCCTTTTCATCTATGGTTTGCTTGGCCCATCGCCAGCAAAAAGCCTACATGTCCTGCTGCAAGCGGATGATATTCTGGGTGTAGATGCTCTGCGGCTTTTGCTGGCAGCCCCGCAGAAAATATTCAAAAATTTGGTGCACCGCCTGGTAGCCCTGCAGCTCCGGCTCCTGCCCCACCGTAAAGCTGATAATCCCCTCCTGCATCATCCTCTTGGTAAACGGCACCTCATCGTGGGAGCATATCAGGAATTTCCGCTCTACCCCCATTTTTTTCACAGCGCGGCACACGCCCTCCACACCGCCTGCCGTCACATACAGGCAGGTGATGTCTCCGGCGTATTGCCGCAAGGCCGCCAGGGTTTTCTCGTAGGAGATTTCCTCGTTGTCCTGGCATTCCAGAACATCCAGAATCTTCCTCTCCATTCCCAGCTCGTCCAGCACACCCAAAAAGCCCTGGATGCGCTGCAAATGCCCCCGCATGGTGCTGGAGCCTGTGACCACAAGGATGTGCAGGGGCCGGGGCCGGATGAGAGCCAGCATGCCGGCCACCGTGCGCCCGCCCCTCAAATAGTCGCATCCCACATAAAACAGGTGCTGGGTATCGGTCAGGTCGGTGTTCACCGCTGCCACCGCTATGCCGCGCTGCGCCACCTCATTGATGCAGGTGTGCATTTCGGGCGTATCCACCGTGGAGACACAGAGCGCCTGGCAGCCTTGGCCCGCCAGCTCCCGAATGGCCACCATATGCTCTGCGGCGGCAAAGCCCTCCACCTGAGAGAACTGCAGCGACACGCCAAAATCCTTCAGCTCCTCCTCGGCTTTGCGGTAGCCCTGAATGATGGCGTCGAAAAAGCGGTTGCCCAGGCTGGGCAGGAACACCCCAATGCGGAGCGGGCGTTTCCTTGCCGCCAGTATCTTCCCCGCCTTGTTGGTTAAAAAGCCCATCTCCTGCGAGAGCTTCAGTACCCGCTGCTCAATCTCCGGGCTCACACTGCCACGCTTGTGCAGAACACGGTCTACCGTGCCGCGGGACACCCCCGCCGCCTCTGCAATTTGTTTGATGGTAGCGCCCATAGAGACTCTCCTTACAATACGATGGCGTTTTTTAGGCGAAAGGGTTTTCGCCCGGGTACAAATTCCCGGCGGGGCGGTTGTATTCAACGTCTGAAATGCCCAGGTAGGAAAAGACGGTGAACAGGGCCCTGCCGATGTGCCCATGCACCACGGCGCCGTGGTGAGGATAGCGCTTGCCAATGAGCACATGCCGGTAGAAGCGGCCCATGCCCGGAATGGCAAATACCCCTATACCGCCAAAGGACCCCGTGGCCACCGGCAGCACCTCGCCCTGGGCGATGTAGGCCTGCATGCTGGTGTCGGCGTTGCTGTGTAGGCGGAAGAAGGTGATGCCGCCCGCCGCAATATCCCCTTCCAGGGTGCCACGGGTGATGTCCGGCTCGCCGCCGTTTTCCAGCAGCCGGTTTTGGATGAGCTGATACTTCACCGCGCCCTCTTTCAGCATGCACAGCGGGGTGTTGCCGCAGTGGAAGCCCATAAACAGCTCCTCCTGCCGGTAGCTGTAGCGCCCCTGCACCTCGGCTTGGTACATCCCGGCGGGTACGGTGTTGTTGATATCCAGCAGGGTGACGGCCCCCCCGCCCACACAGGCGCCGATATATTCGCTCACTGCGCCGTAGATATCCACCTCGCAGGCCACCGGAATGCCCCGTGCCGCCAGCCGGCTGTTTACATAGCAGGGCTCGAAGCCAAACTCGGTGGGGAAAGCGGGCCAGCATTTGTTGGCAAAGGCCACATAGCGGCTGGCGCCCTTGTTCTCCTCCATCCAGTCCAGCAGGGTCAGCTCAAACTGGGCCATGCGGGGCAGCAGGTCGGGGTAGTAGTTCCCCTCCCCCAGCTCCTCCTGCATCTCCCGGCATACGGCGGGAATGCGCGGGTCGGCCTCGTGCCCCCGGTAGGCCACCAGCAGGTCAAGCTCGCTGTTTTCCTGCACCTCAATGCCCAGGTTGTACAGGGCCTTTATGGGGGCGTTGCAGGCAAAAAAGTCCTGCGGGCGGGGGCCAAAGGTGATGACCTTGAGCGAGGAGAGCCCCAGAATGGCCCGTGCCACCGGCAGGAACTCCTCCACCCGCTGGGCCAGCTCTTCGGCGGTGCCCACCGGGCTTTCGGGAATGACCGCGGGCAGGTTCCGCAGCCCCAGGTTATAGGAGCAGTTCAGCAGGCCGCAATATGCGTCGCCGCGGCCCCCCACCAGGTTTTCCTCCTCGGCGGCCGCCAGATACAGCACCGGGCCGCTGAAATTTTTGGCAAGCAGCGTCTCGGGCGTCTCGGGGCCAAAATTCCCCAGGAACACCACCAGCGCGTTGCAGCCCGCCTCCTTTACCTCTGCCACAGCTTTCAGCATGTCGGCCTCGTTCTCCACGGTGGTTTTGGCCTCAAACAGCTCCTGCCCCAGCCCCTGGCAGGCCTGCACCAGTGCGGCACGGCGTTTTTCGGAGAGGGAAATAACAAAGCAATCTCTGGAAACGGCTATCACGCCCAGGCGGACGCTTGGAATATTGGCATGCATCGGGCAGCCTCCTTTTTTCACTGTCAGTGTTTTTCGGCATTGTTTTACAAACGCAGCTTCACAAAAAGGCGGCAGAAGCCGCCCTGGTTCTTTTGCCAACGAAGTGAGAGCCGCGGCGTGTTTACACGCCATGAACGGACGAGACCGGCAAGCTCAGGGTAAATACCCCTTTATTCATAAGACCATTTCAGTGCATCATACATGCGGATGTATTTTTGGTACTGGGCCGCATAGGTGGGCAGGTTGGCTTCCCGGGGCCGGGTTTCGCTCTCGCTTTTGGCCAGCGCCATGGCCGCCTCCACGGTGGGCCACAGCCCACAGCCCATGCCCGCCACCAGGGCAGCCCCAAAGGCGCCCCCCTCTGCGCCGCCATACACCGTGTGCACCGGCATGGCGAATACGTCGGCCATGATTTGCCGCCACAGCTTGCCCTTGGCGCCGCCGCCTGCTATCACAATCTCGCGGGGGGCAAGGCCCGGGGAGGCATTCACTATCATATCATAAACATGGCGCATAGAAAAGCTCACCCCTTCCAGCACCGCGCGGGTGAAATGCGGACGTTTCATCAGGCTATTTGCCCCCAGAAACGCCCCGGTGGCGGCAGAGTCGAACAGGGGGCAGCGCTCGCCGCCAAGGTAGGGCAAAAACAGCAGGCCGCCGCTTCCCGCGGGCACGCTTTCGGCCTCGGCGTCCAGCACCGCATAGCTTTCGCCCGGCGCAAAGGCATTGCGGAACCACTGGTAGCTGCCCGCGGCAGACAGGGTGCAGCCAAAGGCCACCCAGCGGTCTGGTGTGTTGTTGCAAAAAAGCTGCAGGCAGCCGCCCGGGTTTTCGGCATAGCCTGGCAGGCAGGTGGCCACCACGCCGGAGGTGCCCAGGGTAATGCCCACCCGGCCCGGCATTGCCATGCCCATGCCGGTGATGGAAATCACCGCGTCGCCGCCGCCGCCAAACACGGGCGTGCCTTCGGGCAGGCCGGTCTCCTCGGCGGCCTGCCGGCTCACCCTTCCGGTTTGCACGGTGCTCTCCACACAAGGGGGAAAGATTTCCCGCCGCAGGCCGATTTTTTCTATCAGCGCCTCTGCCCAGCGGCGGTTTTTCACATCAAACAGCCCCGTGCCGGAGGCGTCCGATACCTCCGTAACCGTTTCGCCCGTGAGGCGCAGGCGGATATAGTCCTTGGGGTTCACCACCACCCGCGTCCTCTCGTAGTTTTCCGGCTCGTTTTCCTTCATCCACAAAATTTTGCCCCCGGTATAGCCGGTCAGCATCATGTTGTTTGTGTAGCCCAGCAGGCCGGGCAGGCCCCCCGCCTCCCGGGTGATAAAGTCGCATTGGCTCTGGGTGCGCTGGTCGTTCCACAAAATGGCCCGGCGCACCACCCGGCTGTCTTTGTCCAGCGCCACCATGCCGTGCATCTGGCCGGAGAAGCTCACCCCCGCCACCTGCACGCCGTCCAGCTTGGGCATCATGGCGCGCACCGCCGCTGCGGCGGCCTGCCACCAGTCCTCCGGCTCCTGCTCGGCCCAGCCGGGCTTTGGCTGGTACAGCGGATATTCCTGCAGGCTGCTGGCCAGTATATTTCCCTCTCTGTCCATGGCGATGGTCTTGCAGCCGGACGTTCCGATGTCAATGCCAAGTACGGCCTCTCTCAAAAAAAGCACCTCCCGGCGGCGGCTCTTTGCCGCCGCTTGTTATTCATAGTTTGGGTGCAGCAGCACTTTCAGGGTGCCCGGCCCGCCCTTGGCAGCCAGCGCCAGGCCCTTGTCGTAGTCGGCCAGGTCAAATTCGTGGGTCACCAAATCCTTCACCCGCACCCTGCCGCTTTCCAGATATTCCACCGCGCGGCCATAGCAGTGGGTTTGCGCCCAGCTGGTGAGCAAAGTGAGCTCCCGCAAGAACCAGATGCTGGGGTCGATGGCCCAGCGCACGCCTTCGTGCGGCAGGGCAAACAGCATGAACTTGGCCCCCATTTTGCTGAACTTGATGGAGCTCTCCATCACCTCCACATTGGCGGTGGTGTCCACGATGATGTCAAAGCCCTTGGGGGCAATTTCCCGCAGCACGGCCTCATGCTTTTCGGGGTTGTTCCTGTCCACCAGCACGGTTTCGGTGCAGCCCAGCTTGTGCAGCAGGTCCAGCTTGTCCTGGCTGGGGGCGCACACCACCACCCGGCTGGCGTTTGAGTGGAGCAGAAGCTGAATCAAAATCATGCCGGTTGGCCCCGAGCCATAGACCAGCACCTCATCGCCAAACTGCACCTGCAGCTGGTCCATGGTGTGCACCGCGCAGGCCACCGGCTCGGCAAAGCAGGCTTCGTTAAAAGAGAGTGCATCGCTGATGGGAAATACCTTGTCGGCATTCACCAGCACATACTCGGCAAAGCCGCCGGGGCCGTTGCAGCCCAGGGAATAGAAATTCTCGCAGTACAGCGGCTGGTTTTTCCGGCAGTAGTAGCAGTCTCCACACAGCACCGTGTTGTCGGCGGTCACGCGGTCGCCCACCTTAAAGCGGGTAACCGCCCCGCCCACCTCGGCCACATAGCCGGCAAACTCGTGCCCGTTGATGAGGGGGAAGCGCGCCAAAAAGTTCCCCTGTGCCAGCGCCACGTCGGCGCCTTTACAAATGCCCGCGCTCATCACCTTGATGATAACCTGATTCTCTCCACAGCGGGGTTTTTCCACCTCACGCACCTGGCAGCTTCCCGCTTTGTCGTAAATATTGGCCCGCATTGTCTCCATTTGTGTCTCCCTCTCTATCGGCCCGCTTTTTGCAGCGCCAGCCGTGCTTTTTCCGCCAATTTTTCGGGCGTCAGGCCATAGCGCTCCATCAGTGCCTCCGCCGTGCCGGAGTGCCCAAAGCAGTCCTCCACACCCAGGCGCAGCACCGGCACCCGCCAGTCGCTCTCGGCCACTGTCTCGGCCACGGCGGCGCCAAGGCCCCCCAGCACATTGTGCTCCTCCGCCGTTACAATGGCCCCGGTTTCCCGTGCTGCCGCCAGCACGGCCTCCCTGTCCAGGGGTTTTATGGTGTGCATGTCCAGCACGCGGGCCTCAATGCCTTCCTTTTGCAGCAGCGCCGCCGCTTTCAGGGCCTCCTGCACCATCAGCCCGGTGGCAATGAAGCTAAGGTCCTTGCCCTCACGCAGTTTGGCGGCCTGCCCCCACACAAAGCGGTAGCCCGGAATCTCGCTTGTCACATCCTCCACACCACTGCGCCCAAGGCGCAGGTAGCAGGGGCCCTTGTACTCCGCCATGGCCCTCACCATGGCCTCGGTCTCGTTGGCATCGCAGGGGCAAAGCACCGTCATACCCGGCATGGCACGCATCAGGGCCAAATCCTCCACGCACTGGTGGGTGGCGCCGTCCTCCCCCACCGAGAGCCCGGCGTGGGTGCCCACCACCTTCACATTCAGCCCCGGGTAGGCCACCGAGTTGCGCACCTGGTCGTAGCAGCGCCCGGCGGAAAACATGGCAAAGGAGTTGCAAAATACGGTTTTTCCGGTGGCGGCAAAACCCGCCGCCATGCCCACCATGTTGCCCTCGGCAATGCCCGCGTTAAAAAAGCGGCCGGGGTATTCCTTGGCAAAATAGCAGGTCATGGTGCAGATGGTCAGGTCGGCATCCAGCACCACAATGTCTTCGTTTTTCCCAATTTCACAGAGTGTGCGGCCATAGGCCTCTCTGGTGGCTATTTTCTTTCCCATTCTAGCGGCCCTCCAAGCTGGCAAGTGTTTCCCGCGCCTCGGCAAGGGCGGTGGCAAATTCCGCCTCACAGGGCAGGCTGCCATGCCACTTGCAGCCGTTTTCCATGAAGGACACACCCTTGCCCTTCACCGTTTTGGCCACCAAAACGGTGGGCTTGCCGGGGGTTCGGGCCGCCTCGTCCAGCGCGGCGGAGAGTGCCTCTATGCTGTGCCCGTCCACCTGGATGGCATGCCAGCCAAAGGCCGCGAATTTTTCGTCTATGGGGTAGGGCGACATCACGTCCTCCACACAGCCGTCTATCTGCAGGCCGTTGTTGTCCACTATCAGGGCCAGCTTGTCCAGCCCGTAGTGGCCTGCGGCCATGGCGGCCTCCCAAATCTGCCCCTCTTGAATTTCGCCATCCCCTGCCACACAGTATACCCGATACTCTTTACCGTAGCAACGGCCTGAAAGCGCCATTCCCACCGCAGCCGAGAGCCCTTGCCCCAGGCTGCCCGCGCTCATGTCCACACCCGGCACCCCGGTCATTTCCGCATGGCCGGAGAGATGGCTGTCTATATGGCGGAAGCCCGCCAGCTCCTCCTTGGGGAAAAAGCCGCGCAGCGCCAGCGCAGAGTAGAGCGCCGGGGTGCAGTGCCCCTTGGAGAGCACAAACCTGTCCCTGTCCTCCCATTTCGGGTTTCGGGGGTCGATACGCATCTTTTCAAAATAGAGCACGGCCAGAATATCGGCCACGGAAAGTGAACCGCCGAGGTGGCCGCTGGACGCCGCCTGCACCGTTTCCAGCGCCGTGAGGCGCAGCCTGGCCGCCCAAACTGCCAGATTCTGTTGTTTCTGTTTCTCCATCGTTTTTCTCCTCGTTTTTTTGCTTCCTTCGGGCCGGCCGCTGCTCAGCCTATGGTAAAGCCGCCATCCATCACCAAATTTTCGCCATGGATAAGGCTGGCCGCGTCGCTGGCCAGAAAGACGGCGGCTGCTGCTACCTCCTGCGGGTAGCCAAAACGCCGGGCCGGTATGGTCTGCTTGAACAGCTCCCCCTCGGGGGTATCCCAGGTCTCCGCCCCCATCGGGGTCAGAATCACCGTGGGCGAAATGCAGTTGACATTGATATTGTGCCTGGCCCACTCCAGCGCCAGCTGCTTGGTGGCATAGATGATGCCCGCCTTGGAAGCGCCGTAGGCCAGGTGGCGGTCAACGGCCACCACCC
Organism: uncultured Oscillospiraceae bacterium; assembly: GCA_964423365.1. Classification (GTDB taxonomy): domain Bacteria; phylum Bacillota; class Clostridia; order Oscillospirales; family Ruminococcaceae; genus JAAYCI01. The sequence goes on from CAYRFC010000016.1 coordinate 9,184, forward strand.
CGGCCTGGCTGCCCATGTTGATGATTTTGCCGCCGCCGTTTTGCAGCATGCTGCGCCCCACGGCCTGCGCCATGCGCACACTGCCCTTCAGGTTGATGGCCAGCACCCTGTCCCACAGCTCCTCGCTCAGGGTCTCGGCCGGGTCTACGCCGCCGGTGCCCGCACTGTTCACCAGTATGTCAATTTTCCCAAAGAAGGCCAAAGTCTTATCCACCGCGGCCTGGATATCCCCTTCTTTTTTGATATCACCAAGACAGCAGAGGAACCGCGCCCCCTGCTCCTTGGCATAGCCTTCCAGCGCCGGGCAGGGGTTTCTGTCAAAAATGGCAAGCTGGGCCCCCTTGCGCAGGTACATCCGGGCAATCTCATAGCCAATGCCGCTGGCCGCGCCCGTCACCAGTGCATTTTTTCCAGCCAGAGAAAAATTTTCATCATATTCCTGAAATGGCATCTCCCCTTGCTCCTTCCTGCCGGAGGCCCGGCACACAATGGGCCGGCAGGGCTAACCCATCTTGATAACCGCTTTCACCACGTCATTTTTGTTCTGGATGGCACACTCGAAGGCCTTCTGAATGTCCGCAAAGGCAAATTCGTGCGAGACGATGCCCGACACGTCAATCAGCCCTTCGGAGATGGCGGCGATGGCCTGCGGGTAGATGTTCCGGTAACGGAACACCGACTCTATTTTCACCTCTTTGGCCATGATTTTGGCAAAGTTGAAGCTGATTTCCTCCTGCGCCGCAATGCCCACCAGAATAATGGTGCCGCCACGCTTGACGAGGTGGGGCGTTTGGGCGATGGTTTTGGGCGAGCCCGCCGTCTCGAAGACCTTGTCGGTTCCCGCGCCGCCGGTCAGCCTGTCCATCTCGGCCAGCACGTCGGTTTCGGCGGCATTGATGGTGCGGGTGGCCCCCAGCTTCTTTGCCACCTCCAGCCTTTTCGGCACCACATCCACCACGGTGATGTCGGTGGCGCCGTAGGCCTTGCAGGCCAGCAGGGTGACAAGGCCGATGCAGCCTGCGCCCAGAATCACCACCGAGTCGCCCATCTTCACCTGGCCCTGGTTGGCCGAATGGATGCCCACGGCCAGCGGCTCCACCAGCGCGCCCTCTTTGGTGCTGATATTCTCGGGCAGCTTGAAGGCCATGTTGGCCGGGAAGGCGATGTAGTTTTCGTAGCAGCCCTGCACCGGGGGTGTGGCCAGAAATACCACATCGGGGCAGAGGTTATAGCGCCCGCTCTTGCAGAACTCACACTGCCCGCAGGTGATGCCCGGCTCCAGGGCCACACGGTCGCCCACCTTGTGGGTGGCCACACCCTCGCCCAGCGCCACCACGGTGCCGCTGGCCTCGTGCCCCAGCATGAAATCGCCCTCCACCACGAAATCCCCGCAGCGGCCATCGTGGAAATAGTGCACATCAGAGCCGCAAATGCCCACGTATTCCAGCTTCACCAGCACCTCTCCCGCCTTGGGCGAGGGCATGGGCGCTTCTCGTATTTCCATCTTGTCTATCCCGGTCATATATGCCGCTCTGTTTTCCATACCTGTCACTGGCCTGCCCTTTGGCTCTCCCAAAATGAAAGAGCGGGGCGGCGCTTCTCCTTTTCATTTTTTGTGCTCTTGGCATATTGTCTTTTTTGTAACATTCTCTTGGTAGAGAAAACCGGCAAACCTCCTGGTTTGCCGGTTTTGCATTTTGCACCTCGGGTTTTTTAAGGCAGAAGCACTCTTGCCGCCGCAAAACCCGAACCTTTTTGGCGCACCGGCCTATCTATGTGAGACAGCTTAGCTAATCAGGCCACGCTCGGTGTACATGTCCACATACTCCTGCGCGTTGTCCTTGCTAATCAGCGGCGCGGGGATGTCCACATCCACCTGGGTCTCGGCGCCGGTCAGCAGGTCGTGCACGGCCTTCATGTTCAGCTCCGCCAGGTCTATGGCGCTCTGCAGGGCGGTGGAGGTCATTTTGCCCTCGGCCACCAGCAGGCAGGCCTCGGCGGTGCCGTCCACGCCGTAGGCCAGAACCTCGGCAAATTCAGGCTTGCCGGAAACCACCTCCAGCGCGCCGGCGCACATATTGTCGTTCATGGAGATGATGGCATCCACGGCGCCGTGGGCAATCACCCAGTCTTCCATCAGGGCCATGGCCTCATCCTTGTTCCAGTTGGCAATGTCCTCGGCCACAATGGTCACATCGGTGCGTTTGTCGAAAAATTCCTTCTGCCACGCGTCGCGGCGGGCGCCACTATGGAAGTTGCCGGCAGGCCCAAGCAGAACCACCACGTTGGCGTTTTCGGGCACCTGGTCCACGGCGGCACGGGCATTCACAGCGGCCTGCTCATAGGGGTCGGCGTCCACAGAGGAGGCGCCTGCAATGTCTTCCACGCGGGGGTTGGTGGTGATGCAGACAATGCCCGCTGCCACAATTTTTTCAATGTAGGGGCGCTGTGCTTCGCCGTTGTTCGCCTGCACAATGATGGCGTCGTACTGGTTGGCAATGGCGTTCTCAATCATGGTGTTTTCTTTTTCGTCGTTGGCCTCCCCGTCAAACACATCCAGGGTGATGTCGTCGTACTTTTCCGCCTCGGCCTTCATCTCGTTGGCCAGCCAGGCGGCAAAGCTATCGGCCTGGGCACGGGCAATGTAGGCCACGCGGTAGCTTTGGCCGTCGCCAGCGGCAGAGCCGGCCGGCGCCGCCGAGGAAGCAGCCGTGCTGGCGGCGGGGGCGCTGCTGGCGGCAGGCGCGGCACTGCTGGAAGCGCCGCCGCTGCAGGCGGCCAGCAGAGAGGAAACCAGGGTGAGTACAACAAGCAGAGACAAAACCTTTTTCATGTGAAAATCCCCTTCCTTATGCAAAAATCATTTCTATTCTTCACGCCTTCCGTTTGAAAGCGTGTTGGAATATCCGGTGGCGGGCCGCTAGACGCTTCCCTCGTTGCTCTTTGGCTTTTCGTCCAGCACAATCACCTTTCTGGTTTTGCGGTTTTTCGATTTAATATCGTAGACCACCGCCAGGGCGATGATGACCCCCTTGGTGATTTGCTGCACATAGGAATCCACGCCGGTGAGGTTCATGATGTTGTTCAGACAGCCGATGATGAACGCACCCGCCAGGGTGCCCGCCGTGGTGCCCACGCCGCCGGAAAAGCTGGTGCCGCCCACGATGGTGGCCGTCAGCCCCTCCATCTCATAGCCTATGGCGCCATTGGGCAGGCCCGCGTTCACGCGGGACATGAACAGCACACCGGCCACACCCACCAAAACACCATTGAGAATGAACACCTTATATTTGTTGCGGAAGACATTGATGCCCGAGGCGACCGCTGCATCCTCGTTGCCGCCAATGGCGTAGAGTGAGCGGCCAAAGCGCGTGTGGTTCAGCGCATACCATATGGCAATGGTGGCCACCACCAGGAAGATAACCGGGGCCGGAATGCCAAAGACATCACCCTGGCCCAGCACCACAAAATCGCCCAGCTGCAGGATGTTTTGCCCCTTGGTGTACAAGAGGGCAATGCCGCGGGCCACCGTTTGCATGGCCAGGGTGGCAATAAAGGGCGGCAGGCTGCAGTTGGTCACCATAAAGGCGTTGATGAGGTTGCAGGCCACACCCACCACAATGCCAATGAGCAGGGCCCCAATGAGCGAGCCGGTGGCCTTGTAAAAGCTCACCGCCATCACACCGCTGAGCGCCAGCACAGAGCCCGCCGAAAGGTCAATCATACCGGAGATAATCAGCAGCATCTCGCCATAGGCCAGAATGGTGCCCACCGAGAGCTGGCGGGCGATGTTGGTGAGGTTGTCCACCGAGATGAAGCGCCGGTTCAGAATGGTGCACACAATCACCATGGCCACCAGCACCAGATAGATGGAATATTTTTGCATGATGCTGGAGCCTTTGTTCGCCAGTCCGCCAGATTTCATTGCTTAGGTCCCCCTTTTCAGTGGGCGTGAGCCGCCCTTTTGTTTCTACTGCGCGCCCGTGGCGCATTTCATAATTTCCTCCTGCGAGAACTGCGCCCGGCTCAGCTCCCCGGTTATCCTGCCGTAGCTCATCACATAGATGCGGTCGCACATCCCAATCAGCTCCGGCAGCTCGGAGGAAACCATGATGATGGCCTTCCCATTCTTGGCAAGCTCGGTCATCAGCTTGTAAATCTCAAACTTTGCGCCCACGTCTATGCCCCGGGTGGGCTCGTCCATTATCAGAATGTCGGGGTTTCGCATCATCCACTTGGCCAGCAGCACCTTCTGCTGGTTGCCGCCGGAAAGCGCCTGAATGGCCGTTTCCAGGGTGGGGGTGCGCACATTCATCCGCGCAAAATACTCTGAGACGATTTCCCGTTCCTTCTTGCGGTGAGAAAAGCCGCTGTAAATCACCTTATCCAGGCTGGCAATGCTGGCATTTTCCATCACACTGCGAATGGGAATGATGCCATAGCGCCGCCGGTCCTCGCTCAGCATCACCATACTGTTGCGGATGCTGTCCTGGCTGCATTTGATTTTCACGGGCTTGCCGTCTATCTTCACCTGGCCGGAGCTGATGGGGTCCAGCCCAAACAGGCTGCGCATCACCTCTGTGCGCCCCGCGCCAATCAGCCCGGCAAAGCCCACTATTTCCCCCTTGCTCACATGGAAGCAGATGTCCTGGTAGACACCGGCACTGCAAAGGTTTTCCACCTCCAGCGCCCGCCCGGCAATGGGCAGCTCCTCCTTCGGGTAGATGTTTTTCATCTCCCGGCCCACCATCAGGGCTATCACCCTGTCCATGGTCAGCTCGCTGGCGGGGTGGGTTTCCACCACGGTGCCGTCGCGCAGCACGGTGATGTCGTCGGCAATGCGGAAGACCTCGTCCAGCTTATGGCTGATATAGATGATGGTAACGCCCTGCGCCTTGAGCTGCGCAATTTTCTCAAACAACACCTCCACCTCACGGTGGGTGATGGCCGAGGTCGGCTCATCCATCACAATAATCTCGGCGTTGTTCGAGATGGCCTTGATGATTTCCAGCATCTGGATGTCGGAAACCGTCAGGGTTTTCAGCTTCTGCTCCGGCGCGTAGGGCAGGTCCTGCTCTTTCAAAAAGCGCAGGGTGTCCCGGCGCACCTTTTTCCAGTCCACCATGCCCAGCCTGTTCACGGGCAGCCGCCCCAAAAACAGGTTCTCCTCTATCGACATCTCCGGCACATAGTTCAGCTCCTGGGCAATCATGGCTATGCCGTGGGCCTGCGCCTGAATGGGGTTCATGATGCGCACCGGCTGCCCGTCTATATATAGCTGCCCGGAATCGGGGCGGTAGATGCCGTTGATGATTTTCATCAGGGTTGATTTGCCCGCCCCATTCTCTCCACACAGAACGTGCACCGTCCCCTTACGCACCGCAAAGTCAATCCGGTCCAGGGCCTTCACCCCGGGGAACGACTTTTCAATTTGGCAGGCCTGAATCTTAATTTCCTCCGCCATACCCAACGACACCTCTCCTTCCGCCTCTCTTTCCCTTGCTGCACAGCGCGACACAAAAAACACAGTCTTTTTCACAGCTTCCGTTTATGCCTGTTTATGATGGCAGAGAAATGGGATGCCTGCCCTGTTTGCACAGCTGTATCGGCAAAATCCTCAGCCCCGCTAAAAATTTGTATATAAGATAGATATTGAACATATTATAATTAATTTATATAAGAAACACGCTTTTGTAAAGAAAACAGTTTGCCGGTAGGCACTGTTTCGTGCACGAGCACGGAATGAACACAGCTTGTTTTCCGTGCCCGTGCACACCCTACAAAGAATATAGCCAGACGCAGGCAAAATGTCAACACAAAACCTCAATTATTCATATTGTTTGTGCCAGTTCACAAAAACATATTGGTAAATTTGGCTAGTATTACCGGTTTCGGAGCAAAAACGACAAATTGGTAACAAAAACCGGGCACGGGATGCACCGCCCTCTTCATAGCCGCAGCCCCAGCCGCTGCTTAAATGCCCCATACATTTCCGGCCACATCCCGGCGGCCTGGGGCAGGTACTCCCGGGGCGGGAAGCTGAGGCGCAGCAGCTGCCGCCCCTGCTCTACCCCGGCCAGTTCTCCCATTGCCATCATCTGCACCATAATATTGCCAAGGGCCGAGGCGTCCGCCGGGCCCGCCAGCACCACCCGCCCCGAGGCATCGGCCAAAAGCTGGCAGGTCAGCCCGTCCCGGCTGCCGCCCCCCACCAGGCTGATGGAGGGCAGCTTCCGCCCCAGCAGCGCTTCCAGCTTTTCCAGCGTCCAAAGGCATTTCAGCGCCATGCTCTCGCAGACGCAGCGCACCACCTGGCCGGGCGTTTCGGGGGCGCTGCCATAGAGCGCCCGGCATTTTCCCAGCACAGCCGCCAGCATGTTGCCCGGTGCAAAAAAGCACTCGTCATCCACGTCAAAATGCCAGCGGAAGCCCGGCTCTGCGGCGGCCAGCGCCTCCATCTCGGCAAAGGAAAAGGCCTGGCCCGCCTGCCTGTAGGCACGCTGCAGCTCCTGCAAAATCCAGTTTCCCATCAGGCTGCACAGCAGGCGGTGGTGGCCGGGCAGGCTACCCTCGTTTGCCATGTTGTGCCGCCGCCCAAGCTCCGTCACCAGGGGGCCCTCATTCTCGGCCCCCACAATGGCCCAGGTGCCGCTGCTGATGATGGCCCCCTGGCCCTGGGCTGCCAGAAAGGCCGAGGCGGTGTCGTGCTGGCAGACCGAGACCACCGGAAAGGCCCGCACCCCGCAGCTTTCCGCCAGATGGTGCAGCAGCCGGCCCCGCAGGGTTCCGGGGCTCTGCACCTCCGCCAGCAGCCGCCGGGGAATCTGCCAGCGCTGCAGCAGGCTGTCGCTCCAGCCGCCCAGCCGCCAGTCATAGAGCTGGGAGACCGAGGCGATGGTGTACTCGCAGGCGGCCTGCCCTGTCAAATAATACAGGAGCAAATCCGGCAAAAACAGCAGCTTGTCCGCTTGCTCCAGCAGCAAATCCCGGCCCTCCTCCCGCATGGAGGCAAGCTGTATGGCGGCGTTAAACGGGGCAATCTGGTTGCCGGTAATCTGGTACAGCTCCTCCGGCGGCACCTTGGCATACACCGCCTCGCGGCAGCGGGCCGTGCGCTTGTCCCGGTAACAAAACACCGGGGCAAGCAGCATGCCCGCTTTGTCCACAAAGCCAAAATCGTTCGAGAAGGTGTCCACCCCAAAGGAATCCACCCGGCCGGCGGCCAGCTCGCCCGCTTTGGCTATCGCCTGCATCATATTCTGGTGAATGCCCATGTAGTTCCAGTAAAGGCCCTGCCCCACCTGCACCGGGCCGTTGGCAAAGCGGTGCACGTTTTCCAGGCACAGCCGCTCGCCGTCAAAGCACCCCAAAAAGGCCTTGCCGCTGGAGGCGCCCAAATCAAACGCCAGGTAATTCATGCTCTTTATCCCCTTTACCGGGAGGCTACACCGTGCATATCTCCGCCCCGGTTTTTTCCAGCTCGCCCAGGGCCAGGCCGGTGGCTTTTCCGTCGGTAACCACGGTGAATTTTTCCGACAAATTGCCCAGGTACACCTGCCCTGCCGCGGTGAACTTGGTGTGGTCGGCCAGCAGCACCACCCGGGTGGCCTGCTGCACCATCATCTGCTTGGTTTCCGATTCCTCCAGAGAGGTGTCGGTGAGCATGCCGTCCTTCCGTATCCCCGCACAGGACATAAAGGCCGTGTTGGGGAAATACCGGCGGGCATGCTCCTGGGTGCTGTTTCCATAGCAGGAGAGGTTGCTGAGCTTGAAAATGCCCCCCAGCGAGTAATACTGGATATTGGTGTTGCCCAAAACGGCCGCCTCGTGCAGCAGCCGCAGGGAGTTCGTCACCACCGTCACGTGGTACTGGCTGGGGATGTGCTGCAGCAGGTACAGGGTGGTGGAGCTGTTGTCTAAAAACAGGATGTCCCCATCGCGCACAAACCGGGCGGCATATTTGCAAATCAGGCTTTTTTCTTTGAACTGGCGGATGCTGCGGACGTTGACGGGATATTCCCCGCCAAAGCGCTTCTGCCCGTTTTCCAGCTGGCTGCCCACGGCGCCGCCATGGGTGCGCACCAGCACCCCGGTTTTTTCCAGCTCGCTCAAATCCCGCCGAATGGTCTCCTTGGAGACCTGAAAACGCAGTGCCAGGTCATTCACAATCAGCTCTTCGTTGTGCTCTAACAGCGAGAGAATCTCCGACTGACGTTCTATACTATACATTCCTCTATTCCCCTTTGCACCGTTTCCGGGTCGGTCAATTCGCCCAGGTTGGGGGAGTTTATGATGCTGCGCACCACATGCTTGTTCAGGTTGCAGAAGGCGTCGCAGTCGATGCGTTCCAGCATGCTGTACGCATGGAAGATATCCGCGCCGCTCACCACCACACCATGCAGCGGCAAAATCACCCCAATGGGCTTTGTCTCGGCCAGTTCCCTGCGTTTATTATAATACGTATACACGTTTTCCGCCAGCTGCGGCGTGAAGGCCTTGGTAAAGGGGATGCAGCCCACCATGCCCCGGCCCATGGTGGCCTCGGTGACGTTGGGAATGGGCTTGCCCTGGCTGACAAAGGGCATGCAGTTGTAGGGGTGGGCGTGAATTACCGCGCCGATGTTTTTGAAGCTGCGCAGCAGGATGGTGTGCATGTCGCTCTCCCGGCTCAGCTTCCCCTCCCCTTCCAGCAGGTTTTGGTCATAGTCAATCAGCAGAATGTCCCGGGGCTCCATCGCACAGAGCTTTCGCTCGCTCATCAGGCTGGGGGTAATCAGCACCCGGTTGTCGTCCACACGCACCGCAAAGTTTCCGCCGGCCGCGTTGGTCAGCCTGCGCTCCCAGATGTTTTTGGCGATGAAGCACATGGTTTCCCGCATGTCCTGATACGATAGTTCTGCCATTTTTCTTCTCCTTCTCCCGCGTAAAAGTTACACTGCTGTTCTGCTTTCTATTCTTATCTGCTTAGCTCTCTGCCCATTTTTCCACCCGGCACTCTGCCTGCAGGGCTTTGGCGCGCGGCAGGCTGAACCCCACCGAGAGCGCCGTTTCCGCCGCCGCCGCCGACACCGCCGTGGCCCAGCGCAGGCTTTCCTCCCCGCCCCATCCACTGGCAAAGCCATACACCAGCCCCGCCACAAAGGCGTCCCCACAGCCAATGGTGTTTTTCACCTCCACCCGGGGCGGCCACACGCGGAACACCCCCTCCGCCGTCATCACCAGCGAGCCGCCTCCGCCCAGGGTGAGGGCCACCACCTGGGCCCTGCTCTCGGCATAAAGCTGCCGCACCGCCGCCAGCAGCTCCTCCTCCTTTTGGCAGGGGCGCCCCAGCAGGCATTCCAGCTCATCCTGGTTCGGCTTCACCAGAAACAGCGGCTCTGCCAGGCTTTTGCGCAGGGTTTCCCCGCTGGCATCCAGGCACACCTTCACATCCCTTGCCGCCAGCTCCCGCATCAGCCGGGTGTAGATGTCCGGGTCGGGGTAATTGGAGGCATCGCCCGAGAGCACCAGATAATCCCCCGGCTCCACCTGCGCCCGCAGCAGGCCCACCAGGGTTTCGGTGTCCTCCCCGGTGGCCGTCTCGCCCTTTTCCGCCAGAATGGTGCTGGTGCCGTCCTGCTCCACCAGCAGGTAGTTGGTGCGGCTTTCCGCACCGCTGCGGTAGGCAAAATGGGTTTGCACCCCACAGCTCTCCAGCGTTTCCAGTATGGTTTTCCCTGTCTGGCCGTAGGCTATGCCAAAGGCCCGGCTGGGCATCTGCATCACGCCCAAATTCATGGACACATGGGTGCCCTTCCCCCCCATGGTCCATTCGGTTCCTTGCAGGCGGTTGGTCACACCCTTGGTCAGCTCGTCCAGAAACAGCACCTTATCCAGGGCCGGGTTCAGGGTCACCGTGTTTACCATCGTCTCTCCTTTTGATTCAGTCTTATTCAGAATGTTTGTTTATGCCCGAATTATAGCACTTCCTTTTGTTTTACACAAGCCCCCTGCCAAAACTGCAGATAAAAGCGGTTTGCCACAGCAAAAAACCCACGCAGAAACGCGTGGGCCGGCCGAAGCTTTTGGTGTGTAAAAAAATCTAGCTTTTCATATCCAGCAGCAGATAGTGGGACGCCTCCTCTGCGCGCAGCAGAATCTCCGCCTCCTCCGTCACCTCCGCCGCATCCCGGGTGGCCAGGGGCACGCCGTTTACCGTTCCGGTTCCCTCTATTTGCACAAGGTAGGCCTGCCGGCCCGCCGGCAGCGGGTAACGAATCTCCCGCCCGGCCTCCAGGTACACCACCGATATATTCACATCCTGGTGAATGTGAATGGGAGCCTTGCCGCCCTCTCCACAAACGAGGGGCAACCATTGGTTCTCTCTGTCCGCCCAGGCAAAGGGGTAGTCTCCATAACGCGGCGCATGGCCGTTTTCATCGGGCAAAATCCATATTTGCAAAAACCGCAGCGGGCCTTCGGCAAGGTTATGCTCGCTGTGCTGCACCCCGGTGCCCGCGCTCATATACTGCACCTGACCCCGCGTCAGGGCGCGCTGGTTGCCCATGCTGTCGGCATGGGTGAGGGTGCCCTCCACCACATAGCTCACGATTTCCATATCTTTATGCGGGTGGGTGTCGAAGCCTGTGCCCGGCTCCACCCTGTCATCGTTCAGCACCCGCAGCACCCCAAACTGGATGTTGTCTGGGTTATAGTAGCGGGCAAAGGAAAAATGAAACAGGCTGTGCAGCCAGCCCAGCTCGCTGCTGCCCATTTTTGTATGGTCGATGGCGTGAATCATGTTCTATCATCCTTTCAGAAGTTATTCCGGCCCGGCGCACAGAGGGTGCTGTGCACACCCACTTGTGACTCTTTATTTATTGAGTATAGCACCTTCACAAAAGAAATGCTGTTTGAATTACAACAAACGCATCAGCTTGTCAAAAAAGTGTTCCACTTTTTTGACAAGCTGGGCATGCCTTTTGGCAGGGATCTTGTTTGCCGAAAATAGTATCCTGTTCCCGCCAAAAGGCATGATGGTTAAAATGGGGGAGAGGGCCGCAGCCCCTCTCCCCCATGCCCCCTTCCCTGCTAAAAGGTCTTCTTTGGCAGCCTGATGCCGCTTGACTGACAACAAACGCATTTCTTTTGGGTTCCCCGTTTAGCTCTCCGGCTTGCCGGTGGATTCCCGCACCACGAGCTTTGGGGCATACTCTATGGTGTTCACCGCCGAGGCGGAAATGGTGGCCTCAAAGCCCGGCTCCAGCTTGGCCAAAATCATATCCACAGCTGCCTTGCAGCGCAGTATCAGCCGGTGGTCTATGGTGGTGAGGGGCGGGGCCGCTATGGCCGAGGCAAAGATGTTGTCAAAGCCGCAGACGGAGTATTGCTGCGGGATGGACAGCCCATCGGCGCGCAGGCGGGCGGCTATGCCCACCGCGGTCATGTCGTTCACCCCTATGATGGCCGTGGCCTTGCTGCCCCGGCGAAGCAGCTCCCGGGCCAGCTGGTAGCCCACGTGGTACTCATAGGGCACGCCGCTGGGCACGTCCTGCTCGGTGCTCTTGTCCGGCACAATCAGCTCCAGCCCCTCGGGGCCAATGCCATAGCGCTCCAGCGCCGTGCGCACCCCCTCCAGCCGCTGGCGGCGGGCCAGGGTGAAGCGGTTCACCGGGGTGGAGACAAAAGCGAAGCGGCGGTGGCCCAGCGCATGCAGGTGGTCCACCAGCAGCATGCCCGCCTTCACGTTGCTCAGCTCCACCGAGCATACGTTCAAATCCTCCTGCTTCTCCCCGATAATCACCGTGGGCACCGTCTGGTTCAGCACCTCCACCAGGCGCGGAAAGCTGGGGTGGAAGGCATAGATAATGCCGTCGGCATAGCTTTTGGAAAAGGTTTCCAGATAATACTTTTCCAGCTCCGGCTTGCGGAAGGTGCTGCACACCAGCACCCGGTAGCCATAGGCGTCGGCATGGCTCTCCACCGCTTGAATCAGCTCGGTATAGTACTGGTTTGTGAGGGTGGGGGTGAGCACCAAAAGCAGGTGGGAGCGCTTTTTGTTGCTTTGCTTTTTGCGCGTGGGAAGCTTGTAGCCCAGCTCTGCCGCCGCCGCCAGCACCCGCTCCTTTGTGTCTCCAGAGAAGGAAATTTTGTCGGAGTTGTTCAGAATCAGCGATACGGCAGATTGAGACACACCTGCCAGCTGTGCCACATCACTGGAAGTCGCTTTTTTCACCATTCCCACCCCTTGAACTAATAATTGCTAATATTATATCAGTTTCTCTCCATCTGTCAAGCCCGGCCCTTTTGTAGATTCTTCTTATTATTTCGCATTTTTCAGCAGTATTCCACATTGACACAGCTTTTGGGATTTGCTATGCTATAGATAAATTCAAGAAAATAATAATTCTATTATTAGTAGATTTTCAGCGCAGGAAAGGCAGTGGAGAAACATGCCTCAGAATTATGCATTTCCAGCAAAATCTTTAGGGGATATCGCGGTGCTGGGCGAGCTGCTGATTGATTTTATCCCGGCCCGCCCCAATATGCGGCTGCGGGAGGCGGGCGAGCTCATCAAAACCGTAAGCGGCTCTGCGGGCATTTTTGCCTGTGCCGCCGCCGCCTTTGCCGGGCGCAGCGGTTTTTTGGGCCAGCTTGGGCAGGATGCGCTCAGCGAGATGGCCTACGATGTCATCACCGCCCAAGGGGTGGACTTGAGCCACGCGGCCACCAGTGCCAAGGGGCAGATTGGCCTGGCTTTTTTGGAGTACCTGCCGGAGGGGCGAAACTACCAATATTACCGTGAGAACTCGGTGGGCTCGCAGTACAGCGCGGCGCAAATTGACCGGGACTACCTGCGCGGGGCCTTCGCCCTGCATTATACCGGCATGCTGCTGGAGCTGAGCGCCCCCATGCGGGAGGCCTGCCAGGCCGCCGCCCACTTTGCGCGGGAAAACGGCGTGCTGGTGTCATTCGACCCCAATATCCGCAAGGAGCTCATCCGTTCCTCCGCCGCGCGGGACACCCTGCTGGCCGCCGTGGCCGAGGCCGATATCATCTCCCCCACCCTGGAGGAGGCCCGGTATCTGACCGGCAGAACCGAGCTGGGCGATGTGCTGCGCGCCCTGCGCGCCATGGGCCCGGAGGTGGTGGCCCTGACCCGCGACAAGGACGGCGCGGCAGTGTGCAGCGGCAGCCAGGTGGTGCTGGCGGGCGGCACCCCGGTGGACGCCATTGACCCCACCGGCGCGGGCGACACCTTTGCCGCCGCCTTGGTCTATTGCGTCATGCAGGACATGCCCTTGGAGGAGGCGGCCCTCTTTTGCAACTGCGCGGGCAGCCTCACCGCCATGAAGCGCGGTGCGGTGGGCATGGCGCTGCCCCGTTTGCAGGAGGTGCAGCAGTATGCCGCCACCCGCCCCTGTTCTATCACCACCCTAAACCTGGCCGACGTATGAGCCGCCAGATACCACCACAAGGCCGTCC
>CAYRFC010000016.1:22747-25353 GCA_964423365.1 uncultured Oscillospiraceae bacterium
ACCACCCTAAACCTGGCCGACGTATGAGCCGCCAGATACCACCACAAGGCCGTCCCTTTGCCGGGGCAGCCGCAGAGAGTCAAGAAACATCAGCCGGAGAAAAAGAGATGCAGTGCAAGGAAGCCAAAAACCGCGCAAGGGCGCATATATTATATATGTAACTGCCGCGCGGTTTTGCAGATGACGCCGCAATGCGCACTTTTTCGACAGGCTGAGGCCGTCCCTTTGCCGGGGCGGCCCATAATTGCGCAAGGAGGAAACAGACATGAAGCAACTGAAACAACGGCTACAGCAGGGCGAGCAGGTGCTGGGCACCATGGTCACCACCTTTGCCAGCCCCGATATCGCCCGCATTTTGCAGGTGGCGGGCTTTGACTACTTCATCATAGACTGCGAGCACGGCGCTTTCACCACCCGCGAGGTGGCCAACATCATAGCCGAGGCCCGGGGCATTGGCCTGCCCGTGCTGGTGCGCATTCCCGAAATGCGCCGGGAATATGCTCTCAAGTTCATGGAGATGGGGGCCAGCGGCCTGCTGCTGCCCAACACCGAGGACGCCGCACAGGCCCGGATGCTGGTGGACTGCGCCAAATATGCCCCGCTGGGGCACCGGGGGGTCTCCCTCTCCCGCCCACACACCGAGTTTCGCCCCGTGGACGGCCCGCAGTATATGGCGGAAAGCAATGCCGAAACCATATTGATGTGCCAGATAGAGAGCCGTAAAGGTGTGGAACATCTTGATGAAATTGCCGCCGTGGAGGGCATCGACGTGCTCTTTATCGGCCCGAACGACCTGACCCAGGACTACGGGATTCTGAACCAGTTTGACCACCCCGAGATTCTGGCCGCCTTTGAAAGGGTGATGGAGAGCGCCAAAGCGCACGGCAAATACAGCGGGGTGCACTTCGGCCCGCTGGACGCCCTGCTGCCCTGGGTGAAGCGCGGGATGCAGATGAACCTGTGGAACAGCGACAATGGCCTGCTGGCGGCGGGGGCTGCACCGGGCCTTGCCAAGCTGAAGGAGGGGTGCTGAGATGAAAATAGTGGTGCTGGACGGCTATACCGAAAACCCCGGCGACCTGAGCTGGCAGGGCTTTGAGGCCCTGGGGGAGCTGACGGTGTATGACCGCACCCCCTTCACCGAAGGCAACGCCGAAATTCTGGCCCGGGCCAAGGGGGCCGGGGCGGTGATTGTGAACAAAACCCCGCTGAGCGCCGAGACCATTGCCGCGCTGGCCCCGGAGCTGCAATACATCGGCGTGCTGGCCACCGGCTACAACGTCATCGATACCCAGGCCGCCGCCACCCAGGGTGTGCCGGTGTGCAACATTCCCACCTACGGCACCCCCGCCGTGGCGCAGTTCACCATGGCGCTGCTGCTGGAGCTCTGCCACCATGTGGGCGACCACGCCGCCGCCGTGCAGGCTGGGGAGTGGGCCCGCTGCCCAGACTTCAGCTTTTGGAAGAGCCCCTTGGTGGAGCTGCAGGGCAAAACCTTTGGCGCAGTGGGCTTTGGGCGCATCGGCCAGGCCGCGGGCAGCCTGGCCCGGGCCTTTGGCATGCGGGTGCTGGCCCACGACGCCTTTGTGAAAGAGTCTGACTTTGCCGAGCTGGTGCCCCTGCCCGAACTGCTGGCCCAAAGCGACGTGGTGAGCCTGCACTGCCCCCTCACCTCGGCCACCCGCCACCTCATAAACGAGGAGAGCATACGCCGAATGAAGGACGGGGCCTTTTTGCTGAACACCTCGCGCGGGCCGCTGGTGGATGAGGCCGCCCTGGCCGCCGCCCTGCACAGCGGCAAGCTGGCGGGCGCGGGGCTGGACGTGCTGGAAACCGAGCCCCCGCTGCCCGCCAGCCCCAGCCCCCTGCTGGGCGCGCCCCACTGCCTGGTCACCCCGCACATCGCCTGGGCCCCGCGGGAAAGCCGCCAGCGGCTGATGGATGTGGCGGTGGAAAACCTGCGGCACTTCCAAGCCGGCAGCCCCCAAAACCGGGTGAATTGATTTTGGAAGCACAAGGGAGGAATGTGAACCATGAAGGGAAAAGAAGTGCGTGTGGGGGCAAGCCTGCTGGTGGGCAATGTGGAAAATATGGTTCGCTTCTACAGAGACACACTGGGCTTTCAAACAGAATGGAACGGCGGGCCTTTTGCCGACTTTGAAACAGCCAGCGGAGAATTATCCCTATTTCTGTACAGCAGAGAAGAATTTGTGAAGACGATAGGCGAAGCGTATCTTCCGCCAAAAGGCATCAACCAGACCTTTGAAATCGCCCTTTGGTTGCCCAAATTTGCCGATGTGGATTTGGAATATGAGCGTCTGGCGAAGCTGGGGGTGCCATTTCCGGCAGGCGCCCCCACCACCTATCCTTTCGGCATCCGTAACTTTTACGTGGCAGACCCTGAGGGAAATTTGCTCGAAATTGGCAGCACAAGTGAAAAATAGAATAGAAAACTATAAGACCAGAGGGCAGTCCCTCTGGTCTTATTTTTCCCGTTTATAAAAGAAAGCCGGAGAAAAGGCCAGAGGGTATCGGCACCCTTTAGGTCAAGTCCACCACGTCTAAATCCTCCGGCACATAGATATGACCCAAAAAATCTTTGGCAG
>CAYRFC010000017.1:0-23758 GCA_964423365.1 uncultured Oscillospiraceae bacterium
GCTTTATACCAAGTGATGAAAAAGAACCAGTCGCCTGTGAATGGGCGGCTGGTTTTGCGTTTTGGGGCAAAACAGGGGTTTTGTCCACAGTTTGCCCACGTGTTTTATTTTGGGTGGACATAGGGGTTTTTCTCTGTCTACGACATTTTATGTCCCAGGCGAACCGTTCGGCAGGTTTCATATTTGGGTGGGAGCAGCACCATGCTTTCCCCTTATATTGTATCTGCCGCCGGATAAAAAGGGTTCGTCCTTCAAGGTGAATGATTGTTGCATTGCCAATAGCCGGTATGCCCTGGCCCGGTGCTTTTTGGGGCAAATTTTGGTGGCTGAACCACGCTGCCCCCTTGTGTGGCCGGGCC
Source organism: uncultured Oscillospiraceae bacterium (assembly GCA_964423365.1). Lineage (GTDB taxonomy): Bacteria > Bacillota > Clostridia > Oscillospirales > Ruminococcaceae > JAAYCI01. Next base: position 360 of record CAYRFC010000017.1, read on the forward strand.
GCTCTGGTGTATGATAAAAGAAAACCAGCTTTTGTGACACTGGCATTGAGGGTGATATGTGATGCAATATAGAACAAAGGTCTTGTGGGCCGAGATGACCGAGGTGCCCCTTGGCTGGTATGTGCGTAAGCATCAGCACGACTATTACCAGCTATTTTACATGCTGGATGGGCAGACGGAGTTTGTTGTAGATGGCGAGAACCTGACGAAAACGGAGGGGGACTGTCTTATTTTTCCGCCGCAGTGCCTGCACGAAACCGTGCTGAACACCCTGGCGCCCAGCCTTTGCTATGAAGTGAAGTTCACTGTTTTTGATCCCTATATCGCCAGTTGTATTACCACCATCGAGCCAAGCATTCGCAACACCGATTTCGTCAAGGCCAGCCTTGGGTATATCATCGACCATTGGATGCACCAGGGTGAGCAGGAAAAAAGCAATGTGGATTATTTTTTGAGCGCCATGCTCATCTACCTCACAATGAACTGCGCCGAGACAAAGCGGAATGCTTCCCGCTATATAGACACAAGCACCTTCGACGACACGACCAAGAGCATTATTTTATTTATTGAGCGTAACTACGCAAAGCCATTCAAGCTGGATACACTGGCAAAGGAGCTTGGCTACAGCCGAAACTATATCTGCTCGGTGTTCAAAAAAGAGACGGGCATCACCATTGTCAACTATTTGAACTATATCAAGGTGCGGCGTGCGGCCGAGCTCTTCTCCTACACGGGCGGGGACGTGGGTGCCACCAGTGCGCGGCTGGGTTTTCTGAATATCAGCCATTTTAGCAGGCTTTTTAAGTCCTATGTGGGGGTTTCCCCTTCGAAATATCGCAAGGCATTGCCCATTGGCCTGGAGGGGAACCTGGGAACAGACGTGGAGACGGATAACATTTTTAACAACCAGGCCGCCAGCATCGAGGAGGCCATGATGGCGCTGAAAATGCTGGGACGCATTGCCAACCAGCAGGTGGATTAGAGCAGATTAACAAAATATAGATATAGCGAACGCAGGCAGAAGGGGTGCAGGGCAAAAGCAATGCCTTTCCGCTGTGGCGGGAAGGCATTGCTTTTGTCTATGGCACACTGCTCAGCCCGGCTCTTTGCCCACAATGGTGACCGAGCTTACGTTCTCCCAGGGGTAGCCACCCAGGTTGTGGGCCAGGCCTAGCTTGGGGTCATTTAGCTGGCGTTTTCCCGCCTTTTCGTGAAATTGCAGCCAGCTTTCATAAATCATACGAATGCCGCTGGCCCCAATGGGGTGCCCGAAGGACTTGAGCCCCCCGTCGATATTGACGGGGATTTTTCCGTCTTTGGTAAATTTTTCCTCCAAGCAGTCTCGCCAGCCCTGGCCGCGCTCGCTCAGCAGCAAATCCTCATACAACACAATTTCCGTAATGGTAAAGCAGTCGTGCAGCTCCACAAGGCTTAGCTGCTCGGCTGGGTTTGTGATACCCGCCTTGCGGTAGGCGTTTTTCGCGCAATGCACCGTCTCTTGCACCGTGGTGTAGTCATAGTCGTTGCAAAGGGTGCCAAAGCCCGATGCGGCCGCCACTTCCACACACTTCACATACATGGGGTCGGGTCGATAGTATTTCGCATCCTCGGTGCGGGTGAGGATGGCGCAGGCGCAGCCATCCGATACACCGGAGCAATCCATCACCGAAATATAAGGCTCACACACCATGGGAGATTTGCGGATGGCCTCTATTGGCGTCTCCTTCTGGTACATAGCCTTGGGGTTCATCGAGCCGTTCAAGTGGTTTTTGTGGGCCACCTGTGCCATGGCCTCCCGAATGTCGGAAAAACTTACGCCGTAGGCATCGCAATAGGCCGGAACCAGCAGAGAGAAGCCGCCGGGGCCGCCGAAGGTGGGCAGGGTTCCATCGCGATAGCTGGGGGGGATGGGGTTGCCGCTGTAGCCATTGTCCTTCAGCTTTTCCAGCCCAATGGCCATCACCACCTTGTATTCGCCGCTGGTGATGCCAAAGCAGGCGTTGCGAAAGGCCTCGGCACCGGTGCAACAGTTGTTTTCCACGCGCGTAACGGGCTTGAACTGGGTTTTGAGCACCGTTGAGATGGTGTAGCCACATATTTCGTAGAAGGAGCCGAACCAGAACGCGTCGATGTCCTCAATCTCCAGCTTCGCGTCTGCCAGCGCCTCGTTCACCGCCTCTAAAATCAAGTCCTCGCGGCTTTTGTGAAAGAGCTCGCCAAACTTCGTGCAGCCCATTCCAATCACACTCACCTTGTCCTTTATGCCTGACATACTATGCCTCCTCTCCCTCTTCGCTGGGAACCACCTTCCAAAAATAGGTGTTGACGCCATCCGCCTGGAACATACGGCGGAAGCTCAGCTCCACGGGCATCCGCACGCGGATTTCCTCTCTCCTGCAATCGTCCAAAAATGTCATCAGCTTACCACCGCCGGCAAACTCCACCACCACAAGGTTGTTGGGTGGGTCCAGCGACAAGGACTGGCCGTCTGCCGTGAAGGTGCGAATCCAGGCTTTTTTCCCAAGGAAATGACAGGGCTCCATCTGGTCGGCCGCGTGGCAGGCGGCACACACGCGCTGCGGCGGGTAGTGGGGCACGCCGCATGCGGTGCAGCGTGAGCCAATCATGGCGTGATTTTTCTTATAGCCGCGCAGATAATCCGGCTGTGAAGAGCGGTCTTGCGGCGGCCGCCGCTGTGGCTCGCAAAGCAGAAAATCTTTCCACTTTAGGTATTTGCCGTACGATAGCTCATTGTTTTTGTGGCGCAGCATAGCGTTTAGGCTGCGCTTTGGCCTTTGCTGCAATATCTGTTCGGTGGCCTCGAAGGCCAGGGCGTTGCAGCCGTCGCCGTAGGAGACAAACAAAATTTTGTCTTTGGGTTTTGCGTCTTCCAGCAGGGAAACCAAGGTAAGCGGGGCCGCCGCACAGCCCGTGTTCCCGATGTCGTCATAGAGGCAGGGCTGTATTTGCCCGGGGGCAAAGCCCAGCTTTGCCAGCAGGGCCAGGCTGTGCTTTTCCTCGTGCGCGTAACAGGCCACTTTCGAAAAATCTGCCGGGGTCAGCCCAGTTTTCTCCAGCAGGCCCTTCACGGCCTCGCCCACAAGGGGTTTGTATATTTCCGAAAAACTGTACCGTACATCCCAAAAGCGCACAATGGAATCATCGGTGCTGCGCCATATGTCCAGGGCCTCGAACGAGACAGAGTGGGAGCCGAGATACTGCGCCAGCACTTCTTCGCCTCCGCCTATGACAAAAGCCGCACCGCCATCGCCCAGGGTGTTCTCATAGTTTCCATCCGCGCCGCCCAGGCGGCAATCAGCCGTTGCCACCAGGCTGTTCTGCCCGCTTTTGGCATATTCCAGCGCCACCAGCATGGCGTCGGAGCAGGCTTTGAGCGAGCCCTCAAAATCGGCCGTTCTCACCGCGCGCGCGCAGTCTAAAACAGCGGCCAATTGTGTGGCAGACTGCTTTTCTCGATAGGGCGCGCTCGTGGTGGCAAAATACAAAGCATCCAGCCCGGCGCCCTCGTCCTGCGTCACGGCGTTTAGGCTGGCGGCCACAGCCATGGTCAGGCTGTCCTCGTCGTAGTAGGCCACGGCCTTTTCATTTTCCTTTGCTTTTTTGCCATAGGCTTTCGCAATTTCCGAACGCTTAATTCGATGGTAGGGAATATATCCTCCATAGCGTTTAATTCCAATCATGGAATCCATCCTTTCTGCGTTGGGCCCTTATTCTGTGTAGTTGTACCAGCCCTTACCGCTCTTTCTGCCCAGCTCACCTTTGGCCACCAGGGCGTCCAGCTCTGGCACCGGCAGATAGCGCTCATCACCTGTCAGCTCATGCAGTACGGCCAGACAGTCCTGCACGGTTTTCAGCCCCCCCATGTCGTTCAGCTCAAACACGCCCAGGGGGTGGTTGAGCCCAAGGCGCAGAGCCTTATCGATATCTTCAATGGAGGCCACACCCTCCTGCATCACGCGGTAGGCCTCTACATAGGTGGCAAAGTTGATGCGGTTCACAATGAAGCCGGGTGCATCCTTTTGGACCAGTACGCTCTCTTTCCCGATGCTGGGGGCAAACGCTTGGGCCCAGGCCACGGTTGCCTCATTTGTATTCTCGCCACGGATAATCTCCAGCAGCTTCATGGCGTAAACCGGGCCGAAGAAATGCAGACCAATGAAGCGCTGGGGCTTTTTCAGCGCGGTGGCCAACTGGGTGATTGGAATAAACGAGGTGTTTGTGCCGATGACAGTATCCGCAGTGCAGTGGGGTTCAAGCTTCTGATACAACTCCTTTTTTATGGCCAGATCCTCCACTACGGCCTCAATGACGAGACAGGCGCTTTGGGCTGCCTCCAGTTCCGTGCAGGGAATCAAATTCTCCAAGATTTCCTGCATTCTCTCCTCGCCTATTTTCCCGCGTGCCACTTGCTTCACAAGCCCCGCCTGAATGCCGGCTTTTCCGTTTTCGGCCAAAGTTAAGGTCACATCCCACAGGTAAACCCGATAGCCGTGGCTGGCGCACACCTGAGCAATGCCGCTTCCCATGAAGCCTGCGCCCATCACCATCACTGTTTTCATCCTCTGCCTCCCTTTGCAAGTTGTATGTGTATTAGGCCAACGCCGCCCAAGGCCTTCATAGCCCTGTCTCCGGCCTCTTTATCCGTCGTTTCCTCCAAAAGATACGCGGGAAAACACCTGGCAGTCCCCGTGCTGTTTTGGGATGCGGCCCGGCAAATCTGCCCGGCGCTTCGGCTGCGGTTCTGTGTGTGGCAGTGCCTTAGCGCAAAGCTCATATAACTCCTTCGCGTTGCAGGCGCTCCAGGGTAGCTTCCTCCAGCCCCAGATACTGCCCCAAAATTTCTGTGTTGTGCTCTCCCAGTGCCCCCGCCGGGCTGGGGGCCACAAGTTTGGTTTCGGAAAAGCGCACCGGCATGTTGATGTAACTGAAGTCGCCGATGGTGGGATGCTGCATATGGCGAATCATCTCGCGGTGAACAGTGAAGTTTTCGTCCGCCTCTATGTCGGCGAAATCGTAGACCAGTGCAGCCGGAATAACCGCTTCGCTCAGTATGTCAATCACCTCGGCGGCCCTAAGCTGGCAGGCCCACCCGTTCACCAGATCATCCACATCGGCCCGGTTCCTCACACGCGCGGGCTGGGTGTTGAAGCGTGGGTCATCCAGAAGCTCGGGGCGGTGCAGCACCTGCACGCAAAAGGCCTGCCACTGCTTTTCGGTGCCTACACCAATGGTGTAGTAGCGGTCTTTGGCCTTGTAGGTGCCGTATGGGCACCACAGGCTGTAGTTGTTGCCCAGGCGCTGGGGCAGCTGCTTTGTGTGGCCATAGTCGATGTAGTCCTGGGTGGTCAGAGCCAGCACCGTGTCTACAAGTGACAGCTCCAGCCTTTGCCCTTGCCCCGTTTTTTCCATGCAATACAGGGCTGCCAAAATGCCCGAGGTGAACACGATGCCCGCGCCCACATCGCCGATAGAGGGCCCGCATTTCGTGGGGGGCTGGTCTTCAAAGCCCGTGAGACTCATGATGCCGCCCATGGCCTGTGAAATCACATCAAAGCCGGGCCTGCTGGAATAGGGGCCGGTGGCCCCGTAGCCGGAAATACTGGCCAGAATGATTTTTTCATTCACACTTTTCAGCACCTCGTAGCCTAGGCCCAGTTTTTCTATCACGCCCGGGCGGAAGTTTTCCGTCACCACGTCCACCTGCTTCACCAAATCTAAAAATATCTGCTTGCCGGCCTGGGTTTTCAGGTTTAAAGTGACGCATTTTTTGTTCCGGTTCAAGGTGGCGTAGTAGGTGCTGCAGCCATTCACGAAGGGGCCGCACTGGCGGGTATAGTCTCCGCCCCCTTCCGGGTTTTCCACCTTGATGACGCTGGCACCCATGTCACTAAGCCAGCAGGTGCCCAGCGGCCCCGAAAGCATGCAGGTCAAGTCCAGGATTTTCAGCCCCGCCAAGGGCCCTTGTGCATTCATTTTCATAGCAAGCCCACAACCTTTGTAAATATTCACGGTCCAAACAAGCGTACACGGCCCGGAAAAAGGAGAACTGTTTTTTACAGCCAGATGCAAACCCTTACATCTGGCTGTAAAAGCTCTGTCTCTGCACGGCAGAAGTCTTGTTTTCGCCCGGGTTTTGTGCCTAGCGCTGGGGTACCGGGTCGGCCTGAGCCATGTTCTCTGGCCACACAATCAGGGTGGTTTGGGCGTCGTCCTGCACCTGGCCCATACCCATATTCAAAAAGCCCTCGCCCGCCTGGGCGCAGTGGTTTTCATCGAAAACAAAGGTGCCGCACAAGCCCTCGTATTGGCTGCTGGCGTAGGCCTCAATCAGCCCCTCCTTCGCCTTCCAGGTGCCGGCCTTTTCCACTGCCTCAAACATCATGTTGGTCACATCGTAGCCAGAGCACTGGCATTTTTGCACACTGACGCCAAACATTTTGTCAATTTTCTCTGCAAATTCCAGCAGCTTTTCCGAGCCGTAGTCAATCTCAATGGGCGTCCAGAACAGCTTGCTGGCTGCGCTGCCGGTGTCCTCAAAAAAGTTGGGCTTCGAGGGATAGACAATTCCGATGTCTGTCCAGCCGGCGCCAATCTCGCTAACCTGCTTCAGATAGGCCACGCCCGAAGCCTGGGGCACAAAGCAGGACACTACAATGTCCGGCTTCAAATCCACCAATTTGTAAATTTGCGAATAAAAATCGGTGTTGCCCTGGGCCGAGGGCTCGTAGGCCACGGTTTTCCAGCCTTGCTCGCTGAATACCGCCTCGGCGGCCGTCACGTTGTTGCGCCCGTAGTCGGTGTCCTCAAACACATAGGCCACGGTTTTGCTCTCGGCCGGAATGGCGCCCTTTTCCACAAGATAGCTGGTGCTGTTTGCCACCACTCTTCCGTAGGCGTCGGAGGACCAGCAGGCTTTAAAGAAATTTGCATAGGCCTCAGGGTCGGAGGCGTATTTTTCGGGGATGTTGGTGGAAACTCCCTCAACTGTAGAAAACACAACATCGGGGTACTTCGGGGCAAGGTCCATTACGGCCAAAATGCAGGAGCTGATGATGGTGTCGGCAAAGAGGATATCCACTTTGTCTACGCCCAGCAGCTTTTCGGCTGCCGCCACAGCGGTTTCCGGTGCACCGGCGCTGTCCTCATAAATCAGCTCAATCTCATAGTGCTTGCCGTCCAGCACAATGCCGCCCTTTTCATTCCACTCGGCCACGGCCAGCTGCTGCCCCTGCTGGGCCGCAATGCCTGATTCGGCCGAAGCGCCGGTGAGGGGGCCTACCGCGCCCACCTTCACCTTGCCGTCGAAGCTGCCACTCCAGCCGCCCTCGGCAGTGCTGGAAGCGGTGCCGGCCGCCGGGGCTGTGGAGGCCGTGCTGGATGCGGCCTGCTGTGCGCAGGCACCCATCAGGGATACAAAAAGCAGACAGACCAGGCTGAGGGACAACAGTTTTTTCATTTCTTTTTCCTCCTTTTTTTGCCGGAATCCTCTCCGGGGGTTATTTAGGGGCTGCTGTTTTGTTGGTTTTGCGTATCTTGCTTGCTTTTGCGCTTGGCATATAGCTTGCTGGAAATGCGGGGCCCCACTGTGCCCCATATACCCTTCGGCAAAAAGATAACCGTGAGCACGATAAGAGCTCCATACACCACCATGCGGTAATCACCCAGTACACGCAGAGACTCTGTAAGAATGGTGATGGCAAAGGCGCCTATGATGGGGCCTGCCATGGTGCCTAGCCCGCCCAGCAGTGTCATGGCCACAATGGAGGTCATCATTGGGGCGCCCAGCACCGAGGAAGGCGTCATGATTTGCATGTAGTGGGCATAAAAACCACCAATGATTCCCACCATAAAGGAGCTGATCATATAAATGGTGATCTTCGTCTGGGCCACGTTCACTCCCAGGCTGGCCGCGGCCGGCTGCGAGTCTCGGATGGCGCTGAGCGAGCGGCCCAGCGGGGATTTGACAATGCGGTTGACCACGAGCATAAACACGATGAGAAAAGCCATGACAAGGTACCAATAGCTCGACCGGTTGCCCCCCGTGAACACAATGGGGCCGATGTCGGTGAAGTCTCCCATGCCCCAGAGGCCCATCTCCCCGCGTGTTAAATCCACCAAATTGGCAGCCACCAGGCGCACACACTCGCCCAGGCACATGCTGGAAATGGCAATATAGGGCATTTCCTTCAGCTTTAGGCAGGGGATGCAGAACAGCGCGCCCACCATGAGGGCAAACAGGCCGCCAATCAAGGTGCCAATCCAGGGCGAAAGGCCCACATTGATGGCCAAAAGGGCCGAGGTGTAGCCCCCGATGCCTGCCAGGGCCTGAAAGCCCAGGCCAAAAATGCCCGCAAAGCCCGAGACGAGATTCCACGACATACAGTAGCAGGAGTACATCATGCATAAAATGCCGATGTGCAGCAGATAACTTTCGCTGGTGAGCAAGGGCACCACGGCCATAAAGGCCAGGAAAAGGAGTGCCACACGAAACCCGTAGCCCTTCGTGATGTGTTGCGTTCGCTTCATGCCCTACACACCTCCCTTTTTGCCGAACAAGCCCGTGGGCTTAAACCAAAGCACAGCTACGAGGATGACAAAGGCAATCGCATCCTTCCAGGCGGTTCCAATCAGCGTTACAGACAGGCTCTCTGCAATGCCGATGATAAGACCGCCCACAATGGCGCCCTCTATGCTGCCCAGCCCGCCCAGCACGCAGCAGGCCAGCCCCTTGGTTTGCACCAGCATGCCCATCCAGGGGTTCACCGAGTAGATGGGCGCAAGCATGATGCCCGCTACGGCGGCAAGGCAACCGCTGATGACATAGGTAATGGTGTAGATGAATTTTGAGTTGACACCCATGGCCACGGCATATTCACCATCCTGTGCCGTGGCCCGTATGGCCCGCCCAAGTTTTGTAAATTTTATCATCACCATCAGCGCCATGATGACGAAAATAGACACGCCGATGATGAGAAGCCGCTGGCCGGCTATGGTGACCTGACCATCTAAAAATTTGAAGTTTGTCTCGGTATAATAGGGGATGTTTTGGTATCGCTCGCCAAACACCCTAAGTGCGATGTTCTGCAAAAATATAGATAAGCCCATGGTTAAAATATAGGGGCTGTTGCCCATGTTTTTCTGCCTTTGCAGTGGCATCACGGTGGTGACCTGCAGCAACAAACACAGCACCCCGGTGCAGATGAGACCGATGACGATACCCGCAATAACGGGCAGGCCTCCCAGGCGTATGGCCATCCAGGCAAAATAGGCACCCATCATATATAGCTCGCCGTGTGCCAGATTCACCATTTTCAGCGTGCCCCAGATAAGAGAGAGCCCCACGCCCACAAGCGCATAGGAGAGCCCCAAGGTGATTCCGCTGAGCGTCTGGTTTAAAATCATATTCAGATTCATGCTTTCTACCACCTCCTCCGGCTACATCCCGAGATATGCCTTTTGAATTTGCTCCGACGCCATGAGCTCCTTTGCGGGGCCGCTGATAGTCATTTTTCCGTTTTCCAGCACATAGGCCCTGTCGCTTGCTTCGAGGGCCAGCTGCGCATTTTGCTCAATCAATAGTACGGTCAGGTTTTCCTGCTCGCGCAGAAGGCGCAGGGTATCAAAAATCTGGTCAACAATCACTGGGGCAAGGCCCAGAGAGGGCTCGTCCAGCACCATGAGCCTCGGGTGAATCATCATGCCCCGCCCTATGGCGCACATCTCCTGTTCTCCGCCCGAAAGAGTGCCCGCCATCTGCCGTTCCCGCTCTTTCAGCCGGGGAAACAGCGCATACACCCTCTCCAGAGACTGGGTGATTTCATGCTTGTTTTTCCGGCTGTACGCACCCATGAGCAAATTGTCCTTCACCGACATGGAGGCAAAAAGGTGCCTGCCCTCGGGGATGAGCCCAATGCCCTTGGCTGGCAATTTGTGCGAGGGTACCTTGTCTATACGCTGGCCCTCGAAATAAATCTCGCCGGAGCGTATGGGGTTTATATTACATATGGAACGTACTGTAGTGGTTTTTCCTGCTCCGTTTGCACCAAGCAGCGTCACCATTTCCCCCTCGTTCACTTCCAGGCTCACATCGTACAAAACCTGCACATCGCCGTAAAAGGTATTGATTGAATTCAGCTTCAGCATAGGCTCACCTCCTTTTGCCAAGATAGGCTTCCACCACCTCGGGGTTGTTCAGCACCTCATCCGGTTCCCCCTCCACAATCAGCTTTCCAAAGCACAGCACGGCAATGCGGTCGCACACGCCCTTCACGGCCTTCATGACATGTTCAATCATCAAAATGGAAATGCCGCGGTGGTTGATTTGCTTTACCAGTTCCACCATGCCCCCCACCTCGGATGGGTTGAGCCCTGCAATCACCTCGTCCAGCAGCAAAAGCTTGGGTTTTGTGGCCAGGGCCCGGCAAAGCTCCAGCCGCTTACGCTCCGGCACATTCAGCTTTCCGGCCAGCAGGTCTATCTTGTCGCCCAGGCCCATCTCCCGCAAAATCACCTCGGCCTCAGCCTCGCTTTTGTCCAGCTCGGCCAGCCCCAGGGTTTTGGCCTTGGGCTCGTTACCAAACAGGCTGCCCACAGAAACGTTTTCCAGTACGGTCATGTTCTCAAAGGGCTTGGTGATTTGAAAGGTGCGCCCTATGCCCAGCGCACAGCGCTTGTGCGCACTTACTTTCGTGATGTCCTTCCCGTCAAACAGCACCTGGCCCGAGGTGTATCTGTCTGCCCCGGCTATGCCGTTGAAGGCGGTTGTCTTTCCCGCGCCGTTTGGGCCAATCAGCCCCAGCACCTCCCCATATTTCACGTTGAAGCTAACATCGTTTACCGCAACCAAACCACTGAACCGCTTTACTGCATGGTTTACTTCCAAAATGAACTGGTTGTCCTGTGCCACCCCTACCACCACCTGTCAAAAATTGTCGCTTTCGGTGTATTCATTATGGTCGTGTAGATTAATATTTGTCAATTACTTTCTTGCCCTTGCGTTTCCCGAATTTTGACAGATTTTCTGATTCTAATTCTCATAATTTGTCTAGATGTTCTCTAATAACCCAGTAATTTACAACAAATGTACTGTAAATTATTCAAAATATCCAAACAGCCTTTTGCTTTTTTGTGGTTAAATGCTTTTTTAAATTTGCATATTTACTGAATATATCTGAAAATAAGTCAAGTATTTGAAAAAACCATGCAGCTTTAAGGAAAAGCGCCCCCGGCCCGTCGAATTGGGTTGTCTCGGTATGAATTCTCGTTGATTTTGCCCTTGCAAAGCCGTAGGCAGTGGCATAGAATGAAGAAAATTGCGAACCGGGCAGGCGGGCAAAAGGGAGCTGCGGTGGCGCAAAGAGAGGAAGGGGGCGACTTATGAGGCTGAAGAGCACGATTTTGCGGCATAAAGAGGAGATTTTGGATTTTGCCAGGCGGTTTCATGAAAACCCGGAACTTAGTCTTCAAGAGTATGACACCACGCGGTGCATCCGGGAGGTGCTGGAAGGACACGGGGTGGAGGTGCTGGACTGTGGCCTTGGCACGGGCCTTGTGGGTCTGGTGCGCGGACGGACGGGGGGCGAAACAGTGGCACTGCGGGCAGACATCGATGCTCTGCCCGTGACAGAGGACCCAGGGCAGTTCCCGCTTTCCAAGAGAGAGGGGCTGATGCACGCCTGTGGGCACGATACCCATGCGGCCGCTCTGTTGGGGGCTGGCATTGCCCTGCAGTCTCTTCGTGAGACCTTGCGCGGAAGCGTCCTTCTCATTTTTCAGCCCGCGGAAGAGGTGTCTGCCGGTGCAAGCATGGTGATGAACACAGGCGTGCTTGAGCGGTTTCCACCGAAAGCCCTGTTCTCCGTGCACGTAATGCCGGATATTCCGGCAGGACAGGTGGGCGTAAAAAGTGGGGTGATCATGGCGGCGCAGGAGGTTTTTTCCATTACGGTTACAGGCGCAGGGGGGCACGGCGCTTTTCCCCACACAGCCCATGACCCGGTGAGCGCCGCCGCTCAGATTATTGCTGCGCTGCAAACCATCGCCTCAAGGCGAATCAGCCCGGTGGCCCCCTTTGTGCTGTCCGTGTGCTCCGTCCATGGCGGCGGCTCCTTCAATGTCATTCCGGATGCGGTGGAGCTGGGAGGCACCTGCCGTTACACCTGCAACGCGCAGAGGGACTTTATTATAGACAATATAACGAAGACTGTGGAGAATACCGCCAAGGCGCATTCCTGCACCGCCGACATCCGCTATCTTCTGTCGCTGCCCGCCCTGGAAAACAATGCCTCCCTTGCCTTTCAGGCAAAACAAACCGCCGCTCAAGTGTTCGGAGATGACCAGGTGATTGAGCAGGAGCTCAAGATGGGCTCGGAGGACTTTTCCCTGTATGCGCAAAAAACCCCCATCTTCATGTATCATGTGGGTTGTGCGGAAAAGGAGGGGCCGGTTTACCCGCTTCACAACCGCTGCTTTCAGGTTCCCCGCGCGCTGGTGTGCCCGATGGCCGAGCTGCTGGCACGCAGCGCCATCGACGCCTTGTAGGCGCCAAGCCGGGCACAGGTAAAAAGCCCGCCCTGCCGGTGGTGCCTTCGCACTGCATGGCGGGCGGGCTTTCCATATTCGGTGTGCCCCGGCGGCGCGGGGCGGGGCTTGCCCCGCAGGGCTATATTGCCACAAAAAATGGGGGAAGGCCGCTTTTGCACGTCAAAAACGCCGGCGCTCTTTCAAAACAGCAAAAAAGCCCTTTCCTTTAAGCAAGTATTATGCAATCTATTATTGACTTTTCGTCTTCTTTTCCATAAAATTTTACTTAAGAACCCCATCATCATGGGAAAAAGGGATGCAAGCATAATGAATTATGAGGACCATGTCACCTTCACCATCAATCAGGTGGCAAAAATGCTGGGCGTGGTGCCTGCCACCATTCGCAACTGGGAGAAAAAACAGCTGATTTCCGTGAAACGTTCAGCCAGCAACTATCGCATCTTCACACTTGACGACATTGAGATGCTGAAAAAGATTAAAGAGTATTCGGTTGAGAAGCACATGGGTACCCAGGCCATCCAAATGCTTCTGCCTGTCAGCCATGATTCCGACCTGGAGAATTATGTGGAGAGGCAGAAGGAGAATTTCTACTCCAAAAAGCTGCTGAGCAAAAAGTGGAAAGAAATTCGCGAGCAGCAGGGCTATACCCTGGAAGAAGTGAGCAAGGCGGTGGGAATTTCTATTGCCCATTTAAGCAAGCTGGAAAATGGAAACGCCAACATTTCGCTGGACAACCTGAACAAGCTGGCCCACTTTTACCGCGAAAGCCCCCTGTATTTTATGGAGCCCTCCACCCAGGAAACACCGCTGGTGCGAAAGGGAGAGGGAGACCCCATCCAGCTGAAAAATGACCCGGGGCTGGAGATGGTTTCCTTGATTGCGCAAAAAGACCATATGATGTACCCGGTGCTATGCCGGGTGGAGCCCGGCTGCGGAAACCTGACGCCCCATACGCACAATGGCGAAGAGATGATATACATGCTGACTGGCGTGCTGGAAATACAGCTGAATGATGAAACTCCGTTTATTCTGCGCCCGGGAGATACCTTTTACTACCGTGGCGCCGAAAGACATACATGGAAAAACATCTCGCCCAAAACGGCAGAGCTTCTCTGGGTGCATTCGGCTTTGTCTAAGTGATTCTGCATGGTTCTTTTTGCACAGCGGGCAGCCCCAATACGAAAAAAAGAAGCAGGCAAACCCATTTGGGTCTGCCTGCTTTTTTGCGGTTTTGCCAATAAGCAGAAGGGGCTATCGCCTATTACAGTTTCTCAAAAGGTTGCGCAGCAAGCTTTTGCTAGAAACTGTTATGCAGCGGCTGATTTTTCCCGTATCTATAACTACAGTTTGTTAATTTGCTGTAAAAAGGGGGTTCTATTGGATGATGCCGAGCCCTGTGAGTACCACGATGAAAAGCAAAACGGGTGCCACAAATTTCACCAGGAAGAACCATACCTGCTGCACAAGCCTGTCCCCCGTGCTTACCAGGGTGCCATTGTTGCTGATGGCGCCAATGGCATTGTCTTTTTTCCAGACCCAGCCCACCAAAATGGCGGTGCCAAGTGCGATAAGCGGATAGGCGATGATGCAGATGAAATTGTCATACAAATCGAAGATGCCCATGCCAAAGAGGCTGAAATCTCCCCAAATGCCGAAGCCCAGGCTTACGGGCACGCCCAGAATAAAGCAGGCGGCGGTGGCGATGACACTGGCCTTTTTTCGGTTGATTTTGGGGAAGGTCTCGGAGATATAGGGGACGCAGATTTCCAGAATGGAGACCGACGAGGTGAGGGATGCGAAAAGCAGAAGAATGAAGAACAAAAAGCAGAGGAAACCACCGGCCGGTAGCTGGGCAAACAGGCCCGGCATGGTGACAAACAGCAGGCCGGGGCCCGCCCCGGGTTCTACGCCAAAGGCAAAGGCGCTGGGGATGACAATGAGCCCGGCCAGGAAGGCCACAACAAAGTCTGTGAGGACGATGGCCCCGGTGGCCTTGGGTACATTCTCTTTGTCAGACAAATAGCTGCCATACACCACCATGCCGGTGGTGCCCACGTTCAAGGAGAAGAATACCTGGCCCACCGCCGCGGCAATGACGCTGAAGTTGATGAGAGAAAAATCTGGCTTCAAATAGAACTCAATGCCCTGGAAGGCCCCGGGAAGTGTGAGAACGCGGAACACCAGAACCACCAAAATCACCAGCAGGGCCGGCATCATGATTTTGCTGGCCTTTTCAATGCCTTTTCTCACGCCGCCCATTACAATGAGCATGGTGAACACAAGAAAGATGGCCTGGTAGAGGATGGGCTGTGCGGTTTGGCCAATGAAGCCGCCAAAGAAGCCGCCCACCTCCTCCATGGGAATGGTGGCCAGGGTGGTGAACGAATTTACAATATAATACAGCATCCAGCCGCCGAACACCGCATAATAGGAAAGGGCCAGCACAGCGCCAAACATGCCCAGATATCCCATCCAGGCAAATTTTTTCGAAAGCTTGCGGTAGGCCTGCACCGCATTTGCCTTGCCATTGCGGCCCACCAAAAAATCGCACATCAGCATAACAATGCCAACCAGCACCATCACAACCACATACACGAAGAGGAAGGCTGCCCCGCCGTTTTTACCCGTCATGTAAGGGAATTTCATGATGTTGCCCAGCCCCACGGCAGAGCCTGCGGTGGCCAGCACAAAGCCGAAGCGTCCACCCCATTGTTCCCGTTGTTTTGGTTGCTGCAGTTGGTCTGTAGCTTTGTTCTCCATTTTTGTTCCTCCCTTCAAAAAACCCCTGCTTCCTGCGTATGCCTTCTGCTTTGCCTTTTTACCGCGAATTGTACAGGCTTAGATATTCTTCATCTGTCAGGTCCCGCTTCAGGGAATAGGCTTTGTCCTTAATGCGCTTCAAAAGCGCCTTTTGCTCGTCCTTGTCCTCAATGGGGGCAAGGCCCAGACGCTCGTTTAGCAAGGCGATGTTGGCCGCGCCGGATTTTTTTCCAATGTAGATATGCGGTGGGTTCTGCCCAGTCATGGTCCACATATAGGGCAGCATAATCAGGGGGTCCACCTCCTTGGCCGATTTCCAGTAGCCCACCGGCAGCCCGGTTTCCCAGCCAAACAGGCGGCTGCCCACCACGGCCTTGGTGGGAGGCACCGGCTTTTGGGCCCGCACAGCCACCTCGGCAGAAAGGGCCAGGAGCTTGTCTGCCTTTATCCCGGTGTCTATTCCATACAGGCATTGCAGGCTCATCACAAGAGGCTCCAAGGGGCAGCTGCCCGCCCGTTCTCCAATGCCGTTTACGGTTACATGGGCCACGCTGGCCCCCGCCTTCAGCGCGGCGATGGTGGTGGCAACGCTGAGGCCGAAATCCTCGTGGAAGTGGGCCTCTACAGGGCGCCCCACCCGTGCAAGCAGCTGCTTCACGGTGTGGGCGGCGCCCTCGGGCGAAAAAGCGCCAAAGGTGTCCACCAGGGCCACGGCATCCACCCAGCCGCCGCCGTCAATAATGGCGTTCAGTGTGTTGCACAAAAAATCCAAATCCGCCCGCGAGCCGTCGGCGGGGAAGAAGGTTACCTTAAGCCCCAGCTCATGGGCGCGGCTGGTGGAAGCGCAGGCCGCCTGAATGGCCTTTTCGGCTGTCCAGCCCATTCCGCCCTTCAGCATATGCTCACTGCCCGGCACCTCGGCCAGCACGCCATACACACCGCACTCCTTGGCCAGGTCCATATCGCTTACCACGTTGCGCACAAAGCAGTATATCTTGGCGCTCAGCCCCAGCCCGCAGATGGCTTTGATGGCGGCGGCGTCCTCCTCTGAGGCGGCCGGCGTGCCCGCCTCGATGCGGTGAACCCCGGCTTCGTCCAGCTGCCTTGCAATGGCCACCTTGTCCTCAATGGTGAACACGATGCCCGGCTCCTGTTCTCCGTCGCGCAGGGTGGTGTCCAAAATTTCAATCGTTTCCGGAAACTCGAACGCCGCTGTCACCTCTTTGGCATAGTTGGCGGGGCTCACCCACCACCGTCCTTCTTCTCTAAAACCCATACGGTGCCTCCCATTCTCTGCCCGGCTTGCCAGGCAGGCTTATTCCTCGTTCACCACAATCCGTGCATCCAAACCAACGGCCCTGTCCTCGTACACTCTCAGCGGGTTGCAATCCACCTCCCTTATACAGGGAAAAGCTTCCAGCAAAGCGGCCAGGCGGCAGAGGCTTTCTCTCACGGCCCCGCCCGCCAGGGGTTTTCCTCTAAACCCCGCCAAGACCCGGCTGCATTTCAGCTTCTTCAGCAGGCGGGCGGCCTCCGCCTCGCTAAGGGGAGCCAGCGCGAAGGCGTTGTCCTCAAAAATCTCGGCGTACACACCGCCGCTGCCGGCCATGACCACAGGCCCCAGTGCGGGAAGACGCACGGCCCCCAAAATCATCTCAAAGCCCGGTGGCAGCATGGGCTGTACGCTTATTTCGGCCGCCGGGTCCAGCTTACGCATGGCGGGGTGCATTTCGGCATACACCCTCTTTAGCTCCGCCTCATTTTTGATGTTCAGCTGCACCCCGCCCACGTCGGATTTATGGGGGATGCGGCAGGAATCCACCTTCAGCACCACGGGGTAACCCATGGCCCCGGCCGCCTGTGCGGCCTCGCCGGCGGTTTTGGCCACCTGCGCGCCGCTTACCCTAAGCCCGGCCGCCTGCAGCAGGCGCAGGGAATCTGCCTGCGAAAGCAAAGCGTTCTGCCCTCTGTAGGGCGCCAGGCAGGCCCCTATCGCTTGGCGCTGGGCCTGGCTGAGCGTCCACTTTTCCGCCCTTTCCCTGCGCTGGTTTTGGCCCTGCCGCACCAGGGCGGCCATGGCTGTGGCCGCGTGCAGCGGGTCACAAAAGCAGGGAATGCCCTGCTTTTCTATCTCTCTGCCATAGGCGGCAAAGGCAAAGCAGTCGCATAAAAAGCAGCCCACTACGGGTTTTCCCGCCGCCTGCCTGGCGGCAGCCAGTTCCGCATCGGGCAATAGCAAGTGCGGGTTCAGGGAAAAGAAGCCAAGCATAGCGTCGTACTCGTCTGCCTGCAGCAAGCCCTTGGCGGCCGCGCCATACCGCGCGGGCTGCAAGCCGGCCGAGGAGATGTCCGCCGGGTTTTTCAGGCCCAGCGGCAGGCCCAGCGCGGCGTCCATTTCCGCGGTAAGGCGCGGCGAGGGCTGGGGCAGGCTAACGCCCGCGGGCTCCAGCATATCGGCTGCCAAAATGGCGGGCCCCGCCGTATTGCTCAGTATGGACACACGGTTCCCCCGGGGGCATTCCGCCAGCGAAAGAGCCTTCAGCATCACGGCGCACTCCTGGCAGCTATTTGCCTCCAGCAGGCCATATTGCTCTATGATATCTTCCAAAATACGGGGGGATTGCGCCATGGCGCCGGTGTGCGAAACCGCCGCCTGGATACCCGTGCCGCTTTTGCCGTCCCGCAGCAGCACCACGGGCTTGCTCTGGTTCACCTGCCCGGCCAGAGCCAAAAAACCGGGCAGATTTTGCAGGCTTTCAAAGCACACGGCAATGGCCTTGGTCTGTGCGTCCTCCGCCAGGTAGGCCAGCAGGCTCACCGCGCTTATCACGGCCTCGTTGCCCACGCCCACCCACTTGGCCGGGGCACAATGCAGCTCCTTCATGGAGGACAAAAGCGCCATGCCCACCCCGCCCGATTGGCTGATGACAGAGATGCTGCCCGGTGGGAAAAGCTGCGGCAAAAAGGTTCCGTTGAAGGGGAGGTGGCTGTTGATGAAGCCCAGGGTGTTGGGCCCCAGCAGGTTTACCTTTTCTTCCCTGCAGCGCCTTGCCAAAGCGGCCTCCAGTTCTGCGCCCCGCGCATCGGCCTCTTTAAAGCCGGAGCTGATGACCACGATGTTTTTGATGCCTGCCGCGATACACGCCTCCAAAATATCGGGCACAAAATCACGCGCCACGGCGATGATGGCGTGTGAAACCGGGCGGGGAAGGCTTTGCACCCCGGGGTAGCAGGGCTGCCCATAGAGGCTTTGGTACCGGGGGTTTATGTAATAGACCTCGCCCGGGTAGCTCTGGCGCAGGCTTTCCACCAGGCCGCTGCCTATTTTTCCCTCCTCCTCAGAGGCCCCCACCACGGCTATTGCCTTTGGGGTGAACAGTGCGTGCAGGTCTTGCGTCTCTTTCATTTTCGCAGCCACACCCGCTTTCGCTAGAAATGCCCTCGTAGATGTACCAACATTTTAATATGCATATCATAACATTGTCAATCTAAATTGCAATAAAAAGAAATAATCAAAACCATTTTTTCTGTTTATAACAAATAATTTTGCTCTAAATTGTGAACTTGTGACACTAAATTTGATAATATGTGCATTAATATCGTACAAAAGCGAAACAGAAGAAAACGATTGTGTGAAAAATGATATTTCCTTTCATTGTAACTTAAATTGACAATGTTGGCGGCCTGGGCTATAATCCTGACAGAATGGGCCCGAAGCATTGCAAACCGGAAAGGATGAGGCATGATGGAGTATGTGTTTTCAGACCGTATTAAAAATGTAAAACCGTCTGCAATTCGAGAAATATTGAAAATCATTGCCCAAAACCCCAGCACCATTTCGTTCGCCACGGGCAGCCCTTCGGCCGAGTCTATACCTGTGGAGGAGATTCACGAAATCTCCGAGGGCATTTTTCGGGATATGCCCATTGCCTCGCTGCAGTACAACATCACCGAGGGCTACACGCCGCTGCGGGAGATTACCAAGCGCCGCCTGCGGGAAAAATTCGGTGTGGGGCGTGATTTTGACGAGGTGATTATCACCACCGGCGGCCAGCAGGGGCTGGAGATAACGCCGAAGGTGCTGTGCAACCCCGGCGATACCATTTTGATGGAGAGCCCCACCTTTGTAAGCGCCATCAACGCCTTCAAGTCGCACAATGTGCGCGTGGTGGGCCTTGAGATGGACGACGAGGGGATATTGCCGGACAAGCTGGAGGCGGCGATGGACAGGGAGCCAAACGTGCGCCTGCTGTACCTGATACCCAATTTCCAAAACCCCAGTGGAAAAACCATGAGCCTGGCGCGCAGAAAAGCCGTATACAGCCTGTGCCAAAGGCGCGGCGTATTAATTTTGGAAGACAACCCCTACGGGGAGCTCCGTTTTCGGGGGGAGGATATCCCCACGCTGAAGTCGATGGATGAGGCGGGCATCGTCATCTACAATGGTTCCTATTCCAAAATTCTCTCGGCCGGCATGCGCATAGGTTTTTTGTGCGCGCCAGGCGAGATTATGCAGCGGCTGATTGTGGCAAAACAGGTGGGAGATTGCCACACCAATGTGTTTTTCCAGATGGTGACCGAGCGCTTCCTCACCCAGTATGACGTGGATGCGCACGTGGAGCGGATACGCGGCATCTACCGGGACAAATGCCAGCTGATGCTGGACGGCATAGACGCCGGCTTTGACAAGCGGGTGGCCTGCACCCGCCCGGATGGGGGGCTGTTCCTGTGGTGCACCCTGCCGGAAGGCTACGACAGCATGCAGCTGGCCCGCCTTGCCATAGAGAAAGGGGTGGCCTTTGTGCCGGGGTGCTCTTTCATGGCAGACGACACCCTGCCCTGCAACGCCTTTAGGCTGAACTACTCCACCCCTTCCACTGCGGATATCCAGCGCGGCGTTCCGCTGCTGGCCGATGCGATTGCGGCATTCTTGAAATAGGAGGTGCGCTATGCTAAAGCCCCTGGTTCACACCGCCCGAGGGAAGCTGCGCGTTTTGGGATATACGTCTGGCTCTGGAAACACCTTTTGGAAGGTGCTGGAGCTGCAAAAGGAAATGGAGGCCAGCGCCGAAGGCTGCCCCTTTGAAGTGGTGGGTATCTTCACGGATAACCCCGCCTCCGCGGCTGTGCGTTTTGCCGAGGAGGCGGGTGTTCCCTGCCGCTCTATCGACATAAAAAAATACTATGAAGCACATGGCAAGCCGCTGAAGGACCGGGAGCTGCGCGCCCAATATGACGCGGAGGCCATGGAGCTGATTGAGCCTTTTCAGGCAGACATGATTTTGCTGGCCGGCTATGTGTGGGCCACCACGGCCGTGCTGCTGCAGCGGTATTTGGTGGTGAATGTGCACCCGGCCGACTTGGCCGTGGCAGACGAAAGCGGGCACCGCCTGCTGGCGGGGGCAAACGGCATCAAGGCCGCGTTCCAGCACGGCATGGACTATTTGCGCTCCAGTGCCCACATTGCCACCAGCGAGCTGGACGCGGGGCCCCTGCTGCTGCGCTCGCCCCGGGTGCCGGTGGACTACACCCTGCACGAGGACGAGGAGGCCCGTTTCCGCCATTATTTAAAGCTGGTGAACGCCCAAAGCCGCCTGGTGGGGGCGCGGGTGGTGTTGGAGTTGGCGCTGGGCCATTATTCGGTGGATGAAACAGGCCTGCTGCATCACCGGAACCGCCCCAGCCCAGGGGGCCTGCTTCTGGAGAATTGGCAGGAGCGCATTCCCCGCTTTCAGCGCAGCCTTGCCGCCCTGCTGGCGCCCAAATCCGTGGTGGTCATGGGGGCCTCTGCCCGGCCGGGCATTGGGCAGGCCATTGTGCAAAACCTGAAAGACATGCACTATACCGGCGCCATCTACGTGGTGAACCGGAAGGGCGAGGCGGTGCTGGGGTGCCCCGGTTTCACCAGTCTGGCCCAAATTCCAGAGGCCCCCGAACTGGGTATCCTCTCTCTGCCGGCGGCCGGGGTGCTGGAGATGGCCGAGGCCTGTGGGCAAAAAGGTGTTTTGGCGCTGGTGTGCGTCACGGCGGGCTTTCGCGAGCTTGGGGGCGAGGGCCTGGTGCGGGAGGAGGCGCTGCTGGATATTGTGGACCGCTACAATATGCGCCTGCTGGGCCCGAACTGCATGGGGCTTGCCAACACCAGCCCTTTGGTCAATTTCAGCGCCACCATCCTCTCGCACACCCCGCCGCCCGGCCAGGTGGCCTTCTTAACCCAGTCTGGCGCACTGGGCGCCAGCTTGATTGACTTTGCCACGGAGCTGGACCTGGGATTCTCGGTGGTGGCCTCCCTGGGAAATATGGCCGACATCAACCCCTGCGACCTGCTGCCCGCTTTGCAGGACGACGAAAACACCCATGTCATCTGCCTGTATTTGGAATCTCTGCCAGAGCCCTTCCGTTTTGAGCAGGTGATGCGCCGGGTTACGAAGCCTGTGGTGATGGTGAAGGCCGGGAGAAGTGCGGAGGGCGCCGCCGCGGCCAGCTCCCACACGGGTAGCCTGGCGGCCAACGACAGGGTGATGGACGCCTTTTTGGAGCAGTGCGGCGTGATGCGGGTGGAAACCCTGGAGGATGCCTTTCTTCTGGCCTCCACACTGTGTAAAATGCCGCGCTTTGCCGGCAGCCGTGTGGGCATCCTGTCAAACGCCGGGGGCCTTGGCACCCTGACCACCGATGCTCTGGTGGCCCGCCGCTTCACCCTGCCTCAGCTAAGCGAGGCGGCCCAAAAGGAGCTGGCCCTGCGGCTTCTGCCGGAGGCCTCCACCGCCAACCCGCTGGATTTGGTGGCCTCGGCCCCGCCCGAGCACTATGTGGCCGCCGCCCAGGCCATGCTGGCAAGCGGCTTGTACGATGTGCTTATTGTGAACTGTGTGCCGCCGGCCACGGTGGACACCGGGGAGGTGGCGGCGGCCCTGGCGGACACACTGAAAGCCAGCGGGCTGCCGGTGTTCGCCTGCTTTTTCGGCCCCAGCCTGGGGGAGGCGGGGCGTAAGCAGATGAAGATGGCGGGCATTCCCACCTTTTCCTTCCCGGAAAAGATGGTGCAGATAATGGCCTATATGCGGCAGAGCCCGCCCTGCGAGGAGCCGGCCTGTGCCACGGTGCCGCTAAAGGCGCGCCGGCAGGCCGCGGCGCTATTGGCAGAGGCGCCAACAGGGAAGTACCTGCCCGGTGAAACCGCATTTTCTCTGCTGCATCTCTATGGCATACCGGTGGAAACGCCGGTTCTGTGGCGGCTTGGGCAGGCCCTTCCCGAGGGCTTGGCCTACCCGCTGGTGGCCAAAATAGACCATCCGGGCATCCTGCATAAGTCCGACGAGGGAGGGGTGCGGCTGAACATTCAGAGCGAGGAGGCGGTACAGTCTTTGCTGGAGGAGTGGAAGACCGCCTTTCCCGGCCTGCGTGGGCTGCATTTGCAGCGGCAGGTGAAGGGGGCGCCGGAAATGATTGTGGGCGCCAGCTTTGACCCCGCCCTGGGCCACTGTATCCTTACGGGGCTGGGCGGCACGCTGGTGGAGCTTTTGGAGGATATCACGTTCGGGCATGTTCCTCTTGGCCCCACCCGCCCCGCCCGCATGCTCAGCGCCCTGCGCTGTGCGCCGCTGCTCACGGGCTACCGCGGCAGCCAGCCCACGAATCTCGCCCAGCTTAGAGAGATATTGATGCGGCTGAACCAGCTTTTGCTGGATTTCCCCGATATACAGGAAATGGACATCAACCCCCTGCTTTACCAACCGAGCTGCGACAGCTGGGTGGGCGTGGATGTACGCGTTCGCATGCGCTAAGCAAGGGCGCGCTTTGTGCACAGGGCCGCTGGCGGGCGCTGCCGTGGCCTGCGCCGTGGCGGCCAGCTTGGCGTAATAACAGAAAAATACCCTCACACAGCAAAGACCGGCCGTGCTTTTCTGGCGGCCGGTCTTTGCTGTGTGAGGGAAAAACGGAGGTTTGTTCACAAAAGCCGTTTGGAGGCAAAAAGAACAAGTAACGCAAAGCCGCCTATTTATAGCCCGGCTGGGCAGGCGTGAAAGTTGCAGAGGGGGACCGTAAGAGGGTATACTACAGCCACAAGTCTT